>JANTFS010000096.1 GCA_024763335.1 Paracoccaceae bacterium | reverse complement strand
CGATGCAGATCAACGGCAAGGAAGAAACCCGGATCGCGATCTGGGTGGGCGGCAAGCACTCGAACGCCCGTTCGAAGCCGACCTTCCACAAGCTGGCCGTCGCCAACCTGCCCAACAACCCGCCGCATTGGCCGGAGGTCGCCGATATCGTTCGCAAGATCGTCGGCACCTACAAGAAGGACGCCAAGCACTGGGAGCGCATGGGTGAGTGGATCGAGCGCATCGGCTGGAACCGCTTCTTCGAGAAGACGGGCCTGGCGTTCACCAAGCACCACCTCGATACCTGGACCGGTGCGCGCAAGACGATGAACATGTCCGCGCACGTGCACTTCTAAGCGTCCTGGGGAGGAGAGAAGAAGTGAAGATCGGAGTTCTCGTTTCCGAAGGCCCATACACGCACGAAGCTGCGGACACGGCCTACAAATTCGTGACGGCCGCTCTGGCGGCCGGCCACGAAGTGCCGCGGGTGTTTTTCTACCATGACGGTGTGAACGTCGCGACGCGCCTCTCGGTTCCGCCACAGGACGAGCGCAATATCCAGCAAAACTGGTCGGCGCTCGCCAAGGAGCATGGGGTTGATCTCGTTGTCTGCATCGCCGCGGCCCAGCGCCGGGGCATGCTTGACGCGAATGAAGCCGAGCGCCAGGGCAAAGATGCTCACAACATCGCCGAGGGCTTTCGCATCTCGGGACTTGGCCAGCTGATCGAAATGGGTATCCAGACAGACCGTCTGGTGACCTTCGGCGACTGAGGGGGAACAAGATGTCTGACGTGAAAAAGTTCCTCTACGTGAACCGCAAGGCGCCCTATGGCACGATCTATGCGCTCGAAAGCCTCGAAGTGGTCTTGATTGGCGCAGCTTTCGAGCAGGACGTGGCGCTTGCGTTCCTGGATGATGGTGTGTTCCAGCTCACGAAGGGACAGAATACCGATGGAATTGGCGTGAAGAATTTCTCGCCGACATTCCGGGCCCTTGGCGACTACGATGTGCAGAAACTGTATGTCGAGCGCGAAAGCCTGGAGGAGCGGGGGCTCAGCGAAGATGATCTCATTGAGGTCGTCTATGAAGACGAGGACGACGACTGGGAGGAGAAACCCGCTATCAAGGTCGTCAGCCGCGCCGAAATGGCAGACGTCATGGCTGATGCCGACGTCGTGCTGAGCTTCTAAGGGGGGGGAGATATGTCTACGCTTCACACGGTAAACAAATCGCCCTTCGCAACGCAGGCGCTCGTGAGCTGCCTGAACCACGCCAAGGCCGGCGACGCGATCCTCATGATTGAAGATGGCGTCTACGGTGGGCTGAGCGGCACCGGTTTGACCGAAATCATTGAAGAGTTCGGAAAAAACGTGTCGCTCTACGTGTTGTCGCCCGACCTCGATGCGCGCGGGCTTGATGCCAAGCGCCTGATCGGCGGGATCGAGGGTGTCGACTATGCCGGGTTCGTGGATCTGGTCGCGAAGCACGACCGGACCCAGGCTTGGCTCTAACGCAAGTTCAATAGAAGGAAAGCGAACATGGCATATGAAGTGAACGGTCAGACCGTCGAATGCGACGAAGAGGGCTACATCACCAACCTCAGCGACTGGACCCCGGAACTGGCCGCGGTGATCGCCGAAGCTGAAGACATCGAAATGGATGATGACCGCTGGGAAGTGGTGAACTTCCTGCGCGAGTACTATGACGAGTACCAGATCGCCCCGGCTGTCCGCGTGCTGATCAAGGCCGCGAAAAAGTCGATGGGTCCGGAAAAGGGCAACAACAAGTACATGTACGAGCTGTTCCCCTATGGCCCGGCCAAGCAGGCCTGTAAGATTGCCGGTCTGCCCAAGCCCACCGGCTGCGTCTGATCACAACAATTCAGCCCGGCGACCGCGAGGCCGCCGGGTGACCCAAGCCTATCTGCGAATGCCCTGACAAAAAAACAAAGGGCAAGCCATGGGAGGAGTCCGCGTGCTATCCACGATCTACGCACTGCTGTTCTACGTCGCGACGATCCTCATCGTTGTGGGTGTTGCGCTGAAGGTGCGCAAATACGCGGTCACGCCCGCTCCCCTGAAGATTCCAACAACCCCGGCCCCGATCACAACGGGCGGTGTTGTCCTGCGCATGCTGCGCGAAGTCATCTTTTTCGAAAGCCTGTTCAAATCGAACAAGTGGATCTGGCTGTTCGGCTGGACGTTCCACATGGCGCTCTGGTTGGTGATCATCCGGCATCTGCGATACACGATCCCGGGCACGACGCCGTTCTGGCTCGATTTCCTTCAGCCGTTCGGCAAATACGCGGGCTTTGCGATGGTGCTCGGCCTCGCCGGCCTCTGGGCGCGCCGCTTCCTGGTGGATCGTGTGCGCTATATCTCGAGCCCGTCGGACCACCTGATCCTTGCCCTGCTGCTGGCGATCGGTCTCTCGGGCCTGACGATGAAATTCGTCGCCCACACTGATATCCTGGCGGTCAAGGCGTTCATGAGCGGCCTTTGGACCTTTCAGATCAACCGCCTGCCCACGGACCCGTTCATCCTGATCCACCTTGCACTGGTGATCACTCTGATGATCGTCTTTCCGATTTCGAAGCTCCTGCATGCGCCGGGCGTGTTTTTCAGCCCGAGCCGCAACCAGGTCGACAACCCGCGCGAGCAGCGCCACATCGCCCCCTGGGCGGCCGAACTGGAGAAGTAATCCATGGCTGACGGCGATACCCAAGTCCCGCAACTGGACGACCCGCTGCAAATCCCCTGCATCAAGCCGGGCGCGATGGAGGGCCTGCAGCCGTTCCTGGCCAGCCCCGAGCACAACAAGGCGCTGGGCTTCCCCGAAGAGCTTGTGCCGGACTGGAAGGAAAAGGCGCTCGCCAAGATGGCGGAGTTGGCCGAAAAGAACCGTGCCTTTCAGGTCTATCTCGATATCTGTGTGAAATGCGGCGCCTGCACCGACAAGTGCCACTATTTCCTTGGAACGGCCGATCCGAAGAACATGCCCGTGGCGCGCCAGGATCTGCTGCGCTCGGTCTATCGCCGCTATTTTACGTTTGCCGGGAAATACTTCCCTTGGCTTGTGGGCGCGCGTGACCTGACCAAGGAAGTGCTCGACGAGTGGTATTCGTATTACCACCAGTGCTCCGAGTGCCGTCGCTGCTCGGTGTTCTGCCCCTATGGCATCGACACCGCCGAGATCACCATGGCTGCCCGCGATATCCTCGATGCCGTCGGCTACGGGATGAAGTACTCGAACGAGATCATTGGCAAGGTCCATGACGTCGGCAACAACCTCGGCCTGAACCCCAAGGCGCTGAGAGCGACACTTGAAGATCTCGAAGAGGATATCGAGGACGAAACCGGCGTTACCGTGCGAATCCCGATCGATGAACAGGGCGCCGACATCCTTCTCGTGACGCCGTCGGCCGACTTCTTTGCCGAACCGCATATTGACGGCCTTATCGGCTACGCAAAAGTGTTCCACCAAGCCGGGGTCAGCTGGACGCTTTCCTCGTATGCTTCGGAAGCCGCCAACTTCGGCCTCTTCATCGGCAATTATGAAAATATGCGCCTGGTTTCGCAGCGGATCCGCAAGGCCGCGAAAGACCTTGGCGTGAAACGGATCATATTCGGCGAATGCGGCCATGCCTGGCGTGTGGCCTACTCGTTCCTGAACACGCTCGCCGGTCCGTGGGATTTCCTCGATCCGAACTATCCGGTGCCGCAGCACATTCTCGAATTCACCTGGAACGAGATTCAGCAGGGCAACCTGACGTTCGACAAGTCGCAAAACGACCACATGACGCTGACATTCCACGATTCGTGCAATGTCGCGCGCGGCAGCCGCATGGGCGACATGCCCGGCGGACAGTTCGAAATCCCGCGCAACGTCATCAAGGCGGTGTGCAACAACTACGTCGACATGGACCGCGACACCACGCACGAGAGCACCCTGTGCTGCGGCGGTGGCGGCGGTCTGCTGACCGATGACCTGATGGACCTGCGGATCAAGGGCGCGAGCCCGCGAATGACCGCGCTCCAGCAAACCACCGAAGAACACGGGGTGACCCATCTGGCTGCGATCTGCGCGATCTGCAAAACGCAGTTCTCGAAGGTCATGCCGAAATATGGCTACGACATGGATTCGATCGTGTCCGTACACCAGCTGGTGTCGAATGCGATCATTCTGGATGGCCAGGAAACTGAAGAGGATGCCACCGCGTAGGCGGCGGAAGCGGAGGAATAGGCGATGAATGACATGACCCCCGACACGAAGCCGACTTTCCGGCGCTTCGAAGAAGGTGAATCCACGGAAGATTGGGATCTGGAAGAGAAAATCTTTCAGGGCGACCACTCGTACAAGTGCCCCACCTACGTGCACAAGACTCCGCCCTGCCAGGGTTCGTGCCCCTCGGGCCACAACATCCGTGGCTGGTTGGCGATCGCCCGTGGCATGGACAAGCCGCCGGTCGAAGACATGCCGTGGCAGGAATACGCCTTCCGCAACATGGTCGAGGCCAACCCGTTCCCGGCCACCATGGGCCGGGTTTGCCCGGCGCCCTGTGAAGCCGGCTGCAACCGCAACGAGGTCGACGACTACGTGGGGATCAATGGTGTCGAGCAATATGTTGGCGACTGGGCCAACGACAACGACATCAAGATGGGTGAGCCCGGCGCCGATACCGGCCGCAAGATCGCCATCATCGGCGGCGGCCCCGCCGGCCTCGCCGCGGCATATTTCCTGCGCCTTGATGGCCACGCCGTGACGCTGTTTGAAGCCAACGCCGAGCTTGGTGGCATGATGCGCTATGGCATCCCGGGCTACCGGACGCCGCGCGACATGCTCGACAAGGAAATCGGCCGGATCATCGACATGGGTGTTGATGTGCACGTTAATACCCGCGTGGGTAGCGACGTGAGCATGGAAGAGCTGGACAAGGCATTTGACGCGGTGTTTTGGGCGATCGGCGCGCAGCAGGGACGGCCGTTGCCGATCTCGGGCTGGGACGGCACCGAGAACTGCATCAACGGGATCGAGTTTCTTGATGCCTTCAACAAGGGCTGGGTGCTCGGCACCGCCAAGAAGGTCGTCGTTGTCGGCGGTGGTGACACCTCGATCGACGTTGCCTCGGTTGCCCGCCGCCTCGGCAACATCACCGAGGTCAAGGCCCCCGAGCATCCGGACGGGACGGTCATCGATTTTGCCGCTCACGACGCCGCCGGTCTCCTGACCCGGTCGGGGATTGAAGCGACGCTGACCTCGCTGTTCCCGGTGGAACAGATGACTGCCGCCGAGCACGAGCGTGAAGACGCCAAGCGCGAAGGCATCGACATCAAGGGCGGCGTCATGCCGCTGGAAGTCATCAAGGACGAAAACGGCATCGCCACCGGCCTGAAGATGTGTGAATGCACGATGAAGGGCAATGTTCCCGAACCGATCGAAGGCACCGAGTTCACGCTTGAGGCCGACATCATCATCGCTGCGATCGGCCAGATGGGCGACCTGACCCATGGCCTCGAAGATCTCGACAACGGCCGCGGCTTCATCGATGCCACCCCCACCTACCAGGTCAAGGGCAAGGAAAAGCACTTCGTTGGCGGTGACATCATCCGTCCACACCTGCTGACCACGGCCATCGGCCACGGCCGCATCGCTGCGGAGACCATCACCGACTTCCTCGACGATGGCGATATCCACAAGCGCCCGAAGGTCGATGTGCATCACTGGAACCTGATGGAAGAGCTGCATCAGCGCGGCAAGGATCCTGCAGAGTATCCGCACCAACAGGTTTCCGGCACGTCGTCGGCAAATTGGGCGGTGCACAACTTCGAGGATCGCTCGGCAAGCCAGATCATCCCGCATGACGAGCTGTTCAAAGGCCATTTCCAATATGTTCCGCGCGAAGAGCGCAACTACTTGGATATCGAGGGCGAGGCCGTTCTCGGCAACTTCGAAGAGCGGATCATTGGCTTCAGCGAGGAGCAGGCGCAGAAAGAAGGCGAGCGCTGCATGTCCTGCGGTCTCTGCTTCGAATGCGACAACTGCGTGATCTTCTGCCCGCAGGATGCTGTGTTCCGGGTGCCGAAAAGCGAACGCACGGTCGGTCGTTACGTCGATACCGACTACAGCAAGTGCATTGGCTGCCACATTTGTGCCGATGTCTGCCCGACGGGCTACATCAAGATGGGTCTCGGGGAGTGACCATGCGGCTCGTTCTCGCTTTCCTTGCCGCGATTGGTTTCGCCGGGAGTGCGGCGGCCGACGAGCACTTGCCCGTCGAGCTGCCGCACGCAACCGGCGCCCCGCATCCCGAGGGCAACGATTACTGGCGCATACATCACATGGATATGCTCCTGCATGACCGTGATCTGACGATGCGTGAAGGCATTCGCAACGTGATGCCGGGGGAAGATGAGCCTATTCAGGCGTCTCTCGGTGAATGTTTCGATTGCCATGGCGTTCAGGACGACGCTGGCAACTACGTGACTTTCGAAGACGAGAGACACTTCTGCCGCGTTTGTCATGACTATGCCGCCGTCGAGGTGGATTGCTTCATGTGCCACCGGTCGACGCCCTCTGAAACGAAAGAACTCCGGATCATGGCGACTCCGGACGACCCGAGCTCGATAGAGGCCTATCTCGCGCGTGTGTCGGGGGAGATGAGCGAATGACAAACCGTGCCGAAATGACCCGTCGCGACATCATGAAATCGGGCGCGGCGGCTGCTACCCTCACCCTCGCGCCAGGCGTCACGCTGATGGCCTTTGGCGGCACTGCCGAAGCCGCCGGGCGCGCGGATGCGGGCAAACGTTGGGGGCTGCTCATCGATGCCTCGAAATGCTCCGAAGATTGCAATGACTGCGTGACCGCCTGCAAGGTCGAGAACGGCTGGGGCAAAGACGCCGAGCACGGCCATATCAGTGACGAGCAGGCGCCTGAGTGGATTCGCAAGGTCACCCTGAAGGACAAATCCACGGGCCGCACCACATCGGCCCCGGTGATGTGCCAGCATTGCGAAGAACCGCCCTGCGTCGATGTCTGCCCCACCGGCGCGTCGATGCAGCGTGTCGACGGAATTGTGCTGGTCGACAAACACATTTGCATCGGCTGCCGGTATTGCATGATGGCCTGCCCCTACAAGGCGCGCAGCTTCGTGCATGAAACGATCACTGACCAGGTGGAACAGTCGCCGCGCGGCAAGGGCACAGTTGAAAGCTGCAACCTCTGCGCGCCGCGGATCGACTCGGGCCGCATTCCCGCTTGCGTCGAAGCCTGCGAAAACGCCGGCCACTCGGCGATCCTGTTCGGCGATCTGAAAGATCCCGACAGCCCGATCTCGAAGGCACTCAAACAATATCCTTCGGTAGCCCTTCGCGACGACTTCGAGCTGAACCCGGGCGTCCGCTACACGAACCTCTGACGGGGAAATCTCCATGGCAATGGAACAGACGATCTATCGTGAATTGAAGGCGACACCCGGCGTTTGGCAGGTGGCGGCGCTTCTGCTGGCTTTCCTGGCGGCGGCTGGCGGCGCGTGGTTTTACATGGAACACCACGGACATGCCGTCACCGGCATGAACAACCAGATCGTCTGGGGCCTGCCCCACGTGTTTGCCATTTTCCTGATCGTCGCAGCCTCGGGCGCGCTGAACGTCGCCTCGATCGCGAGTGTTTTCGGCGAAAAGGCCTACAAACCCATGGCGCGGTTCTCGTCGCTTCTTGCGATCACGCTTCTTGTTGGCGGCCTCGCCGTGGTTGTGCTCGATCTTGGCCGCGCCGACCGGCTGATCGTGGCGATGACCACCTACAATTTCACCTCGATCTTCGCGTGGAATGTGCTGCTCTACAATGGCTTCATCGTCGTGGTCGCGGTCTACCTCGTGCTGCAGATGATGCGCCGGCTTGACTACAAATGGGTCAGGCTGGGCGGATTGGTCGCCTTTCTTTGGCGGCTTGCGCTGACCACCGGCACCGGCTCCATCTTTGGCTGGCTGGTCGCCCGCCCGGGCTACGACGCCGCGATCATGGCGCCGATGTTCATCATCATGAGCTTCTCTTTCGGCCTCGCGATGTTCATCCTCGTGCTGGTGACGCTGTTCAAGCTCAACGACCGCCCGATCGGTGATGAGCTTCTGAAACGGCTCGGCCGCCTCCTCGGCGTCTTTGCTGCCGCCGTCGTCTATTTCGCGATCGTCTTCCACTTGTCGAACCTCTACGCGACCGAGCACGGTGCCTACGAGCGGTTCATCCTGCTCAACGGCGGGATCTACACCCTTCTGTTCTGGGGCGTGCAGATCGTGCTCGGCGGCCTGATCCCGATTGCGCTGGTCTTCCTCAATCCGTCGCGGTCGTCGACGCTGCTCGCTTCGATCCTCGTCGTGATCGGCGGGTTTGCCCAAGTCTACGTCATCGTCATCGGTGGCCAGGCCTTCCCGCTCGAGATTTTCCCCGGCTACGAAGTTCTGGAAGGTTTCCACGAAGGTGTCGTGAACCCCTACACGCCGTCGATCTGGGAGCTTATGTTGGGTCTTGGCGGCGTGGCACTCGCGCTGTTTGCAGCAGGCCTCGGGGCGAAAGTTCTGCGGGTGCTTCCGACGAACCTCTCGGACGCGAACCTGGCCGCCAAAGGCTGAACCGGCGGGGGATTCCCGATGAAAGACAACGTGACCCGGGTTCTGGACCCGAACAACCCTCACCCATTCGCGCGCTTCGTCGCGATACTGGGTCGTGGCAAGACCAAGCAGCGCCACCTCACTCTCGAGGAGAGCCGTGACTCGATGGCGATGATCCTGCGCGGTGAGGTCGAGCCCGAGCAAATCGGGGCCTTCCTGATGCTGCTCCGGCTCAAGGAAGAAGCGCCGGAGGAAATCGCCGGGTTCGCCCTTGGAACCAAGGACACCTTCGATCTGCCCGCACAGCTGCCCGCAGTTGATATCGACTGGTCGTCCTATGCCGGCAAACGAGTTCAGTTGCCGTGGTATATCCTTAGCGTCATGGCGCTGGTCGGCGCGGGCTACAAGGTGTTCATGCATGGCACCGAAGGCCACACGCCGGGCCGCGTCTACACGCGCGACGTTCTGGGTGAGCTTGGAATCCCCGTCAGCACAAGCCTGCAGGAGGCTGCGGACCAGATCGAGGCGCAGGGATTTGCCTACGTGCCACTCGAGGTTCTCAGCCCGACACTGCGCGATCTGATCAACCTGCGCCCGCTGCTGGGGCTTCGCTCACCGGTGCACAGTTTCACCCGGATGCTGAACCCGTTCAACGCGCCCACGGTGATCCAGGGGATTTTCCACCGCGGATTCATGGACATCCATTCTGGCGCGGCGCAACTGATGAACATAGAAAATGCGGCCGTGTTCCGCGGTGACGGGGGCGAAATCGAACGGCGCCCGAACAAGCCTACGCCGGTCTGGACGACGCATGGAAAGACGGAACTCCACATCGAGGAATGGCCCGCCACCCTCGATGATGGCCACGCGCCGCCCGATCCGGAGATGGACGTGAGCCGGCTCATGAAGGTCTGGCGCGGCGAAGATGCCGACGACTATGCCCGCGAGGCGATCATCGGCACGATGGCGATTGCTCTAAAAACCGCAGGTCGCGCGGGTTCGATGGATGAAGCGCAGGCGCTCGCAGGCCAGATCTGGGCTGACCGCGACACAACGAAGCTCCCGGTCCACGGCTGATGCACGCCCCGCGGTTCTTGATCGCCGCTGCCCACAAGTCTTCGGGAAAGACGGTGATTTCCACCGGGATTGCCGCCGCGCTCACAGCACGGGGTGTGAACCTCGCGACGTTCAAGAAGGGGCCCGACTACATCGACCCGATGTGGCTTGGCGCGGCGACCGGCGGGCCTTGCTACAATCTCGATTTCAACACGCAGGCGCGCGACGAAATCGCTGATTTCCTTGCCTCCCGGGCCAAGGCATCGGAGGTGTCGCTCGTCGAGGCCAACAAAGGCCTGTTCGATGGTGTTTCGATGGATGGCACCGACTCGAATGCCGAGATCGCCAAGCTCCTCGGCCTGCCGGTGATCCTGGTGATCGATACGAGCGGGATGACGCGCGGCATCGCCCCGCTCTTGCAGGGCTATCTGGCATTCGACCCGCGGGTGAACATCTCCGGGGTGATCCTGAACAAGGTTGGCGGACCGCGGCATGAGAAAAAGCTGCGCGAAGCAGTGGAAACCTTCACCGGGCTCAAGGTCGTCGGGGCCGTGCAACGAGACCCGGCTCTGGAGATCGGCGAACGCCACCTCGGGCTGACCACCCCCGCCGAGACCGGCGAACTCCAGACGATGATTGGCAGGATCGGCCAGATCGTCGGCGCCGGGGTTGATCTCGACTTGCTTCTCGACATCGCGCGCAGCGCCCCCGATCTGGCCGACCCGCCGGCCGCCCCACCCGTGCCGGCCCCGGATGTAACCATCGCCTATGCGCGCGA
>JANTFS010000095.1 GCA_024763335.1 Paracoccaceae bacterium | reverse complement strand
GTGTGTAATTCCCGAGAAGTGCGCCGACCCCTAGGCAGCTGAATCAGACGCACTCACGCACGCATCTGCTTGGAACTCCGCAATGTCTGCACCCCGAGGCGGGCTGCACCCCACATGAGATCAAGGCCATCACTGGACACAAAACAGATGGTGAGGTGCGCCGCTACACGGCGAAGTCGGACCAGATGCACCTGGCTAAGAGCGCTTTGGCAGAACTTCAGAACGCCGAACGAAACCCGAAATCTGCTAACCACCCCAATCAGGTTAGCAAAACGATGGAGTAACCACATGGGATACAACAAAAATCGGGAAGAAGTGGCAGCCCGTAGGGGAATCGAACCCCTCTTTCCAGGTTGAAAACCTGGCGTCCTAACCGATAGACGAACGGGCCGCGCTGTCAGTGCGGCGGTTTCTAGGAAATGGCCGCGGAGAGGGCAAGAGGATTCTTCCCCGGCTGCGAAAAAAGTTCGGCTCCGTTTCACTTGGTTTCGCGCCGCCGTCAGGCTGTCGCGGCGTCGTCAAGGCGCAGCTGCGGTGTGACCCGGCCCTTCCAGTGGTTGAGCTCGAGCCGCCCGGCCACGTGGAACCGGGCGCCGCCATGGCCTGCCAGGGCCGGCCCGAGGGCGGTGTCGAAGGCGCCAAAGGCGATCGCCTCGAGCCGGGCGCCGAGACCATCGGACAACGCGAGCTTGAGGTGGGTCTGGCCGACGGGTCTGGCATAATCGATCCGGACATCAGGGAAGGCGAAGCGCGGGGCCGGCGCGCCGGCGCCGAAGGGACCGGCCGCCTCGATCTGGTCGATCAGCTCCGGCGTTACCGCGCCGGGCATGAGCACGCCGTCGAGGTTCAGCGCGCGCGGCTGCGTCGTCCCCGCGCCTTGCCGGGCGAGCAAGGCGCTCAATCTGTCCATCGCCGGGGCGAGCTGGGCGCGGCGCAAGCTCAGCCCGGCGGCCATCTTGTGCCCGCCGCCGCGCTCGATCAGCCCCTCGGCCGCGAGTTTCTGCACTGCCGCGCCGAGGTCGACCCCCGACACCGACCGGCCCGAGCCTTTGCCCTCGTCCCCGTCGAAACCGATCACCACAGCGGGGCGATGGGCCGCTTCTTTCAGCCGCGAGGCGACAATGCCGACAACCCCGGGGTGCCACCCGTCCTGCGCCGCCCAGACCAGCGGAGCATCGAGACCGCGCGCATCGGCCTGGGACATGGCACCGGCCAGCACGCCGGCCTCGATCTCGCGCCGCTCGGTGTTGAGCGCATCGAGCCGTTCGGCCAGCGCCCGGGCTTCGTGCGGGTCGACGGTTGCGAGGAGCCGGGCGCCGAGATCGGATTGCCCGATCCGGCCGCCCGCGTTGACCCGGGGCCCGAGCAGGAAGCCGAGGTGATAGGACGTCGGGGCGGTGTTCATCCGCGCCACGTCGGCGAGCGCGACGAGCCCGGGCCGGGCGCGCCGCGCCATGACCTTGAGCCCCTGCACCACGAGGGCACGATTGGCGTCGATGAGCGGGGCGACATCGGCCACGGTGGCCAGCGCCACGAGGTCGAGCAGGCCGATGAGATCGGGTGTGGCACGGCCGGCCTGGCGCAACTGGCGGCCCGCTTCCACGAGCAGGAGAAATACCACGCCAGCCGCGCACAAGTAGCCCGGCGCGTCTGCTTCGTCCTGCCGGTTCGGGTTCACCACGGCGAGCGCCGGGGGCAAGGTTTCGCCGCCAAGGTGATGGTCCAGCACCACAACGTCGGCCCCTTTCGCCACCGCGGCGGCGATCGGTTCGTGCGAAAGCGTGCCGCAATCGACGCAGACGATGAGGCCATGATCGGCGGCCAGCATTTCCATGGCGGGAACATTGGGGCCGTAGCCCTCGGTGATGCGGTCCGGCACGTAGAGCGTGGGGTGCTGGCCAAACCCTCGCATCCAGTCGATGAGCAAGGCCGCCGAGGCGCCGCCATCGACATCGTAGTCGGCGAAGATCGCCACCCGCTCGCCGCGATCCACCGCGTGCAGGATCCGTTCGGCGGCGATCTCCATGTCTTTCAGTCCGCGTGGATCGGGCAGCGTGTCGCGCAAAGTTGGCGCCAGAAACGCCTCCGCCTGCGCTGCATCGACGCCACGCCGCGCGAGCACGGCGGCGACGCCACGCGGCAGTCCGGTGGACTGGACGAGCGCTTCGGTCTGGCGCGCAACTTCGGCCGGCGGGCCGAGCCATCGGCGCCCGGTGAGGCTTTGATCGACATCGAGGAAGGCAGACATGAGTGCAGGCTAGCGAAGTTACCCGGCAGGGTGAACACCGTTTGCGGGCGGGTGGCGTGATGGCGCTGGTTTTTTGGATTGACAGCGCGTCCGGATGCGGGCCCGACTTTCACCGGAAAACCGGAAAACCGGAAAACCGGAAAACCGGAAAACCGGAAAACCGGAAAACCGGAAAACCGGAAGCCGCCCGGCCGCTACGGCTCTGTCGCCAGCACCTGATCGGTCGAGACAACCCGCGCAAATTCGCCCGAAAGCTGGTCCAGTGCGGCGATGTGGATCTCCTCCGCCCCGACATCGCCGCCACCCCGCCAGTCGGTCCGAACATTTTGGGTAAACGCGGCGCAGGCGTCGTGCGCCAGATCGACCGTGAACCCGAGGTTCGCGGCCATCCGCGTGGAGGTTGAAACGCAATGGGGCGTGGTGAGCCCGCAGATCACCAGCCGGTCTATCCCGGCCGCACGCAGATCCGCTTCCAGCGTGGTTCCGATGAAGGCGGAATTGACCGTCTTGTCGTAGACCGGCTCACCCTCTCGCGGCAGGACAGCCGGGTGGAACGCGGTCCGGCCAAACGCCGGGTTGAGCGGCGACTGCGGCTCGACAGACATATGCCGGACATGAAAGACCGGCGCACCCGCCGCGCGCCAGTGACCAAGCAGGCGGCCGGCGTTTTCTTCCGCGTCGGGGTTGTTGCGCGCGCCCCAATAGGGTGCATCGAACGCCACCTGGATGTCGATCAGCACCAGCGCGCGTGCCACTAGAGGCCGACCCGGCTGGTCGGGTTGCGGTAGGT
This sequence comes from Paracoccaceae bacterium, assembly GCA_024763335.1. Classification (GTDB taxonomy): domain Bacteria; phylum Pseudomonadota; class Alphaproteobacteria; order Rhodobacterales; family Rhodobacteraceae; genus Sinisalibacter. The sequence goes on along the minus strand of JANTFS010000095.1, from coordinate 7,483 downwards.
GATCCGCCGCACCGAACCCGATTTCGACCGCATCAGCAAGGTCTCGGCCTCGATCCAGCCGGGCTCATGCTTCAGCCCGGCAAGGATCGAGCCATCCGTCACGCCGGTTGCGGCAAAGATCACGTCGGCGGTGACCAGGTCGTCGCGCGCGTAGATCCTGTTCAGATCGGAGATCCCGGCCTTCGCCGCGCGGCCGCGTTCATCATCGTTGCGGAACAGAAGCCGGCCCCACATCTGGCCGCCCATGCATTTGAGCGCGGCGGCGGCAAGCACGCCCTCCGGTGCGCCGCCCGACCCCATGTACATGTCGATCCCGGTGCGCTGTGCCTCGGCAGTATGGATGACGCCGGCCACGTCACCGTCGGTAATCAGCCGGATCGCCGCGCCCGTCGAGCGGATCTCGGCGATCATCGCCTCGTGGCGCGGGCGCTCAAGCACGCAGACGGTGATATCGTCGGGCTTGCAGCCGCGCGCCTTGGCCAGCGCCGCGACCCGCTCGGCCGGGCTCATCTCGAGGCTCACCACGTCCTTTGGGTAGCCCGGACCAATCGCCAGCTTGTCCATGTAGACATCGGGCGCATGCAGAAGCGTGCCGCGCGGCGCCATCGCGATGACGGTCAGCGCGTTGGGCATGTCCTTCGCGGTCAGCGTCGTGCCCTCCAGCGGGTCCAGCGCTATATCAACCTCCGGCCCGTCGCCGGTGCCGACTTTCTCGCCAATGAACAACATCGGCGCCTCGTCGCGCTCGCCTTCGCCGATCACCACAACGCCCTTGATGTCGAGCAGGTTCAACTGGTCGCGCATCGCGTTCACCGCGGCCTGGTCGGCGGCTTTCTCGTCGCCGCGGCCAACCAGTTTGTAGGAAGCCAGGGCGGCCGCCTCGGAAACGCGGGCGAGGCCGAGCGAGAGCATGCGGTCGGCAAAAACGATCGGGGAGGCGGTCATGATAAGTCCTTCGGCTGGTGCGTGTCGCCTCTCGATACCAGCGCGGCAAGACCCGGCCAAGACGCCGATGCGACAGTTTGCGCTACCATGACCCGAGGGCGGTATTTTCCCCAGATCCGCCTTCCGGTTTCATCTTTCCACAAATATCCCGGGGGGTGCGGGGGGCTGGCCCCCCGCGTCGGTCGGATTGCCTCGGCAATTCGAAACGCCCCGGCGCCGCTGCGCGTCCTGAAACTATCCCGGCAACAGGAACGGATCGGGATTCCAGTGATCGAAGGGAATGTCCGGCTCTTCCCACGCCTGCTCGATCTCGTGCGCATGCACGTCCTTGCCGCCGGCCCGGGTCAGCACATCGATGGCGCGTTTCTCGGCCTCCGGGTTGGCCACCGCCACCCACAGCAAAATCCCGCCCTGGCGAACATTGTCCTCGATCCGGTCGGCCGCCGCCTTGCCGATGGCCGCCGCAAGCACCCCGCCGAGCGAGCCGCCGACCGCACCGCCGGCCGCCGCCGCCAACAGCGCCATGGCTGCGGCCCCGCCGCTGGCCACCACGGCCACCGCGCCTGCCATCGCGCCAACATAGAGCGGCAGCCCGATCGCCACGGTCTCTTCTACCGCCCGGTCGGCCTTGCCGACGAATGTGCGCCGCGGGATCTTCGGATCCTCTTCCATCTCTTCGATCGGTTCGAAACGATGGCCGAGCTTGTCGGCCACCACTTTCGAATCCGCCATGATGCTGATGTTGGTTTGCACGAACCCCGCCTTTTCGAGATCGTCGACAGCGGCTTCGAGGTCTTTCGCGTCCTGAAAGACGGCAACCACTTCACGAACCTTCACGGGTTCCATTTCCTGTTCCGGCATAAACGCCCTCCCTGTTTTGACCGGCCTTGATCGGCTCTGCTTGGATATCGTGCGGCCGATGATAGGCATTGCGCCGCGGTCGCGCCAGCGTTCTGCGCCTGTGCGGCAGAAAACCGACCGCAAGCGGCTGGCCCTGCCGCCCCGACGCCCCCGGCGTTACCCGCTACCCCGCCTCGTGACAGACCACGCACAGGAGGTTGTCGAACGGGTCACGCACATAGCCGGCATAGTCGGAAGCCGGATAGCCGGGCGCCGGTGCGCCGGCATCGGCGCCGCCCAGCTCCAGTGCCAGGGCATGGGCCGCGTCCACCTCGGCCGGCGTCGCCACCTCGAAGGCCACCATCGGCCCCGGGCCGGGCGCTGCCGGGGTGTTGGGGCAGTCGGGATGGGCGATGATGAACAGTGGGCGCGGGGCTGCCACCGGCTTGAACCCCGCCCAGGGTCCGGGAGGAATGCGGCGAGTGGCGAATTTTTCCTCCCAGCCGAGAAGTTCCATGAACTGACGATAGAAGGTCATCGCCCGGTCGATGTCCGACACCCCCACCGTTACATGCGAGAACACCTCACACTTCCTCGATCCGGATCGCCACGGTCTCGCCCGACACCACCGAGGTCTGCGCCAGCCCGACCAGCGCCGCGTCGATCTGGGCGCGGGAGCACTTGTGGGTCACCACGATCACCGGCGCGGTCGGGGCCTGATGGCCATGCTGGCGCATGCGGTCGATCGAGACCCCGGCCTCGCCCAGCGTCGCCGCCACCTTGGCGAGTGCGCCGGGCTTGTCCTCGAGTTCCATCCGCAGGTAATAGGGCGCGGGCATCACGGCCTTGGCCGGTGTGGCCGCCACCAGCCGCGAGGCGGGCATGCCGAAGGTCGAAATGTCCAGACCCCGGGCAAGGTCGACCACGTCGCCCATCACCGCGCTGGCCGTCGGGCCTTCACCGGCGCCGGGGCCGCGCATCACGATCTGGCCGACGCTGTCGCCCTCGATCACCACCATGTTGGTGCCGCCCTCGAGCTGGCCCAGCGGCGAGGCGGCGGGCACGAGGCAGGGGCTCATGCGCTGCTCGAGCCCGCGCCCCGTCATCTGCGCGACGCCCAGAAGCTTGATCCGGTAGCCCATCTCGGCCGCTTCCTCGATGTCGCGCAGCGAGATCTGTTCGATCCCCTCGAGCTCCACGGCATCGAAATTGACCTGCGTGCCAAAGGCGATGGCCGCGAGCAGGCTGAGCTTGTGCCCGGCGTCGATCCCACCCACGTCGAGTTGCGGGTCGGCCTCGAGATAGCCCAGCTTGTGGGCCTCCTCGAACAGCGCCTCATAGCCCTGGTGGGTGGCCTCCATCCGGGTGAGGATGTAGTTGCAGGTGCCGTTCATCACCCCCATCACCCGGGAAATCTCGTTGCCCGCGAGCCCCTCGGTCAGCGCCTTGATCACCGGGATGCCGCCCGCCACGGCGGCCTCGAAGCGCAGCACGGCCCCCGCGGCCTCGGCGGCTGCGGCCAGTTCCTGCCCGTGATGGGCAAGCAGCGCCTTATTGGCGGTGACAACGTGTTTGCCGGCTGCAATCGCGGCCTCGACGGCGGCCTTGGCGGGCCCGTCCGAGCCGCCCATGAGCTCCACCAGAACGTCAACGTCGTCGCGGCGGGCCATGGCGACGGGATCGTCCTCCCAGTCGTAATGCGAAATGTCGACGCCCCGGTCCTTGTCGCGCGACCGGGCCGAGACCGCGGCAATCTCGATCGGCCGCCCGGCGCGCGCTTCCAGAAGCTTCGCGTGTTTGCGAACGATCCGCACGACGCCGACGCCCACGGTGCCGAGGCCCGCGATCCCGAGGCGAAGGGGTTTGATGTCCGGCATGGGGGCCTCCCGTGATGGCTGTCTGCGCCTGAGATAGCGAATGGGCGCGGGGGGTGCAATCACGTGCGGGGGGCGCGGCTGGACTTGGCATCGTCCACCCCCCATATTCGGCCCATGTCGCTGCCCCCCGGATTCCTTGACGAGCTTCGCACCCGCACCAGCCTCGCGCAGGTGGTCGGGCGCAAGGTCACATGGGACATGCGCAAATCAAACCAGGGCAAGGGCGACATGTGGGCGCCATGCCCCTTCCACCAGGAAAAGACGGCAAGCTTTCACGTCGACGACCGCAAGGGCTATTACTACTGCTTCGGCTGCCACGCGAAGGGGGACGCGATCTCCTTCGTGCGCGAAACCGAAAATCTCGGCTTCATGGAGGCTGTCGAGGTTCTCGCCCGCGAGGCCGGCATGCAGATGCCCGCGCGCGACCCGCAGGCGCAGGAGAGGGCCGAACAGCGCAGCGGGCTGGCGGAGGTGATGGAACAGGCGGTGCAGTTCTACCGCCTCCAGCTGAAAACCGCGCAGGGCGCCCCGGCGCGTGACTATCTCGCCCGGCGCGGGCTTGGCGAAGACGCGCTGGCGCGCTGGGGCATCGGCTATGCGCCCGATGCCCGCCACGCTCTCATCGGCCATTTCAAGGACAAGGGGGTGGATCCGGCCCGTGTCGTGGAGGCCGGCCTCGCCATCCAGCCCGATGACGGCGGCGCGCCGTTTGACCGCTTTCGCGGCCGCATCATCTTTCCCATCCGCGACGGGCGCGGGCGCGCCATCAGCCTCGGCGGCCGGGCGCTCGACCCAAACGCCCGCGCCAAGTATCTCAACGGCCCCGAGACGGCGCTCTTCGACAAGGGCCGCTCGCTTTACAACCTGCAAGGCGCACGCACGGCCGCCGGCAAGGGCCAGCCGCTGATCGTCGCCGAGGGCTACATGGACGTGATCGCGCTGGCCGAGGCGGGCTTCGCGGCGACCGTGGCGCCGCTGGGCACTGCGATCACTGAAGACCAGCTCAGGCTCTTGTGGCGCATCGCCCCCGAGCCGATCATCGCGCTCGACGGCGATACGGCGGGGCTGCGCGCGGCGATGCGGGTGATCGACCTCGCCCTGCCGATGATCGAGGCGGGACAGTCCTTGCGCTTTGCCCTGATGCCCGAGGGGATGGACCCCGACGATGTCATCAAGGCCGAAGGGCCGGCGGCGATGCAGGCGCTGCTTGATGCCGCCCAGCCGATGGTGCGGCTGCTGTGGCGGCGCGAGACCGAAGGCAAGGTGTTTGACAGCCCCGAGCGCAAGGCGGCGCTCGACCGCGATCTGCGCGAGGTCATCCGGCGCATCAAGGACCCTTCGATCCGCTCGCATTACGGCAGCGAGATCAATACCTTGCGCCGCGAGCTCTTCGCACCCCGCCGCGCGGCGGGGTGGGGCGGGGCCGCGCGGCCCCGCGGCGCGCCGCCCCCCGCCCTGAGCGAGACGAAAAGCTCGCTTCTGGCGGCGGCGTCGGGCGAGGTCGAAGAGGTGCTGCGCGAGGCGGTCATCCTTGCCACCCTGATCACCCATCCAGCCCTCGTCGAACAGTTCGAACCGGCGTTGGAACGCCTCGAGATGTCGACCGCCGATCATCGCGAGCTGCAACGGCTGCTGCTGACCCATGCCCATGACCCCGGCGTCGATCTCAAGGCCCGCATCGAGGCCGAAACCGGGCCACAGCTCATTGAAAAACTGTTCAGCCTGAACCACGTGAGGATAGCCCCCGCGCTGCGCCGGCACGACGACACGGATCTCGCCGCGCTCTGTCTGGCCGAGGAACTGGCCAAGCTGGATGCGGCCCGGGGGGCGCGGCGCGAGGTCGAGGAAGCCGCCGGGGAGATCGGCGCGCTGGCCGACGAGGGCCTGACCTGGCGGTTGTCGGAAGCCGCGCGCGCCCGCGAGGCCGCCAACCGCGGAGCGGCGGGAGAGGACAAGACGCACTACGACCGCGCCGATAACGGCGCGTTGATCGCAAGGGAGGAAAAAGAACGCCTGGAGGCGCTGCTTCGCGAGATCAGCTATGCCAAAGGCGATGGCAAAACCCGCTGACTGCGGCTTTTGCCCTTCAAACACGTCACCAAAGGCGCCATATGGGTTGGCGAATCGGTGATTCGTTGGAAAACTCCTCCGAATCACGCCGCCCCCGGGGCCACGAGCAAGGAAGACCGCATGGCCGTCAAGGAAAACGACGACACCAAGGACACCGAGCAAGAGGACGAGCCGGTTACCTCTGACATGGATCAGGCGGCGATCAAGACGATGATCGCCGAGGCCCGCGAGAAGGGCTACATCACCTACGACCAGCTCAACAACGTCCTGCCGCCCGACCAGGTGTCGTCCGAGCAGATCGAGGACGTGATGTCGATGCTCTCGGAAATGGGCATCAACATCATCGAAGACGAGGAGGCCGAAGAGGCCGAGGAGGAGAAAGGCTCGACCGAGGTCGCCACCACTTCCAACTCGCGCGAGGTCACCGTCGCCACCAGCGAGACCGAGAAGCTCGACCGCACCGACGACCCGGTGCGCATGTATCTGCGTGAAATGGGCTCGGTGGAGCTTCTGTCGCGCGAGGGCGAGATCGCCATCGCCAAGCGCATCGAGGCCGGGCGCAACACGATGATCGCCGGGCTCTGCGAGAGCCCGCTGACCTTCCAGGCGATCACCATCTGGCGTGACGAATTGCTTAGCGAAGACATTCTCCTGCGCGACGTGATCGACCTCGATGCCACCTTTGGCCGCCAGATGGGCGAAGACGAGGACGAGGAAGAGGTTGTCACCACCGCCGCCACCGGCGAGGCCGCGCCCAAGGCCGAAGACAAATCGGCGGCGCCCGAGCTCGATGCCGACGGCAACCCGATCGCCAAGGAGGAGGATGACGACGACGAGGACGAGCAGGCCAACATGTCGCTCGCCGCGATGGAAGCGGCGCTGAAGCCGCGCGTGCTCGAAACCCTCGACCGGATCGCCGGCGATTACGCCAAGCTCTCCGACATGCAGGACCAGCGGATGAGCGCCACCCTAAACGAGGACGGCAGCTTCTCCGAAAAGGACGAGGCCGACTATCAGGCGACGCGCCAGGAGGTTGTCGACCTCGTCAACGAGCTGCACCTGCACAACAACCGCATCGAGGCGCTGGTTGACCAGCTCTACGGCATCAACCGCCGCATCATGTCGATCGACAGCGCGATGGTGAAGCTCGCCGACCAGGCCCGCATCAACCGCCGCGAATTCATCGAGGCCTATCGCGGCTACGAGCTCGACCCGACATGGCTCGACCGGATGAGCGAGAAGCCCGGCCGCGGCTGGCAGGCGCTGATCGAACGCTCGACGGGCAAGATCCAGGATCTGCGCACCGAGATGGCGCAGGTGGGCACCTATGTCGGCGTCGACATCCCCGAGTTCCGCCGCATCGTGCAGCAGGTGCAGAAGGGCGAGAAAGAGGCCCGTCAGGCCAAGAAGGAAATGGTCGAAGCCAACCTCCGGCTGGTGATCTCGATCGCCAAGAAATACACCAACCGTGGCCTGCAATTCCTTGATCTCATTCAGGAAGGCAACATCGGGTTGATGAAGGCGGTCGACAAGTTCGAATACCGCCGCGGCTACAAGTTCTCGACCTACGCGACGTGGTGGATCCGTCAGGCAATCACCCGCTCGATCGCCGACCAGGCCCGCACGATCCGCATCCCCGTGCACATGATCGAGACGATCAACAAGCTGGTGCGCACAGGCCGCCAGATGCTCCACGAGATCGGCCGCGAGCCGACGCCGGAGGAACTGGCCGAGAAGCTGCAAATGCCGCT
>JANTFS010000094.1 GCA_024763335.1 Paracoccaceae bacterium | reverse complement strand
TCGCGCGAAGGCCACGAGCTGTTGCAGGAACTCACCGCCTCGGGGGTGTTGAAAAACGCCGCGCTGGTGTTTGGCCAGATGAACGAACCGCCGGGCGCGCGTTGGCGTGTCGGGCTGACGGCGCTGACGCTCGCGGAGTATTTCCGCGACGACAGGGCCAAGGACGTGCTGTTGCTGATCGACAATGTCTACCGCTTCCTGCAGGCGGGATCGGAGGTTTCGGGCCTGCTCGGCCGGTTGCCGTCGCGGGTCGGGTATCAGCCGACATTGGCAACGGAAATCGCCGAGCTGGAAGAGCGCATCGCGTCGGTCAAGACCGCGGCGGTCACGTCTTTCCAGGCGGTCTACGTGCCGGCGGACGACTTCACCGACCCGGCCGTCGCCCAGACCTTCACCCACCTCGATTCGGCGGTCGTGCTGAGCCGCGACATGGCAAGTCAGGGCCTGTATCCCGCGATTGATCCGCTGGCCTCGTCGTCGACGCTGCTCGATCCGCGCATCGTCGGCGCCCGGCACTACGAGGTTGCCGAGGCTGTGCGGGAGTTGATCGAGCATTACCGCGAATTGCAGGAAGTCATTTCGTTGCTTGGTATCGAGGAATTGAGCGCGGCAGACCGCAAGGCGGTTGGCCGGGCGCGACGCATGGTGCGGTATCTGACCCAGCCGTTTGCCGTGACCGCGCAATTCACCGGGATGACCGGCGCATCGGTCGAGCTTGAAGATGCCATTGCCGACAGTGCCGCGATCCTCGACGGCAAGGCAGACGACCTCCCTGAAGACGCGCTGTATATGACCGCGACGCTCAAGGATGCCCGCGCCAAGGCCAAGGGATCGACGGGAGCTGCGGGATGAGACTTGTCATCGCCACGCCGACCGATGTGATCGTGGATGCCGAGGAGGTGCGCGAGGTGCGGGCGGAGGATCCAACCGGCGGATTCGGCATCCGGCCGGGTCACGCCGATTTCGTGACCGTGCTGACCGTGTCCGTTGTCACCTGGATCGATCCCGGCGGGGCGGAGCATTTCGTGGCGGTGCGCAACGGCGTGCTTTCGGTCAAGCAGGGCCGGCTCGTCAACATCGCGACGAAGGACGCCCGGGCCGGCACCAGCCTTTCCGAGCTTCGCGCCGATATCCTGCAACACTTCCGCGATATCGACATGAAGGAAGACGAGATGCGCCGGAAATCGAACCGCCTGCATGCGGCGACGATCCGACAGCTGCAAAGAGTGCTCGATTCGTCGCAGCGCCCGACAGCCCAGAAGATCGTGCCGAGTTTCGGCCCCGGTGCCACCCGGGTGGACCCAGACGAAACGCGAGGCCCCGATGGCTGAAGAGCGCGATCACGAAGGGCGCGAGAAAATGCGCAAGGCCATTGATATTCGCGAGGCACGCCGCCATCGCTGGCAAACCGATGGCGAGCGGTCTCTTTGGCAAAACCTGTCGATCATCGGCGCCCTCGGCTGGCTGATTATCGTTCCCACGCTGATCGGGGTGGCCGCCGGTCGCTGGCTCGACCAGAAATTCGACACCGGCGTGTTCTTCAGCGGGGCCTGCATATTCCTCGGTGTCTGTTTCGGCGGCTACCTCGCCTGGAAAAGGATGAATGAAACATGAGCGGTATGGACGTGCTTCAAATTCTGGCGTTTCTCGTCGGGGGGCTGGGGATCGGGGCGGTGTATCTGTGGCTCCTGAAGGCCGGCACCGAGGCGCTGGTGTCGGGGCGGGGCTGGTTGCGGGCGTCGGTGTTCGCCGTCACGCGGCTGGCGATCATCGCGGCGGCGCTTTGGCTGGCCGTGCAATACGGGGCCCTGCCGATGCTGGCGTTGTTCGTCGGCTTCCTCGTGGCGCGTCAGCTTTGGATCGCCCGGATCAGGGAGGCCTAGACGATGGAAACCAGCCCCCTTGTCCCGGACATCCTGTTCAGCCTCGGCCCGGTCGCGATCAGCCGGGCGGTGGTGACAACCTGGGTGCTGATGGCGGTGATCACCGGCCTCGCCGTGGTCGCCATGCGCGCCGCCGGGGTGCGCGCCGGGCGGATGCAGGCGGTGGCCGAGATCCTCGTCGACACCATCGCAAGCCAGATCAAGGAGATCATCGGCCGCGAGCCATGGCCGTTCATTCCGCTTCTCGGCACGCTTTTCATCTTCATCGCCTCGGCCAATCTGGCGGCCGTCTTCCCCGGCGGCACACCGCCCACCGGCCACATCGAAACACCGGCCGCCCTCGCGATCATCGTGTTCTTCTCGGTCCATTTCTACGGCATCCGCGCGCGCGGACTGGGCCGGTATCTGCGCCGATATGCAGAACCAAGCGTGTTCCTGATCCCGCTCAACATCCTGTCGGAGCTGACCCGCACGTTCTCTTTGATGATCCGGCTGTTCGGGAACATGATGAGCCATGAATTCGTGATCGCCATCGTGCTGTTTCTGGCCGGGCTGTTCCTGCCGATCCCGTTCCTGCTTCTCGGCATCCTGATCGGGCTGGTGCAGGCCTATATCTTCACCGTTCTCGCGGCGGTCTATATCGGCGCGGCGGTCGGGAGCATCGAAACCTGACAAAGGAGAGACAAAGACATGACTATCCAAATCATCAGTGTCATCGGAGCCGTCATCGCCGTGTCCTTTGGCGCGATCTTCCCGGCTTACAGTGAGGGTCGCTCCATCGCCGCCGCGATGGAGGCGATTGCACGCCAGCCCGAAGCCGCCGGAACCCTGTCGCGCACCCTGTTCGTCGGCCTCGCGATGATCGAGACAATGGCCATCTACTGTCTCGTCATTGCCCTGTTGCTGCTCTACGCCAATCCGTTCGTGCACTGACCATGCAGATAGACTGGTGGACACTCGGCATTCAGGCCATCAACTTCCTTGTGCTGGTATGGGTGTTGAACCGGGTGCTGTATCGCCCGGTGAAAGCCGTCATCGACCGGCGGCAGGAAATGGCGGAGCATGCGCTCAAGCAAGCTCAGGAGGCCGTCCGCGCGGCGGATGCCGAACGCGAAAAGCTGGTCGCAAAACAGGCCGAATTCGACGCGGGCCGGGAAAAGGCGTTGTCGGAGTTTCATGACTCGTTGCAGCGCGAGCGCAAGGAGGTGCTGCAAAAGGCGAGGGACGAGGCCGAGACCATCATCGCTCAGGCCCGGGCCCGTGCCAGCGCCGAGGAAGACAAGGTCGTGGGCAAGCTGAAGCAGGAGATCGTGGATCTGGCGACGGAGCTGGCGGCCAAGATCCTGTCCGGCGAAGCGACCCTGCGCCGAACTTCGCCCGATCCCGCGCAGGTCGAGGCGTTCCTGAACAAGATGTCGGCGGAGGAGCTGGGCAATCTGAAAGACGACGTGCAGGATGACGGCGCCCATGTTGTCGTGGTGACGGCGGAACCGTTGAGCGCCGAGGCGCAATCCGAGTGGCAGGCGATGCTGGCCCGGGTCATCGGCGCGGGAGCAAAGCCCGAATTCGAGACCGATGCCGCGATCCTCGGCGGTGTCGAAGTCCGCTTTCCGCATTCCGAGCTTCGCCTGACTTGGGCGCGGTATCTGCAAGACGCGCGCAAGGCGCTGATGGAGGCAGACGGTGACGCTTGAGAACTCCCTCCAATCGTGGCTCTCGTCGGCCAAGACCCGCATCCAGGAAGGTGGCCCCGAGCCCGAGATTACCCATGTGGGATCGGTCGAGCGGGTCGGGGACGGTGTCGCGAAGGTCGTCGGGCTGCCGCAGGTGCGGATGGGCGAGCTGGTGCGGTTCGAAGACGGCACGCTCGGCCTCGCAATTCTGGTTCAGGAACAAACGGTCGGCTGCATCCTGTTTTCGTCCGGCGAAGGCATCCGGGCCGGCGACCGCGCCTATTGCACCGGCAACATCGCGCGCGTGCCGGTCGGCCCGGCGCTCCTTGGCCGGATCGTCGACCCGCTGGGCGCCCCGCTTGACGCCGGCCCGGCCATTGAGGCCGAGCGCTTCGATCCGGTCGAGCGGCCCGCCCCGCGGATCATCGACCGCGATTTCGTGACCCAGCCGCTGCTGACCGGCCTGACGGTGATCGACGCCATGATCCCGCTGGGGCGCGGCCAGCGGGAATTGCTGATCGGCGACCGCAAGACCGGCAAGACTTCCGTTGCCGTCGATACGATCATCTCGCAGCGCGATACCGGCGTCGTCTGCGTTTATTGCGCCATCGGCCAGAAGGCCTCGTCCATTTCGCGGGCGATCGAGGCGATCCGCGAGCACGGCAATGCAGACAATTGCGTGTTCGTGGTCGGCGGGGCCGACGCGGCCCCCGGCGCGCAGTGGATCGCCCCCTATGCCGCCTGCACGATCGCGGAGTATTTCCGTGATCTGGGTCAGGACGCGCTGATCGTTTTCGATGACCTGACCAAACACGCGATTGTCTACCGCGAACTGTCGCTCCTGTTGCGCAAGCCGCCCGGGCGCGAGGCCTATCCGGGCGATGTCTTCTATCTTCACGCGCGCCTCCTTGAGCGCGCCGCGAAACTGTCTCCCGCGCTAGGGGGCGGATCGCTCACCGCCTTGCCGATCGCGGAGACGCAGGCCGGCAACATGACGGCCTACATCCCGACCAACCTGATCTCGATCACCGACGGTCAGGTCTATCTGGAGCCGAAGCTGTTCTACGAGGGCCAGAAGCCCGCGGTGAACGTCGGGCTCAGCGTGTCGCGGGTGGGCGGCAAGACCCAGGCACCGGCGATCAATGCTCTCGCGGAACGTCTGAAGCTGGAATACGCGCAGTTTCTCGAACTGGAGGTCTTCACCCGCTTCGGCGCGCTGGTCGATGATCGGACGGCCAAACAGATCGCCCACGGGCGGCGTATCCGGGCGGTGTTGCAACAGAAGGAACATGCGCCGATTCCCCTCGCGGTGCAGGTTGCGACGCTGATTGCCCTCTCCGAAGGCCGGCTCGACGGGGTCGATCTGGCAGAGATCCCGCGCTTCCGCAGCCAGTTGGCCGAGAGGCTGCCCAAGGAATGCGCCCACGCCGCCGACCGGGTGCAGCAGACCATGGAATTGAACGACGAGGACCGCGCGGACATGCTCACGGTGATCGACCGGCTCGTCGCCGAGGTCACGGCGGCGGCGGCGGCGGAGCACTCGCAATGACCGAGAGCCTGCCACACCTTCGCGGGCACATCGCGAGCCTGTCGGAATTTCACAATCTGGTGCAGGCCTTGCGCGCTCTGGCGGGAACCCACGCCCGCGAAGCGCAGGACGCGCTCGCCGGTGCCAGCTCGTATCTTGCGACGATCGAAGAGGCCATCTCCCGCGCCGCCGCGCTGCTGCCCGGCACGGCGCAACCAGCGCCGCCCCCGGAGGCGTCGCAGGATGTGTTGCTCGTGGTTCTGTCCGAATACGGCTTTGTCGGGGGGCACAACGAAAGGCTGATCGACAAGGCGCGCGAGATCCACCGCGCGCCCGAACGCGTGCTGGTGGTCGGGCGTCATGGCAAGATGACCGCGACCGAGATGGGATTGGCCCACGAGGGTGGCTTTTCGATGACAACGCAGGTCGGCGGCGTGGCCAACCTCGCGCGCGAAATCAATGACGTGCTGGCCTGGGCCTCCGGCGTCCGGATCGTCTTTGCCCATCGCCGCCGCGGCGCGCACATCGAATACGTTGCAAAGACCGTGCTGCCGCTGCCGCAGACGCTGACCGAACCGTCTCAATCCGCCCCGGCGCCGCTGCACCACCTGCCGCCCGACGATCTGATGCGGCGGCTGACATCGGAGTATCTGTTTGCGGAAATCGCGCTGGCCCTGATGGACGGCCTCGCCTGCGAGAACGCCGCGCGCCTGCGGGCCATGGAAACCGCCAACCGGAATGTCGAAGACAAGCTCTCCGCGCTTCGCCAGAAGGAACGCGTCCTCAATCAGGAGACCATCACCGAAGAACTGATGGACCTCGCGACCGGCGTCGAAGCGGTGATGCAAGCCGGGAAATGACCGCGCCCGGTCGCGTCAAAACTCTGTGCAAGTGGTGAGCCGTGCAGGATTCGAACCTGCGACCCACTGATTAAAAGTCAGTTGCTCTACCAACTGAGCTAACGGCCCACTGCGGAGGGCTAGGTATCGTCGCCCGACCGAAGGGTCAAGCCAAAAATCCGCAGAAATCGGCCTGCCGCTGGCAAATGGGTCCGGCCGGGCGTATATGCGGGCCAATGGTTGAGACACCGCGCGATACGGGCCTTGCTTTCATGAAGTGGCATGGGGCCGGGAATGACTTCGTGATCATCGATTCACGGGGGCGGGGGGCCGTTGTCACCGCGGCTCTGGCGCGCGGGCTGGGCGATCGGCACCGCGGCGTCGGCTTCGACCAGCTTGCCGAGATTCGCAGCTCGGATACGGCCGACATCGCGCTCGATTTCTGGAACGCCGACGGAACGCGCGCCGAGGCCTGCGGCAATGCCACCCGCTGCGTGGCGCGCTACATGGCCGACCAGACCGGCAAGGACCGTCTCACCATCCGCACCCTGCGCGGCACGCTTGAGGCGCGGCTGGTGGATGGGGCGGTGTCGGTCAACATGGGCCCGCCGCAGCTTGCCGGCGCCGAGCTGGGCCTTGCCGATGGCATCGACCCGGCGCATCTGCCGCTGGAGGGCGATCCGATGGCCGTTGGCATGGGCAACCCGCACGCGGTCTATTTCGTCGAGGATGCCGAGGCGGTGGACGTGTCGGGAATCGGCCCAAAAATCGAGACCGACCCGATGTTTCCCAACCGCACCAACGTCGAGTTCGCTCAGGTGCGCGGGCCCGACGAGATCCGCATGCGGGTGTGGGAACGCGGCACCGGGATCACGCTCGCCTGTGGCTCGGGCGCCTGTGCCACGGCGGTGGCGGCGGTCGAGCGGGGCCTCACCGGGCCGCATGTGCGCATGGAGGTCGATGGCGGCTGGCTCACGCTCGACGTGCGCCCCGAGGGTGTGTGGATGACCGGGCCAACGGCGCATGTGTTTGACGCAGTGCTCACGCAAGACTTTCTGGACAGCCTGTGATGCCTGCCAAGCCGCCGATATTCGCGACGCTGGGCTGTCGCCTGAATGCCTATGAAACCGAGGCGATGAAGGCCCTCGCCGCCGAGGCCGGGGTTGCCGGCGCGGTGGTGGTCAACACCTGCGCGGTGACGGGTGAAGCCGTGCGCAAGGCCCGGCAGGAGATCCGCCGGCTGCGGCGCGAGAACCCGCAGGCCAAGCTCATCGTCACCGGCTGCGCGGCGCAGACCGAGCCCGAGACCTTCGCCGGGATGGACGAGGTCGACGCCGTCATTGGCAACGCCGAGAAGATGGAGCCCGCGACATGGGCGGGCCTGATGGCGGCGACCGAGAAGGTCCGCGTCGACGACATCATGTCGGTGACCGAGACGGCAGGTCACCTGATCGACGGATTCGGCACCCGCAGCCGCGCCTATGTGCAGGTCCAGAACGGCTGCGATCATCGCTGCACCTTCTGCATCATCCCCTTTGGCCGGGGCAATTCCCGCTCGGTGCCCGCGGGCGTGGTGGTCGACCAGATCAAGCGTCTGGTGGGGCGCGGCTACAACGAGGTGGTGCTGACCGGGGTCGATCTGACGAGCTGGGGCGCCGATCTGCCGGGCGCGCCGCGGCTGGGCGATCTGGTGATGCGCATCCTCAGGCTGGTCCCCGATCTGCCGCGCCTCAGGATCAGTTCCATCGATTCGATCGAGGCCGACGAGAACCTGATGCAGGCCATCGCCACCGAGCCCCGGCTGATGCCGCATCTGCATCTGAGCCTGCAACACGGCGATAACCTGATTCTCAAGCGGATGAAGCGGCGGCACGCCCGTGAAGACGCGATTGCCTTCACCGAGGAGGCCCGCCGCCTGCGGCCCGACATCACCTTTGGCGCCGACATCATTGCCGGGTTCCCGACCGAGACCGAGGCGCATTTCGAAAACTCGCTGAAGCTGGTGGAGGATTGCGGCCTGACCTGGCTGCACGTCTTCCCCTATTCGCCGCGCCGCGGCACCCCGGCGGCCCGCATGCCACAGGTGCACGGCGCCGCGATCAAGGCGCGTGCGGCGCGGCTGCGCGCGCAGGGCGCCGCGCGCGTGGCGCTGCATCTCGCGGCGCAGGCCGGGCGGCGGCATGACGTTCTGCTCGAATCCCCGCGCATGGGGCGGACGGCACAATTCGCCGAGGTCGTCTTTGCCGAGGACCAGCCTGAGGGCGCGCTCGTTTCGGCCGAGATCACGGGCCACGATGGCACCCGGCTGCACGCGCGCGCCCTGCCCTGACCGAGGAGATGCGGCATGCATCCGAACCCAGCCTTTCGCCAAACCGACGCCGCCGACAATCTCGCCTTTGCCCGCCGGCGCGGCTTCGGACTTCTGAGCGTGAACGGCCCGAACGGGCCGCTGGCCGCGCATGTGCCCTTCACCCTGAACCCGGCAGGCGACGAGGCCTTGCTGCATCTGGTGCGGTCAAACCCGCTTCTCGCCGCGCTGGAGGCGCCCGCCGGCGCGCTTCTCGCCGTTTCGGGGCCGGATGGCTACATCTCGCCCGACTGGTATGGCCTGCCCGATCAGGTGCCCACGTGGAACTACGTCGCCGTGCACCTGCGCGGCCGGCTCGAGCGTCTGGCGCAAGACCGGATCGGGCCCGTGCTGGAGGCGCTGTCGGATGATTTCGAGGCCCGCCTCGCCCCGAAACCGGTCTGGCGGGCGAAAAAGGTGGATCGCGCTGTCTACGAGCGAATGATGCGGGCCATCGTGCCGCTCCGCCTTGCGATCGATGCGGTCGAGGGCACATGGAAACTCTCGCAAAACAAGGCCGATGCGGCGCGCCTCGGGGCGGCGGACCGGGTCGAGACCGGGGTCGGGCAGGCGCTGGACGGCTTGTCGGCATTGATGCGCCAAGTGCCCGGGATCTGAGCCGCCGTCATGGACAGCGCCCGGGCCAGTGCTTAAGTTTGGCAGGCAACAGGGAGGTTTTCGACACATGCCATTACCGCTTGCCCCGATCACCGTTTTCGCCCTGCGCTACGGCACCGTGGCGCTCGCCGCCTATGCCGTCGCGCGCCGTTTCGAGCAGGGGCGCCGCGACCAGCGCGCCGAGGATGCGCTCGACGAGACGCCCGAGGGCCTGACCGCCCGGCGCGAGAGCGAACAGCTCAATGCCACGGGCCGGATGCGGCGCGTGATCCGGCTTGGCGACAACGGCCCCGGTGTCGAGATCGACGCAGCGGCGCATGGCCGGCTGCGGTTCCGGAGGGTCTAGAATGATGCGGCTGCTGTATGCCCCGGCCTCGCCCTATGTGCGCAAGGTGCGGGTGCTGCTGCACGAGCTCGGCATGTCCGACGAGGTCGAGCTGGTTGAAGTCGCGACCACGCCAACCAAGCCGGCGCCGGAAGTGGCCACGGCGCATGCGCTCAAGAAGATCCCGGCGCTGATCCGGCCGGAGGGCTGCACGCTCTACGACAGCCGGGTGATCACGCGCTATCTCGATTCCCGCGCGCACGGGCCGTTCTACCCCGAGAGCCATATCTGGGAGACCCTGACGTTGGAAGCGACGGGTGACGGCATCATGGATGCCGCCGTTCTCATGGTCTACGAGGGCCGGTGCCGGCCGGAAGACAAGCAGGACAAGGACTGGCTCGACGCCCAATGGGGCAAGATCGAAAACGCCCTTGATGCCCTGAATGCCCGTTGGATGAGCCATCTCTCCGGGCCCGTTGATGCCGGCGTGATCTCCGTCGGATGCGCTCTGGCCTATCTCGATTTCCGCCACGGCGCCCGATCGTGGCGCAAGGGCCGCGATGCGCTGGACGACTGGTTTGCGGTGTTTGCCGAACGCGACAGCATGAAGGCAACGGTGCCGTCGTAACCGCTCCTGCCCGCCAAGCCCCCCCGGATTTTGACCGGAAATCAATCCCTTGCGGGAAAACCGGAAAACCGGAAAACCGGATTCGCGGTGACGTGCCGGCCGGTGCGACACGCCCGTCTCCCCACCATCGACAACGACCCGGCGCCGCTTGTGGGGCGTGGCTTCCGGCGTGGCTTCGCCGCCGCACAGGGCCGGGGCTGGCGCGGGGCCAGCCTGCGCCGGACGCCGGTCCGGCCGGGGTTTTCGCGGGTGTCGGGCGGAGGAATCGGCCGCCTGCGCTCGATTGTCCGCTAGACGGGTGGGTATTCGCGCGCTAAACACCCGCGCAATGGGCTGTGGGCAACCGTGGCCTGAGGTCTGTCGGCCGCGCCTGCGGCCCAAGAAGGGAGAAGTTTCGTGTCACACGCAGACGATCACGAAGGGACCCGCAGGGATTTCCTCTACTACGCGACCGCCGGCACCGCCGCGGTGGCGACGGGCGCCGCCGTCTGGCCGCTCGTCAACCAGATGAATGCCTCCGCCGACGTCAAGGCGCTCAGCTCGATCCGGGTCGATGTTGCAGACATCGCCGAGGGCAGCCAGCTCACCGTCAAATGGCTCGGCAAGCCGGTGTTCATCCGGTATCGCTCGGAGGAAGACATCGCCTATGCGCGCGAAGACGATACGGCGGACCTCGTCGATCACAATGCGCGCAACGCCAATATCGGGGCCGATGCCGATGCCTCCGACAAGAACCGCACGCTCGA
>JANTFS010000093.1 GCA_024763335.1 Paracoccaceae bacterium | reverse complement strand
GATTTCAGCGCGAGGGCGATCTGGGTGGCGGCGATGACCATGCCGCCGGGGGTGTGCAGGATGATGTCGATCGGCTTGTCCGGCTCGGTGGTGTGGATGACCCGCAGGATCTCTTCCGAATCGTTGATGTCGATGTAGCGCATCAGCGGAAAGCCGAGAAAGCTCATGGTCTCCTGCCGATGCACCAGCAGGATCACCCGAGACTTGCGCTCGCGTTCCATGGCCGCGATCTGGCGCTGGCGCAAGCTGTCGAGCACCCGGCGGGCGACCAGCGGCTGCAGGGTCGAGAGGATGAAAAGGAACCAGAAGATATCCATGATCGAAAAGCCGGTGGGAGTGCCTTGCATCGTGTTTCCGTTCCTTGTGTACCCTTGCGGGTGCGAGGATGGCGGCCCGGCGGTAAAAAGCAAGGGCAGGCCCTTGAGCCTGCCCTGTTTTCATGTTTCGGCCGCAGCCGGCGCGAAAATCGCTCAGTTCTTTTCCTTGTCGACCATTTTTCCGGCGGAGATCCATGGCATCATGCCACGAAGCTTTTCGCCCACCTGTTCGATCTGGTGTTCGTCGTTGAGCCGACGGGTGGCTTTGAAATAGGGCTGGCCAACCGCGTTCTCCTGCATGAAATCGCGGACGAACTTGCCGTTCTGGATGTCGGTCAGGATTTCTTTCATCGCCTTCTTGGTCTGCTCCTTGGGCAGAACGCGCGGGCCGGAGACGTATTCGCCATATTCGGCGGTGTTCGAGATCGAGTAGTTCATGTTGGCGATGCCGCCCTCGTAGATGAGGTCGACGATCAGCTTCACCTCGTGGAGGGTCTCGAAATAGGCCATCTCGGGGGCGTAGCCGCCTTCGACGAGCGTTTCGAACCCGGCGCGGATGAGCTCGACGAGGCCGCCGCAGAGCACCGCCTGTTCGCCGAAGAGATCGGTTTCGCATTCCTCGCGGAAGTTGGTCTCGATGATGCCCGAGCGGCCGCCGCCGATGGCGGAGCAATAGGACAGGCCGATGTCGAGCGCCTTGCCGGAGGCGTCATTGTGGACGGCCACGAGGCAGGGCACGCCGCCGCCCTTGACGTATTCGCCGCGCACGGTGTGGCCGGGGCCCTTGGGCGCCATCATGATAACGTCGACGCCGGGCTTGGGCTCGATCAGGCCGAAATGGACGTTGAGGCCGTGGGCGAAGGCGATCGCGGCGCCCTCGCGCAGGTTGTCATGGACGTATTTGCGGTAGGTCTCGGCCTGCAATTCATCGGGCATGGTGAACATGATCAGGTCGCACCAGGCTGCGGCTTCGGCGATGCCCATGACCTTGAGGCCCTCGGCCTCGGCCTTCTTGGCGCTGGCCGAGCCTTCGCGAAGCGCCACGACGACGTTCTTCGCGCCCGAATCGCGCAGGTTCAGCGCGTGGGCATGGCCCTGGCTGCCGTAGCCGAGGATGGCCACCTTCTTGTCCTTGATCAGATTGATGTCGCAATCGCGGTCGTAATACACGCGCATCGAGAAGCTCCTTGGTTGGATGTTTCGGGGTGCATCCTAGTGGTTTTGGCAGAATACGGTTTGCAAAAGACGAGAAAAATGCGAAAAGGACGATCCCATCATTCGTGAAAATGCTCACATGTGAAAAAATCATGCAGATTGATGATACAGACCGCCGGATATTGCGCCGCCTTCAGGCCGACCCGAACCTGACCGTGAATGAACTGGCCGATCTCGCCGGGGTGACACCGGCGACCTGTTCGCGCCGGGTGGAAAAGATGAGCAAGGCGGGGATCATCCGGGGCCAGCATGCGGTGATCGACTGGGCGGCGCTGGGCTACGAAGTGGAGGTGAGCCTGCGGTGCACCCTCGACAAGACCGACCCGCGCGCTTTCGACGAGTTTCTCGCCGCGGCGCGGGCCGTGGCGGAGGTGACCGAGATCCAGACCTTCCTCGGCCGGGTCGATGTGCGGCTGCACGTGATCGCGCGCGACATGGGGCATTACCAGCAGATCTACCGCGAAAAGATCCTAACCCTGCCGCATATCGCCGATATCGAGGCGCTGATGCAGGTGGCGGTGATCGCCGAGGGTGGGGGGCTGCCGATATGACCCGGCTCGATGAGACCGACCGTGCCTTCTTGCGGGCGCTGCAGGACGACGCAACGCTTTCGGCCGGTGCGCTGGGCCAGCGTTTCGGGTTGAGCCAGCCCGCGGCCTGGCGCCGGGTGCGCCGGCTGCACGAGGCGGGGGTGATCCGCGGGCGCCGGATCGAGCTCGACCGCGAGGCGCTGGGCTTCGGGGTGACGGTGTTTCTCGGCGTGAAGCTGGCGACGAAGGGGCGGGTGAGCCTCGAAGATTTCGAGCGCGCGGTTCGGGCGATCCCGGAGGTGCAGCTCGTGCACCACGTGCTCGGGCTTTACGACTACCGCCTGCGCGTCGTGGCGCGCGATCTTGCCGATTTTGAACGTATCCTGCGCCGGCGGATCATGACGCTGCCGGGCGTCGGGGAGGTGGAGGCCAACGTTCTTCTGAGCGAAGAGCGCCGACCGGGGCCGGTTCAGGCCGATCCCGGATCCGCGGGCGGGTGAGCTGCCGCACCCGGCTCATGGGCGCTTGACACTTTCGCCCGGCGCGGCCAACGCTCACGCCATGATCGATCCGCGCCCCATCGTCTACGTGATCGGCCTCGTCGTCGCGTTTCTCGGCGCGACGATGCTGGTGCCGGTTGCCGTCGATCTCTACTACGGCAGCGATGACTGGGCGGTGTTTCTCACCAGCGCGGCGATCTCGGTGGTGGTCGGTGGCTCGATGGCCATCGCCACGGCCAACACTGCCGGCCGCGGCCTGACGATCCAGCAGACTTTTCTGCTCACGACGCTGATCTGGATCGCGCTGCCGATCTTCGGTGCGCTGCCGTTCATGCTGGGGGAGATCGGGGCGCGTCCGGTTGACGCCTTTTTCGAGGCAATGTCGGGGATGACGACCACCGGGTCGACAGTATTTTCCGGCCTCGACGATTTGCCGCGCGGGCTGCTCATATGGCGCTCGATGCTGCAATGGTTCGGTGGCGTGGGGATCATCGTCGTGGCGATGGTGTTCCTGCCGGAACTGCGTGTTGGCGGCATGCAGGTGTTTCGGTCGGAAGCGTTCGAAACCATGGGCAAGGTGTTGCCGCGCGCGGTCGAGATCGCCGGGCGGATCGTGTGGATCTATCTCGGGCTGACGACCGCGGCCGTTCTCGCCTACCTTGTCGTCGGGCTCGGTCCGTTCGATGCGATCAACCACGCCTTCACCACGATCTCGACCGGCGGGTTCTCGACCCACGACGCCAGTTTCGGGGCCTTCCAGGGGTCGCCCGAATACATCGCATCGGTCTTCATGGTCCTCGGCAGCCTGCCGTTCGTCCGCTATATCCAGATCATCCAGGGCACCGCGCGGCCGCTTCTCACCGACCCGCAGGTGCGCGCCTATCTCGGCGTGATCCTCCTGGTGACGCTGGCGATGACGTTGTTTCGCCTCGTGGTGAACGGCGACCATTTCGAGCACGGCTTTCGCGAGGGTCTGTTCAATGTCACCTCGATCATCTCCGGGACCGGTTTTGCCAGCGTCGACTACCAGCTCTGGGGCGCCTTCCCGGTTGTCGCATTCTTCTTCCTCGGCCTCGTGGGCGGTTGCGCCGGATCAACCGCCTGCTCGGTGAAGATCTTCCGCTACCAGCTTCTTTTCGCCGCGGTGAAAGCCCAGATCCGTGCGATTCACTCGCCGCATGGCGTGTTTACCCCGCGCTACGCGGGGCGGACGGTGGGCGAGGACGTCTTGTCTTCGGTGATGGCCTTTTTCGTGATGTTCGTGGTCTCGCTCGGGCTGCTGTCGGTGGCCCTGAGCCTGACCGGACTGGATACGACGACCGCGATCTCCGGTGCCGCGACGGCGCTGGCCAATGTCGGCCCCGGGCTGGGCGACATCATCGGGCCTTCGGGCAATTTCGCAACGCTCAACGACACGGCGAAATGGCTGCTCACGGCGGCAATGTTGGTGGGGCGGCTCGAGGTGCTGTCGGTCTATGTGTTGTTCACGGCCCGGTTCTGGCGCGACTGAGGAGGCTCCTGATGGCAACCGAGAAACCCGATGCGTCTGCGCTGCTGCACCTGAGGGGAGCGGCACTGGAGCGGGGCGAGCCGCTGGCGCTGCCGATCACCCCGGCCTCGATGTTCCATCTGCCCGGCGACCCGGCGACAGGGGTCGATGCCTACGGCCGGATGAGCAATCCGACCTGGCGAGCGCTCGAAGAGGCGCTTGGGCTTCTCGAGGGCGCGCCGGCGCTGGCCTTTCCCTCGGGGATGGCGGCGATCACCGCGGCCCTGTTTGCCACGCTGAAGGCGGGCGACCGGCTGCTTCTGCCGGCCGATGGCTACTACACGCCGCGCGTTCTGGGCGACCGGTTTCTCGCCAAGCTCGGCATCGCCGTTGAAACGCGGCCCACGGCGCGGCTCGCAGACGGCGGCTTTGAGGGGTTTCGCGCGGTGTTGATCGAAACGCCGTCGAACCCGGGGCTGGATCTTTGCGATCTTGCCGATGTGACGGCCCAGTGCCGCGCGGCGGGGGTGGTTTCGATTGTCGACAACACCACGATGACGCCGTTTGGCCAGCGCGCCCTTGAGCTCGGTGCCGATATCGTCGTGGCGTCCGACACCAAGGCGCCCGGTGGGCATTCCGACATTCTGGCGGGCCATGTCGCGAGCAAGGACGAGGCGCTGCTGGCGGCGATGCGCGATTGGCGCACGCTGACCGGGTCGATCCCCGGCGCCTTCGACGCCTGGCTTCTGCACCGCAGCCTGCAGACGCTTGAGCTGCGTTTCGCGCGCATGTGCGACAATGCCGAGGCGATTGCCGCGCGCCTTTCGGGTCACCCGGCGGTGCAGGCCCTGCGCTATCCCGGTCTGCCGGGCGACCCGGGGCACGGTCTTGCCGCAAGGCAGATGCGCCGGCCGGGTTTCCTGATCGGGCTGACTTTGGCCGACGCCGCGCGGGCAGACCATTTCATCGCGGCCTGCCCGCTGATCGAACCGGCGACGTCATTTGGCGGCGTTCACACGACAGCCGAGCGCCGCGCCCGCTGGGGCGACGACGTGGCACCCGGCTACGTGCGCCTCTCGGTCGGGACCGAGCCGCTCGAGGATCTGGTCGCCGCTCTCGAGGCTGCGCTGGCCGCGTGACTGCCCGAAGGCGGGCTTGCCGGGCGTGGCGCGCCGTGCCACAGCAGGACATGACCCGCCGTGCTTCCTTTCGTGACCATCTGCGCGCACATCTCGTGCTTGGATTGCCGCTGATCGGCAGTCATCTCGCGCAGATGGCGATCGCCACCACCGATACGGTGATGCTCGGCTGGTATGACGTCGAGGCGCTGGCCGGGCTGGTTCTGGCCACCACGCTTTTCATGGTCGTGTTCCTGTTCGGCTCGGGATTTGCCTTCGCGGTCATGCCATTGGTTGCCGCGGCGGCGGAAACCGGCGATGACACCCGGGTGCGCCGGGTAACCCGCATGGGCCTGTGGATCTCGGCCGGGTTCGCGTTGGCGGTGATGCCGCTCCTGTGGTATTCCGGCACGGTTCTTCAGGCGCTCGGGCAGGCCCCCGATCTTGCCCGGGCGGCGCAGGAATACCTGCGCATCATGGGGTGGGGGATCATCCCGGCCCTCGCCGTCATGGTGCTCAAGAGCTATTTGTCGGCGCTTGAACGCAGCCGGGTCCAGCTTCTCGTCACCCTCGGGGCGGCTTTGGCCAACATCGGCCTCAACCACGCCTTCATCTTCGGCAACTGGGGCGCGCCCGAGATGGGCATCCGCGGTGCGGCGATCGCCTCGCTGGGGGTGCAGATCATCTCGGTGGCGGCGCTGAGCCTCTATGCCATGCGCAGCTTCCCCGGCCACGCGCTGTTCCGGCGGCTCTGGCGACCCGATCGGGAGGCGCTGCGCGAGGTTTCGGCGATGGGCTGGCATGTCGGGCTGACCACCTTGGCCGAAGTCAGCATGTTTTCGGCCACCGGGCTTCTGGTCGGGCTGTTGGGAACGGTGCCGCTGGCCGCGCATGGGATTGTCCTCCAGCTTGCCGCGCTGTCGTTCATGGTGCCGCTCGGGCTGTCGAATGCGGCGACGGTTCGGGCCGGGCGGGCGCATGGCCGGCGCGATATCGATGCCTTGCGGGGCGGTGCGGCGGCGGCCTTCAGCTTGGGGGTCGGCTGGGCGGTGATCGCCGTGGTGCTGTTTGTCGGGTTCCCAGAGCCGCTCCTGGGGTTCTATATCGACCCTGACGAACCGCTGCGCGGCGAAATCCTGGCGACGGGCCGCATCCTGCTCTTTGCGGCGGCGTTGTTCCAGCTGGCTGACGCCACGCAGGTGGTCGCGGTCGCCCTGTTGCGCGGCGTGCAGGATACAAGGGTGCCGATGATGCTGGCGGCGGCCAGCTACTGGCTGGTGGGGATACCTGCGGGCTGGATCTTCGGCTTTGCCCTGGGGCTGGGCGCGGTCGGGGTCTGGGCAGGGCTGGTTTGCGGCCTCGCGACGGCGGCTGTGTTGCTCGCGACGCGGTTCTGGCGCCGGGCGGCGCGCGCCTGAGCGGCCATTTGGCTTTGCACCGCGCCCCGCGCCGGCTAATCTGCGGCGAATGAACCTGTTTTCGGCCCTTCCTAGTGCGCAGCTGTTTCTCGGCCTCGCACTTCTCCTCACAGCCTGCGGTCCTTCGGAGGAGCCTGCGGTAACTGGCCAGACGCAAGCCGGCACCGGCGGCGGCCCGGCCGGGATCTGCACCGCCGCGCCGGTATTCGAGGCGCCGCCGCTCAATTCCTGCGAGGGGCCAACGATACGCCTCGCCGTGGTCGGGGATGTGCTTCTGCACCGGCAGCTCCAGGCGTTGGGCTACAAGATCGGGTTTGGCAATATCTGGTATCAGCCGGCGAAATATCTGGCCGCAGCCGATATCGCAGTGGCGAACCTCGAGGGCGCGGCGGCTCCGGGGCTCGCAGCGGGCGGTGCGCGGCTGGCCGATCCGGGCCCGGTTTATGATGGGCGGGTCTATACCGGTTTTCCGCAGTTCAACTATAACCCGGTGGTGCTGCGCGATCTGCGCGCCGCGGGGGTGGATCTCGTTACCACCGCCAACAACCACGCGATGGATCGCGGGCCAGAGGGTGTCGACCGGACGCTGTCCGAGGTCGCAAGGGCAGGGCTTTCGGCCGTCGGCAGTGTGCCGGGGGAGAGCCCGCGCCAATTCGTTCATCGCCGTGCCAGCGCGGCGGGAACGCTGTCCTTCATCGCCTGCAGCTTCTCGACCAACGGCATTGCCGATCCGAAGCGGCAGGTTCTGCAATGCTACCGCGACAAGGCAGAGCTCCTCGCGCTGGTGCGGCGCGAAGTGGCCGATCCGGACGTGGCGGGCGTTGTCGTCCTGCCTCACTGGGGCCAGGAAAACATCACGCAGCCGACGGCGCGCCAGCGCGCGCTCGCGGGCGATCTGGCTGCGGCGGGCGCGACGGCGGTGGTGGGCACCCATCCGCATGTGGTGCAGCCTTTCGAGGTCTTGCCCGGCCGCGACGGCAGCAAGACCGCGGTCGTCTATTCGACCGGCAATTTCGTGGCGACGATGGGGGAGGGGCCGTCGCGTTACGAGGCGATGGCGCTGCTTGACATTTGCCCGAGCGCAAACGGGCGGACAGTCGTGCATCGAGCGGGGTGGATTGCGATGGACATGAGCCTCACCTCGCGGGGCTACTGGGTCGACATCGCGCCGCGCGGGGCGGAAGGTGAGGCCGGAAACGCCGAGGCCTTCCTGCGGAAAATCGCGCCGGGCTTCTCGGCTCAGCCCGCCGCCTGCGGCGGCTGACCGGTTTCCGCAGCGGAAACCGAAACGAAATCCGCTGCGGATTTCGGTGCGACTTTTTCGAAAAAATCGCGCCAGCTCAGCCGTTTTTCATCAAACGATCGGCTTTTTTTCGCACCAGCACCGAGCGCAGATCGTGCATTGCCAGCAACAGCGCATCGGTGACGGCGTCGAGGTCGTCTTCGGAGGCCCGGGTCTGGGCCCAATGCGCGGTGAGGTTGAGGTGATCGACGGTGCGCAGGATGTCGTCGATATCGCGGGCAGCGAGCGTGGCTTTGCGGTCGGCGATCCAGGCGTTGATCGCGGCGAGGTCTTCTTCGCTGAGGTCGCGATCGCCGTGCGGCCTGATTTCGCCGTTCTTGATATTGATGGCGGCGATCTGGTCCATCTCGATGCGACGATGACGGTTCTCGGTATCGACCCGGAACGCGAAGGCGCCGTTTTCACGGACCCTGAAGTAATATTCCGGCAACTCGGTTGTCATTTTCCCACCCGTTGTTCCTGTCGCATGCCGCGCGGTGAAAGAGCCAAGCCAGTAAACGCGACCGTCCCTGCCGCTTCAACCCTTTTGGGGGTGATTATCCGAGCCCGGCGCAGAATTCCTGGATCCGCGAGCAGGCGTCGCGCAGCGCCGCCTCGGAGGTGGCATAGCTGACCCGGAAGTTGGGGCTGAGGCCGAAGGCCGCGCCGAACACCACTGCTACGCCGGTTTCTTCCAGCAACGCACGCGAGAAATCCTCGTCGCTCGCGATCTTTGTGCCACCGGCACTGGTCTTGCCGATCAGCCCCGCGATCGACGGGTAGACATAAAAGGCGCCCTCGGGCGTGGGGCAGGTGATCCCCTCGGCGGCGTTGAGCATCTCCACCACAAGGTCGCGGCGGCGTTGGAAGAGCGCCTTGTTTTCCTCGAGAAAGCCTTGTGGCCCGGTCAGCGCCTCGACCGCGGCCCATTGCGAGATGGTGCAGGGGTTCGATGTCGATTGCGACTGTATCTTGCGCATCGCGGCGATCAGCTCTTCGGGTCCGCCGGCGTAGCCGATGCGCCAGCCGGTCATGGCGTAGGCTTTCGACACGCCGTTGCAGGTGAGGGTGCGGTCATAGAGCCCCGGCTCGACCTCGGCCGGGGTGCAGAATTCGAAATCGTCGAACACGAGGTGTTCATACATATCGTCCGACATCACCCAAACCTGCGGGTGTCGCATCAGCACGTCGGTGAGCGCCTTGAGCTCGGCGTGCGAATAGCCCGCGCCGGTCGGGTTTGACGGCGAGTTGAAGATCAGCCACTTGGTGCGCGGCGTGATTGCCGCCTCGAGGGCTTCGGGCGTCATCTTGAACCCGGTCTCGATCCCGCATTCCACCACAACCGGCTCGCCCCCGGCCAGAAGCACCATGTCGGGATAGGAAACCCAGTAGGGCGCGGGGATGATCACCTCGTCGCCGGGGTTCAGCGTGGCCATGAGGGCGTTGTAGAGGATCTGCTTTCCCCCGGTGCCGACGCTGATCTGCTTCGTCGTGTAATCCAGCCCGTTTTCGCGCTTGAACTTGTCGACGATCGCCTGTTTCAGCTCGATGATCCCGTCCGGCGCGGTGTATTTCGTCTTGCCGGCGTCGATCGCGGCCTTGGCGGCGGCCTTGATGTTGTCGGGCGTGTCGAAGTCCGGCTCGCCTGCGCCCAGCCCGATCACGTCGCGCCCCGCCGCCTTGAGTTCCTGGGCCAGTGTTGAGACGGCGATGGTGGGCGAGGGTTTGACGCGGGCAAGCGTCGCGGAAAGGAATGACATGGTCGGTCCCGGATTTGTGGTTGGCTGCCTTTTCTCATAGGTTGGCGCCGGAGCGCGATCAAGCGCCAAGGGAGAGCATTCATGAACGACACCGCGACGGACGATTGGTTCTCCGAAGATCGTGCCACTTTCGGCGACCGCCTCGCGGCCGCACGTGAATCGGCGGAGCTGAGCCAGAAGGAGCTGGCCAAGCGGCTTGGCGTGAAGCCGAAAACGCTGGCGGCCTGGGAAAACGACCTGTCGGAACCGCGGGCCAACCGGCTGCAGATGCTTGCCGGGCTGCTCAACGTTTCGTTGATGTGGCTCCTGAACGGCGAGGGCGAGGGGGTCGAGCCGCCCGGGACCGAACCGGTGCTGACCCACGATGCCCGCCAGGTGCTGCTGGAACTGCGCGAGCTGCGCGGCGATATCGACGATGCCGCAAACCGTCTGGCCCGGCTGGAAAAGCACCTCAAACGGCTGATGGAGGCGTCCCTGGTATGACCGAAGATCGCGAAATCCGGCTCAAGCGTCTGGCCATGCGCTCGGCCCGGCGCGGCACCAAGGAGATGGACATCATCCTCGGTCGTTATGCCGAAACGCACCTCGCCGGGATGGACGGCCCTGCTCTCGACCACTACGAAGCGCTTCTCGACGAAAATGATCAGGACCTCTACCAATGGGTCACCGGGCAACAGACGCCCCCGGCCGCCTTGCGCGAATTGATTGACGAGATCGTCCGGTTCACCCACGAGGCCGCCCGCGATTAACCAAGCTGCGGGAAATGTGCATGTTTTTCGCGTGGTTTAACCGAATGTTCGATGTTTCCGCCGAATGTCTGGCCCCAGACGGAAACGGTGGAGAGATGAATGAGTATGCATTCACCCTTCGGGCAGACCCTTCGGCCGGGCTACCTGGGCCAGTATCTTGATACGTTGTCGCTGGTCGAGCGGTTGCACCGGCTTGTCCTCGACGTGATCAAGGATGAGTTCGAACGGCTCGGCGTGCTCGAGATCAATCCGGTGCAGGCGTTGCTCCTGTTCAATATCGGCGACAATGAAGTGACGGCGGGCGAGCT
>JANTFS010000092.1 GCA_024763335.1 Paracoccaceae bacterium | reverse complement strand
ATTTGGGGAAAGATGAAAGAGCCGGGGTGCGGCGCGGATCATTCCGCCGCGCGTGGTCGGGCTCCCAGCATTTCGCGCAGGTAGCGCCCGGTGTGGCTTGCGGGAACGTCGGCCACCTGTTCGGGCGTGCCGGTGGCGACGATCTGCCCGCCGCCGTCGCCGCCCTCGGGGCCGATGTCGATGATCCAGTCGGCCGTCTTGATGACATCGAGGTTATGCTCGATCACCACCACCGTGTTGCCCTGATCGACAAGTTCGTGCAGCACTTCGAGGAGCTTTTTGACGTCTTCGAAATGCAGCCCCGTGGTCGGTTCGTCGAGGATGTAGAGCGTGCGGCCGGTCGAGCGTTTGCTGAGTTCCTTGGAGAGTTTCACCCGCTGCGCCTCGCCGCCTGAGAGCGTTGTCGCCTGCTGGCCCACCTTGATGTAGCCCAGACCAACGCGCATCAGCGCATCCATCTTGTCGCGGATCGCCGGCACGGCCTTGAAGAACTCCTGCGCGTCTTCGACCGTCATCTCGAGCACATCGGCGATGGATTTGCCCTTGAAGCGGATCTCGAGCGTTTCGCGGTTGTAGCGGTGGCCGTGGCAGGTTTCGCATGTCACGTAGACATCCGGAAGGAAGTGCATCTCGATCTTGATCACCCCGTCGCCCTGGCAGGCCTCGCAGCGCCCGCCCTTGACGTTGAAGGAAAACCGCCCCGGCTTGTAGCCGCGCGCCTGCGCCTCGGGGAGGCCCGCGAACCAGTCACGGATCGGGGTGAAGGCGCCGGTATAGGTCGCGGGGTTGGAGCGCGGGGTGCGGCCGATCGGGCGCTGGTCGATGTCGATCACCTTGTCGAGATGTTCGAGCCCCTTGACGGTTTCGCAAGGGGCGGGCGTCTGGCGGGCGTTGTTGAGCCGCATCGAGGCGGTCTTGAACAGGGTTTCGATGGTGAGGGTCGACTTGCCGCCGCCCGAGACGCCGGTGACGCAGACGAACTTGCCGAGCGGGAAGCTGGCGGTGACGTTTTGCAGGTTGTTGCCGGTGGCGCCCACCACGGTCACCGCCTTGCCGTTGCCTTCCCGGCGCGTGGCGGGGACGGGAATTTCGCGCTCGCCCGAGAGGTATTGGCCGGTCAGCGAAGCGGGGTTGGCGGCCACCTCTTCGGGCCGGCCATGGGCCACTACCTCGCCGCCGTGGACACCCGCGCCGGGCCCGATGTCAAAGACGTAATCGGCCTCGCGGATCGCCTCCTCGTCATGTTCGACAACGATGACCGTGTTGCCCTGATCGCGCAGGTTTTTCAGCGTC
The DNA here is from genome assembly GCA_024763335.1 of Paracoccaceae bacterium. Taxonomy (GTDB): domain Bacteria; phylum Pseudomonadota; class Alphaproteobacteria; order Rhodobacterales; family Rhodobacteraceae; genus Sinisalibacter. The sequence goes on along the minus strand of JANTFS010000092.1, from coordinate 9,522 downwards.
TCCAGCAGCCGCCCGTTGTCGCGCTGGTGCAGCCCGATGGAGGGCTCGTCGAGCACGTAGAGCACGCCGGTGAGCCCCGAGCCGATCTGGGAGGCAAGCCGGATGCGCTGGCTCTCGCCGCCGCTAAGCGTGCCGGCATTGCGGCTCAGCGTGAGGTATTCCAGCCCGACATTGTCGAGAAAGCCGAGGCGTTCGCGGATCTCCTTCAGGATCGCCCGGGCGATCTCGTTTTTCTGCGCCGTGAGGTGGCCGGGCACGGTCTCAACCCAGTCGAGCGCCTCGCGGATCGACATCTCGACGACCTCGCCGATATGAAGCCCCGCAATCTTGACCGCCAGCGCCTCCGGTTTCAGCCGGTAGCCGTGGCAGGCGCCGCAGGGGCGGTTGTTCTGATAGCGTTCGAATTCCTCGCGCACCCAGTTCGAATCCGTCTCGCGGTAGCGCCGCTCCATGTTGGGGATGACCCCCTCGAAGGGGCGGGTAACCTCGTAGACCCGGCCGCCCTCGTCGAACCGGAAGCGGATCTCCTCGGCGCCCGAGCCATAGAGAAACACCTGCTTGACGGGCTCGGGCAGGTCTTTCCACGGCGTGTCGCGGTCAAATTCGTAGTGGCGCGCGATCGCCTCGATGGTCTGGCGGAAATAGGGCGATTTGCCCTTTCGCCATGGCGCCAGCGCGCCATCATAGACGGTGAGGCTCTGGTCAGGCACCACGAGACGTTCGTCGAAAAACAGCTCGACGCCGAGCCCGTCGCATTTTGGGCAGGCGCCATAGGGGGCGTTGAAGGAAAACAGCCGCGGCTCGATCTCGGGGATGGTGAAGCCCGAAACCGGGCAGGCGAAGTTCTCGGAGAAGGTGAAGCGCTCGGGCTCGCCCTCTTCGGGGCGTGGGGCGGTTTCCAGCACGGCGATGCCATCGGCAAGGTCAAGCGCGGTGCGCAGACTGTCGGCCAGCCGGGTCTCGAGCCCCTCACGGACCACGATCCGGTCCACCACCACGTCGATGTCATGGCGGAAGTTCTTTTCGAGCTTCGGCGGCTCTTCGAGCTCGTAGAAGCCGCCATCGACCTTCACGCGCTGGTAGCCCTGCTTGCGCAGCTCGGCAAATTCCTTGCGGTATTCGCCCTTGCGGTCGCGCACGATCGGGGCGAGCAGGTAGGCGCGCGTCCCTTCCGGCAGGGCCATGATGCGATCGACCATGTCCTGCACCTGCTGGGCCTCGATCGGCAACCCGGTGGCGGGCGAATAGGGCGTGCCGGCGCGGGCAAAGAGCAGGCGCAGGTAGTCGTAGATCTCGGTGACGGTGCCGACGGTGGAGCGCGGGTTCTTCGAGGTGGTCTTCTGCTCGATGGAAATCGCCGGACTGAGGCCGGAAATATGCTCGACATCGGGCTTTTGCATCATGTCGAGGAACTGGCGGGCATAGGCCGAGAGGCTTTCGACATAGCGGCGCTGGCCCTCGGCATAGATCGTGTCGAAGGCGAGCGAGGACTTGCCCGAGCCCGACAGCCCGGTGATCACCACCAGCTCGTCGCGCGGGATGCGCACGTCGATCCCCTTGAGATTGTGCTCGCGCGCGCCGCGCACCTCGATGAACTTCTGTTCGGCCATGTCTCTCACCTCGCCCGGCCTCAATACGCCATCGCGTCTGCCGCGCCAATCGAAAACTGCGAACGAAGCAGGAACACGACGGCGGAGACTGGACAGGTTTTTTTCGCCCTCCTAGGCTGGGTCCATTCATTTGAAGGTCCGGACCGGACCCATGCATTTCATATGAGGCCATTCATGTGCCGGGTCATCGCCCCCCACCGCGGGTTCTGCCCCGGCCGGTCTGATCCGAGCGGCGAAGGCTCCAAGCCGCCGCCGGCCCCACCGGAAAGGAGAATTTCATGCCCAAGCTGCGCTTCGAGGTCACCCACAGCTACCGCTTCCCCCGCAGCCCGGCACGGTTCACCCCGCCGTGGTCGCCCACCGCGATGACGGTGGCGCGGGTGGGATCGGACCCGGTGCTGGTGTTTCTCGTCCAGACCAGCTACGCCGACGAGTTCGTGCTCCTGAACCTGCGGTTCGACGCCGAGCTCGGCGCCTTTCCGACCCCGCCCGGGCGCGAGACCACGTCGGGCATCGCCTATGACGCCGGGCGGCAGAAAATCTTCTGCGGCTCGGCCACGAACGACCGCGAACATGTCTACGTGGTCGATGCCGACACTTTCGCGGAAGTGGATGACCACGACCTGTCGCTCGATACGGTCTGGCCGCTCGGCGGGATGTTCGAGCCGCAGTCGCTTGCCACCGATGGCAAGGTCTATGCCCAGGCGGGGCGGTCCAACATCGTCGGCACCGGTTATGGCGGCACGGTCAACGAGACGACGATACAGCTGCGCGATCTGAACGGCACGCTCAAGGCCGAGAAGACCTTTTCCGATCGCTGGGTGCGGGGGATGACCCGATTCGGCCCGGGCTGGGCGCTGGTCGATGCCGCGCGCCACGAGATCGTGGTGATCGACGAGCATGCCAAAATGGTTGCCACCGTGCCGGGTTTCGGCCCCGCCGACGGCATGCACGCCATCGCCGCCGACACCGTGAGCGATTTCGCCACCGAACCGCAGCTCTCGGTGCCGCCCGGCGCGCTTGGCGCCATCGGCACGCTCTACCATCCCGACACGCCGTGGTCGCCGAAACCCTGGCACGGGCGCCACCGGCTCTATGTCGCCAACGCAGCCGACCAGACGATCACCGCGGGCTATCTGACCGAGGCGTGAGCGGCGCCCGGCGCCGGTCCTGCTGGTCGCGCGCGGGGTCGCGCGGGGTGCGGCAACCCTCCCCATTCCCGACCGCGCGAAATCGTTTAGCGTGCGCTGCGTTGTCATTGGTTTCGATCCCGAGGATTCTCATGCTGCGCCGTCTTGCCCTCCTGTTCCTGCTCCTGCCCTCCGCCATCTTCGCGCAATCTGCGCCGCGCTCGATCCTCGTGCTCGACGGGTCGGGGTCGATGTGGGGCCAGATCGACGGCGTCAACAAGATCGTCATCGCCCGCGAGGTGATCGGCGATCTGTTGCAAAGCTTGCCCGAGGATCTCGAGCTCGGGCTGATGAGCTATGGCCATCGGCGCAAGGGCGATTGTTCCGACATCGAGATGCTGATCGCGCCCGGCACCGACCGCGCGGCCATTGCCGCCGCCGCGAACGCCATCAGCCCAAAGGGCAAGACACCGCTGTCGGCGGCGGTGATCGAGGCCGCTGAGGCGTTGCGCTACACCGAGGAGGCGGCGACGGTGATCCTCGTCTCCGACGGGATCGAGACCTGCAACCTCGACCCCTGCGCGGTTGGCCGTGAGCTCGAACAGGCCGGCGTCGGCTTCACCGCGCATGTCATCGGCTTTGACGTGGCCGATCCTGCGGCCCTCGCCCAGCTGCAATGTCTTGCCGAGGAAACCGGCGGGCAATTTCGCACCGCGGCGAATGCCGACGAGCTGGCGGGCGCCTTGGCCGAGGTGGTTGTCGCCGAGCCTGAGCCGGTAGAGGCGCGGCTGATCTTCCAAGCCACCGATGGCGATGGCGGGCCGGTGATCCGCGAGGGTCTGGCCTGGACGATCACCACCGCAGAGGGGCCGCAGCTCACCGGCGAAGCCGGGCCTGAGCCCGAGCTTCTGCTGACCGATACCACCGGCACCGCCACGGTGATCCGGCTGGCCGATGAGGCCGTGGCCGAGGTGAGCTTCACCGTGCCGTTCGAGGGCGGACCGCAGACCATCGTTCTGCCGCTGCCCGAATTCCTGCCGCCCGCCGAGGTGACCGGGCCCGCCGAGGCCCCCGCCGGCAGCCGGATCAGCGTCGCGTGGAGCGGCCCCAACCGCACCCATGACAAGATCATGATCGTCGCGGTGGGCGACACCAACGACCCGCATCAGGATTTCGCCTTCACCTCCGAGGGAAGCCCCGTCGAATTGCGCGTGGCAACCACGCCGGGCAGCTACGAGCTGCGCTACGTGATGAACGACGGCAACAAGGTTCTGGCCACCCAGACGATCACCGTCACCGACGTGGCCGCAACGCTCGACGCGCCCGCCAGCGCCCCGGCCGGCAGTGAATTGTCGGTGGGCTGGACCGGTCCGGACGCCGAGCGCGACTACATCGCCATCCTTCCGGTAGGCGCCCATCAGCGCGAGCGGATCAGCTACGCCTACACCGGCAACGGCAACCCTGCCCGGTTCGAGGCACCAACCGCGCCGGGCGCCTACGAGCTGGTCTATGTGCTTAATGACAATGGCGACCGCGCGATCGCGCGCCGGCCGATCACCATCGCCCCGGTGACCGCGCGCCTCGACGCCCCGGCCCGCGCCATGGCGGGCAGCGAGATCGAGGTCGGCTTCACCGGCCCGGCGGGCGCCAGTGACATGATCGTCCTCGCGCCGCCGGAGGCGCCGACCGGCTACAACGGCGAAACCGGCTATCCACGCAACGGCACGCCGGTGACCCTGACCGCACCGCTCGAACCCGGGCCTTGGGAAATCCGCTACATGCTTGGCGGGCGTCATGGCGAGATCATCGCCCGCGTGCCGCTGGAGATCGAGATGCCGACCGGAACGCTCGACGCCCCGGCGACGGCCGTGGCCGGGTCCAGGATCAAGGTCGGCTTCACCGGCCCGGCGGGCAATTCCGAGAAGATCATCATCGTGCGGCCCGGCGCGCCCGCGAGCGCGCGCGAGGAAACCGGCTACCCGCGCAACGGCAATCCGGCCGAGATCCGCGTCCCGGCCGAGCCCGGCGGGTGGGAAATCCGCTACATGCTTGGCGGCGTCTATGGCCACGTGCTCGCCAGCCAGCCGCTGGAGGTGGTTTCCCAGTAGCGCTCGGAGCAGGATTTTTTGCCGGCACACCGCCCCGTCCGGCCAAGGACTACCAGCGCGATTCCAGGAGCTTGGCCGCGCCTGTGGGGGTGATCGCATTTTCGTGACCAAATCCGGACATCATGATCTTGTAATATTCAAATTTGTGAATATCATTATCCCCAACACAGCAACACGGCCGCCGCGCCAGCGCGAACACCACGGCGGCACGCGAACGACAAGGATCGACAACACATGCTCAACTTCATGATGGGCCGTCAGGCCACGGCCTCGCACATGACCCCGCAGGATGCCGTCGCCAAGGCGAAGGCCGGCGAGATCACCGTGATCGACGTGCGTGACCACAACGAGCTGATGATGACCGGCAAGGCCGAAGGCGCCGTGCACATCCCGCTCTCGGTGCTGCAAATGCAGGCCAACCCGTCCTCGCCCGACTTCCACCCCGAGCTCGACACCTCGAAGCCGGTGGCCGTCTACTGCGCCTCGGGCGCGCGCTCCTCGATGGCCGCGCAGGTGCTTCAGCAGTTCGGGTTTGCCCAGGTCAACAACATCGGCGGCCTTGGCCACTGGCAGATGGCCGGCGGCGCGATCGAGCGCGCGTAACAGTTTCTCAACGTCCCTCCCGGACGAACTTGCCCCGCGACACGCTTGTCGCGGGGCTTTTTTCTCCGCCACCCGTTTTCCGCTGCGGAAAACGGCACGAAATCCGCTGCGGATTTCGTCCGCGAAATCTGCATCAGATTTCGCCCGCTGCCACCGGCTCAGAAGTGGATCGCGCGACCCCAGGCGTCGAGCACGCTTTCGTGCATCATCTCCGACAGCGTCGGATGCGGGAACACCGTCTGGATCAGGTCTTCCTCGGTGGTCTCGAGCTGGCGGCCGATCACGTAGCCCTGGATCAGCTCGGTGACCTCCGCGCCCACCATATGCGCGCCCAAGAGCTCGCCGGTCTTGGCATCGAACACCGTCTTGACCATGCCCTCCGGCTCGCCAAGCGCAATCGCCTTGCCGTTGCCGATGAAGGGGAAGCGGCCCACCTTCACCTCAAAACCCAGCTCCTTCGCCTTCGCCTCGGTATAGCCGACGCTGGCCACCTGCGGGTGGCAATAGGTGCAGCCGGCGATGCTTTCGGGCTTCACCGGATGGGCGTGCAGCCCGGCGATCAGCTCGGCCACCATCACGCCTTCGTGGCTTGCCTTGTGCGCCAGCCACGGCGCCCCGGCAATGTCGCCGATGGCATAGAGCCCGTCGATGCCGGTGCGGCAGAAGTCATCCGTGACCACGTGGCTGCGATCAAGCGTGACGCCAAGCCCTTCGAGCCCCAGCCCCTCGACATTGCCGACGATGCCGACGGCCGAAATCACCGTGTCGAACCCGTGTTTCTCGACCTTGCCACCGCGCTCGATATGGGCCGTGACCTTGCCTTTCGCCCGGTCGAGCTGCTTGACCATGGATTTTTCCATGATCGTCATGCCCTGCTTGACGAATTGCTTCTTGGCGAAGGCCGAGATCTCGGCGTCTTCCACCGGCAGCACCCGGTCCATCACCTCGACGACGGTCACCTCCGCGCCGAGCGTGTTGTAAAAGCTCGCAAACTCGATGCCGATCGCGCCGGAGCCGATGACCAGAAGTTTCTTCGGCATCCGCGGCGGCTGGAGCGCGTGCTTGTAGGTCCAGACCAAGTCACCATCCGCTTCCAGCCCGGGCAGTTCTCGGGCCCGCGCCCCGGTGGCCAGAATGATGTTTTTCCCTGTAAGGTCAATCTCTTCATCGCCGGTCTTCACCAAGACCTTGCCCTTGGCGGGCAGCCGGGCCTCGCCCATCACCACGTCGACCTTGTTCTTCTTCAGAAGATGCCCGACCCCGCCCGAAAGCTGCTTGGCCACGCCGCGCGAGCGCTGCACCACGGCGTCGAGGTCATAGCCGATCTTCTCAGCCGACAGGCCGAACTCTTTGGCCCGCGCCATCAGGTGAAACACCTCCGCCGAGCGCAACAGCGCCTTGGTGGGGATGCAGCCCCAGTTGAGGCAGATGCCACCGAGATGTTCGCGCTCGACAACGACCGTCCTGAGCCCGAGCTGGGCCGCCCGGATGGCCGCAACATAGCCCCCCGGCCCCGCGCCGACGACAATCACGTCATAGGTCTTTTCGGCCATGCACGCCTCCTCGAAAATTAGTTTGCCATTAAACTATTTTTCGACGCGCTTCAATGGCGCGGCGGAAAGCCCGCCATGCTGTCTGAACATGGCAGGCGCGCAACCGGTGCGGCTGCGTCAGGCGTTGAGCTCGCGCAGCACGGCGCCGTAACCGCCGGATTTCTCGAATTCGAGCTCGTGCGCCGTGTCGGACCGCGACAGCGCCGCGTTGCGATAGGGAAAGCGGCCAAAACGGCGGATCACTTCGCGATGCGCCTTGGCGTGGACGAGATTTCCCTCACCCGTTTCGGGCATCCGCGTGAGCATCAGCCGGACGCAACGGTCCTGGTCGGTCTGGCTCTCGGAATGCATCAGCGGCAGATAGAAGAACTGCCGCGCCGGCTCGTCGATCTTCATGTCCCAGCCCTTGTCGATCGCGCATTTCGCGGCGGCAAGGGCGGCCAGATCGGTCGAAAAGGCGCGGGCCTCGCCGCGAAACATGTTGCGCGGAAACTGATCGAGCAGGATCAGGTAGGCCAGAACACCGGATGGATAGGTGAGCCACAGGGAATGGGCGCCTTCCTGCCCGTTTTCCCAGGCGGCTTCGAAATTCGTCCGGATGCGGGCATCAAGCCCTGCATCGGCCCTGTACCATCCCTCGGGTCCGACTTCGTCAAGCCAGAACGCCAGAATCTCGTCGGGTGTGACCATGGCCCGTGCCTCCTTGCTCACATGCGCCGGGTGATTCGAGCGTTACAAAAGTTTCATATTCACGCAACCGTATTTCTGATTGTTACGCCGCTCACTGTGGCACTGTGTCCGCACTGCCCTCTTCGGCGGCTTCCTCGACGGCTTCCGCATACAATTCCTGCGCCATGTCCATCGCCACCGGGGAGGCCGAGGGCAAAACCGGCGCGTAGGTGACGGTTTCCTCCACCGCCGGGGCCGGGCGCTGGAACGAGCGCCACAGCGCGTAGGCGAAAAGGATCAGGAACATCACCGCGATGAACCCGAAAAAGCCCGCCGGTCCGAATGCCTCCATCGCCCAGCCGTTCACCAGCGGACCGACGATCGCGCCGATCCCGTTGACGAACATGAACCCCGCCGAGGCCGCCGCCATGTCGTCGGGCTCGAGGAAATCGTTGGTATGCGCGATGACGAGCGCGTAGAGCGGGTTCGAGACCCCGCCGGTGAGGAAGGCGGCGAACAGCAGCGCCGGATAGCTGCCCTGGAAGACCACCGGCACCAGCGCCACCAGCGTGCCAACCCCGGCCACCACGAGGATGAGCCATCGCCGGTCGACCCGGTCCGACACCCAGCCGACGGGGTATTGCAGCACCAGCCCGCCGGCGAAAATCGCCGAGATGAACAGCGAAAGCTGGCCAACGCTCAGCCCCACCCGGGTGCCGAACACCGCCGCCATGCCGAATTGCGCCGAGAACACCCCGCCGATCAGCGCCATGCCGATCACCCCGAGCGGCGAGATCCGGTAGAGCGCGCCGAGCGACATCCGCCGGGTCGTTGCGAAAGCCGGCGTCGGGCTCACGCTCAGCAGGATCGGCGCGAAGGCCAGCGACACCAGCACCGACGGCAGGATGAACAGCACATAGCCGCCCGGGTCGGCCAGCACGACAATCCCTTGCGCGGCGATGATCCCGATCATCTGCACGATGAGATAGACCGAGAGCGACTTGCCGCGGGTCTCGTTCGTCGCGGCGTGGTTGATCCAGCTTTCGGCGGTGATGTAGACGCCGGAGAAGGAAAAGCCGATGGCCACCCGCAGCAAGGTCCAGGCAACCGGGTCGGCGATCAGCGGATAGAGGATCAGCACCGCCGAGATGAACGAGCCAAGCGCGGCGAACACCCGCACGTGCCCGACCCGGCGGATCATCAGCGGCGCGAGCCGCGAGCCGACGAGGAAACCGGCGAAATAGCCCGCCATCACGATCGACATCTGGAAGGTCGAAAAGCCCTCGATCGCCCCGCGCAGGCCCAGCAACGTGCCCTGAATGCCGTTGCCGACCATCAGGAGCATGACGCCGATCAGCAGCGCCCAGGAGTTTTTCAAGACATCGAACATGGCGGCCGTCTCTGCGTGTCCCGCCGCCCGATAACATCGCGCCTGCGGCGAGTCGCCCCGGAAACGACATTCCGGCCCGAAAAACCGCCACACCGGCCCGGACCGCGCGCGCGATTACCCCCGGCGGATCTTCACGCCCCGGCGGCCCGCGAGATCGGTGACGAACTGCCAGGCGACCCGGCCGGAGCGGGCGCCCCGCGTGGCCTGCCACTCGATTGCCTCGGCGCGCAGGGTCGCGTCATCGATCTCGATCCCGAAGGCATCGCAATAGCCCCGGATCATCGCGAGATATTCGTCCTGCGAGCACGGGTGGAACCCGAGCCAGAGCCCGAACCGGTCGGACAGCGAAACCTTCTCCTCCACCGCCTCGCCGGGGCTGATCGCCGTCGAACGTTCGTTCTCGATCATGTCGCGCGGCATCAGGTGGCGGCGGTTGGAGGTGGCATAGAAGACCACGTT
>JANTFS010000091.1 GCA_024763335.1 Paracoccaceae bacterium | reverse complement strand
CGCCGCATCGCGCATCGTGCGGGAGACGAGCGCCAGCGCCTTCAGATGCTCCACGCCTGATCCATCGGGCGCGAACAGCGCGAACACGAGATCGACCGGCTGACGATCCACCGCATCGAAATCCAGGGGCTTTTCGATGCGAACGAAAGCGCCCACCACCTTTTCAAGCCCCGGCATCCGAGCGTGCGGCAGGGCGACACCGTGGCCCACCCCGGTTGGCCCCAACGCTTCCCTTTCCTGCAAGGCATTGAAAGCGGCGTCGGCATCAAGCCCGTAGGCAGACGCAACGATTTCGCCAAGTTCCTGAAACAACCGTTTCTTGCTGGAAACGTTCGCCATCACTTTTACGGCCGCGGGCCGGATGATTGTGGAGATTTGCATCATACCTACTTTTCTTCCGTCCCGCGGACCACGCGATTGGCTCAGGCCGAGTTGCGGGGATCGATCCAACCGATGTTGCCGTCATCACGGCGATACACGACATTGACCCCGTTGGTCTTCTCGTTTCGGAACACGAGAACTGGGGCGTCCGCGAGTTCCATCTGCATCACCGCCTCACCAACTGAGATCGTCGGGATCTGAGTCTCCATCTCGGCAATAATCATTGGTTGCAACGACTCGGGCTCGGAGCCGTCACCACCCTCTTCCGCTGCGAGGATATACGAGGCACCGCCCAAAACTTCAACCGGGTTTGGACGTTCCTTGTGGTGGTCCTTCAACCGGCGCTTGTAACGGCGCAGTTGTTTTTCCATCTTGTTCGCGCATTCATCGAAAGCCGCATAGATCTCGGTGGCGCGTGATTTCGCCTGTGCGCTCAGGCCGGTTGAGAGATGCACGACCGCTTCGCAAACATACTCATGCGCGTTCTTGGAGAACACGATCTGCGCATCGGTCGGGCGTTGGGCATATTTTTCAACCACGGCACCAAGCTCATCCTTCACATGGGTCTGAAGGGCTTCGCCAATGTCGATTTGTTTTCCGCTGATCTGGTATTGCATCCTACCTCCTCACTTTCGGCAAAGCCCCACCTGCGACCGTGCGAAAGCAGCGGCTGCATTGGCGGGACCGGATTTCATGGTTTGCATTTTGGGGATCGCCCGATCTTCCCGGGCGTTGTCTGTGCGGCGGCCTGAAAGGCCTTTGCACGAACGGACAGAGACGTGTTCATGCATGTTCTTCCTGTTCATTTTGGCGACGCTCCGCGGCCAATGTCAACCAAAATGGGCCGACAAGGTGTTTCCGTTCAGTGGGCGAAAATGTCGATCTCGGGCCAGCCCATGAGATCGAGTTCAGCCCGATACGGCAGGAACTCGAAACACGCCCGAGCCACCTCCGAACGGCCCTCGCGGGCAAGGCGGGCATCGAGCTTTTCCTTGAGCCGGTGCAGGTAGAGAACGTCGGACGCCGCATAGTCAAGCTGCGCCTCTGTCAACTCGGTGGCCCCCCAATCCGTCTGCTGCTGCTGCTTGGAAATATCGACATGCAGCAACTCATCGAGCAAAACCTTCAGCCCGTGACGGTCCGTGTAGGTGCGCACGAGTTTGGACGCGATCTTGGTGCAATACACCGGCGCCGTCAGCACTCCGAAGGCATTGAGCAGCATGGCGATATCGAACCGCCCGAAATGAAAGAGCTTCAGCACATTGGGGTCTGCGAGCATGGCTGCCAGGTTGGGCGCTTCGGTCTGTCCCATTTCAACGTGCACGATATGCGCGTTGCCGTCACCGCTTGAGAGTTGCACGACGCACAGCCGATCGCGATGCGGATTGAGCCCCATCGTCTCGGTGTCGATCGCAACAACGGGGCCGAGATCGAGCCCATCGGGAAGGTCGCGTTTGTAAAGATGGTTCGCCATCGGGCCCTCGTTTCAACTTCCGCCCCTCATAGTGTCAATACGCGCCCCGTTCAACGGAAGCTTTCGCCCGGAGAGCACAAAAGGCGCGCATTCCCGGAAGGCGATATGCTAACCTGTGCGGAACCGCCGATACAGGCGGGCAACATACATATTTCCAGGGAGGGAACTCATGATCGACGCTTTGCGCGATATGATATTGGCGAACCCGGTTGCGTGGGTCGCGTGGGGAGGGCTCGTGATCGGGCTTGTCTTCGGGTTCACGGTGCAACGCACCAATTTCTGCGCGATGGGATCAATCTCCGACATCTTGTCGTTTGGCGACTATCGCCGCTTTCGCTCCTGGCTCATGGCCGGGGCTGTCGCCATCATCGGCGTCGCCATCATCGAACGCGCCGGCATTGCCGACATGGGGTATTCGATCTATGTCGCGCCGAACTTCCAGTGGGGCGGCCATGTGATCGGCGGGCTCCTGTTCGGTATCGGCATGGTGTTTGGGGGCGGTTGCGTCTCGAAAAACCTCGCCCGTGCCGGCGGTGGCGATCTTCGCTCGGTGGTGGTTCTGATCTTCATCGGCATTGCAGGCTACATGACGATTGGCGGGCTCTTCGGGCCAACCCGGGTCGCCATCACCGCCCCGCTCACAACCGATCTCTCCGAATTCGGGCTTGGCAGTCAGCGGATCGACGAGATCCTTGCATCGCTTACCGGCCTTGGATCCGGCGCGGCCCGGATCGTGGCGGTTGTCGTCATCGCGGGCGGGATCCTCGCCTATTGCTTCGCCGACAAGGGGTTCCGGTCGTCGCTCAACCACGTTGTTGCCGGGCTTCTCATCGGGCTTTGCATCATCGCGGGCTGGATGCTGACCGGCCTCGCTTTCGATGAGTTTGCCGATAATCCGACGGTCGAATCCCTGTCTTACGTTCGGCCGACCGGCGATACGCTTGACTACCTGATGCGGTTCACGGCCTACGCGGCGCCGGGGTTCACCGTTGTCACCCTGATCGGCGCCCTGATCGGTGCGTTCCTGAGTGCCATCACCAACAAGAGCTTCGCCTTCGCGACTTTCACCGACAGCTCCGACACGATGCGGAACCTGTTCGGCGCCCTTCTGATGGGTGTCGGCGGCGTCATGGCGCTTGGCTGCACCGTCGGCCAATCCATCAGCGGGTTTTCCACGCTGGCGCTTGGATCGCTGATCTCATTCCTGTTCATCGTCATCGGCGGTGTCATCGGGATGAAGGCCATGGAAGCCATGGCCTGAGACGAACCGCTCACAAACAAAAAAGGGCCGCACGATGCGGCCCTTTTTCTGGTCCGGGTGCGGGGACCCGGATCAATCGTCGTCTTCATCCTCTTCGGCCATGCCAAGCAGCGCGGCCACCTTCAGGGAAACCTTCCGGTAGAAATCGGCGTGCACGCTGTCGGGCTCGGCCACGATGAGCGGCTTTCCTTCGTCCGAGTGCTGCCGAATCGCCATGTGAAGCGGCACCGCGCCAAGGAACATCACACCGAGCCGACGGGCATCGGCCTCGGCACCGCCGTGTCCGAAAATCTCGCTCACCTCACCGCAATGCGGGCAGACAAAGGTCGACATGTTCTCGATGATGCCAAGGATCGGGACATCGACATCCTTGAACATCTTGAGGCCCTTGCGCGCGTCGACCAGAGCAAGATCCTGCGGGGTCGACACGATCACGGCCCCGGAAAGCGGCGTTTGCTGCGCCATGGTGAGCTGCGCGTCGCCGGTGCCCGGCGGCATGTCGAGAATGAGGAAATCGAGCTCGCCCCATTGCACGTCGCGCGTCATCTGCATCAAGGCAGTGACGACCATCGGACCGCGCCAGATCAGCGGTGCTTCCTCGTCCATCAGGAAGCCCATCGACATGATCTTCATGCCGTATTTCTCGATCGGGATCACCCGATCGCCTTCCATCGCTGGGCGCTCGGTGATGTCGAGAAGCCGCGGGATCGACGGGCCATAGATGTCTGCATCCAGCAGGCCAACCTTGAAACCTAAGCTTGCGAGCGTCGCGGCAATGTTCACGGCGGTGGTCGATTTGCCCACGCCGCCCTTGCCCGATGCCACGGCAACGATGTGCTTGATGCCGGGAACCGCAGCCTGCGCCGGGCGCATGTCGGGCCCGGGCACACCGGGATTTTTGGCCGGCTCCTTGCGCAACTTCGGCGGGGCTTTTGCCTCGGCGGCTGGTTTGGCGGCCTGCCCGCCCGACTCGCCCGTCAACACCACCAAGAGGTTTTCGATTTGCGGGATATTGTCTTTCAGCCGGGTCTCAATTTCCTTCTGGAGCGCCTTCAGGTCGCCCATGAAATCGGCGGGCACGTTGACCGAGACCACGACCTTGTGGCCGTTGATCGCCACGTCTTTTTCGGTGACAAGCCCGGCTTCAACGATATTGCCTTTGACGCCCTCGGCCTCAATGTGCGCGAGGTGAGCCATGATACGGGTTAGCATTTGAACGTGTCCTCCCTGGTGCGACGGTGTCAGCCCCGGTTGTAATAGAGCCCCACGACATGTTCGGCCTCAGCGAAGAAAAGCCAACGCGACGCAAAGACGCCGATGACATGGCTCGCCAATGCGATCAGCGTGACAATCAGGCTCTGCGGCAGAAGCAGGAGCAGAAGAACGGGGATCACGCCAATCGCTGCCACCGCGATCATCCGCAGTTTTTGCGAGTGCTTGCGGCCAACGATATGCACCATCTCGTCCAGAATGTAGTTGCGGGTGGTGTGCGCACTTTCGAACAGGCGCACCTGCCCGATGGTATTGAGGCCGGTTGCCGTGCCCTTTGTTGAGCCTGATTCGGCGAGGCGCTTGTCGCCCATCATCCAGCCAGCAATCTGGAGCGCGGTGAGCACGATCAGGAGCACCGCGGCAACGATCGGTTGCATCGAAAGCAATGCGCCGCCGGAAATGGCATAGAGCAGGAATAAGACCGGGTTGATCGGCATGTTCCAGCGCGGCACCGTCTTGAGCTGGGTGTAGATCATCGAGGTGGAAAACACCGTCAGAATCGCCAGCGCGGCGCCCAGATAGCCCAGAAGCGGCATCGCGGTATCAAAGAAGATCCGGCCGATGGCATAGATTGCAAAGACGATCAGTGCGATCACCGAGAGCACGCCTTCGCGCGAGAGCCAGGACGTCTGCCACTGGCTGAACGAGTAGATCGCGTTCTTCGGATTGGCGAGGTGGAAGGTCGAGGCCAGAAGCCCGCCGACCGAAAACGCGTAGGCCACGAAAAAGGCCGCGAAGGCCTCCCAGCCGTAGAGATCCGGGATACCAAGGCCGAGCCACATGAAATAGCCAAAGCCAAGGCCCGAAATGGTGGTGAAGATGATGACGGAAGGTGCCGGGTGCATCAGAGTTTCTCCAGTGCCTTGTCGAGCCAGCCGAGGAAGCCTTTGGCCTCTTCAGCGATGGTTTCGAGTGCCGCAGGCGGCATTTTGTCGAGCGTGTCCTTCGGACGGGGCGGAAGGTATTGGTTGACCGGCTTGGTGCCTTGTTCGGGCATCAGGTCCATGCCGCCACGTTCGGCCACGAGTTTCGAGACATCCGAATCCGGATCGCCGAGATCGCCGAAATGGCGCGCACCTGCCGGGCAGGTCCGCACGCAGGCCGGTTCGCGATCTTCCTCGGGAAGGTTCTCGTTGTAGATACGGTCAACGCAGAGCGTGCATTTTTTCATGATGCCTGCGGCTTCGTCGAGCTCGCGCGCGCCGTAGGGACAAGCCCAGGCGCAGAGGCCGCACCCCATGCAACGGTCTTCGTTCACCAGCACGATGCCGTCCGCGACCCGTTTGTAGCTTGCCCCGGTCGGGCAGACTGTCACACAGGGCGCATCTTCGCAGTGCAGGCACGATTTCGGAAAATGAATTGTCTGCGATGCGCCACCGTCCGCGGGCTGAACCTCGTAGTTGAACACGCGGTTGAGGAAGGTGCCGTGCGGATCGGCGCCGTAGGCATCAATGTCCGACAGCGGCGCGCCATAGTTCTGGGTGTTCCAGCCCTTGCAGGACGTCACGCAGCCGTGACAGCCGACGCAGGTGTCGAGGTCGATCACCAGGCCGAGTTTTTTCTCCGTGTGTGTCGGAAGCTTGGTCATCAGATTTTCCTCGCCACGATTTTCGGTCCCTTACCAACCGGCGATTTGATCGGTGGGAAGACTGGTTGCGATTCGTCCGGCTTCGGATCGGCTTTTTCGATCTTCACGCGCAGGTCGAACCAGGCCGCCTGACCGGTGACCGGGTCGCTGTTCGACCAGCGCATCCCGTCCCCCTTCGGCGGTTGCAGTTCGTGAATCAGGTGATTGAGCAGGAAGCCCTCGGTCGCCTCGGGCGCCTTTTCGTCGAGCGCCCAGGCGCCCTTGCGTTTGCCGATGGCGTTCCAGGTCCAGATCGTGTGGTCATTCAGGCCGTCGTGCAGCGCCACCGGCACCACGATCGAGCCATGCACCGAGGTGATGCGGGCGTAGTCGCCCTCTTTGAAGCCGTGCTTCTCCCAGATCGCCTTGGGCAGATACATGTAGTTCTTGCCGGTAATCTGGCGCAGCCAGGCGTTCTGCGTGCCCCACGAGTGATACATCTGCATCGGCCGCTGGGTCAGCGCGTGGACATCGAACTCCTCGATATCGACGTTGGTGTTCTCGAAGGGCTCATACCAGATCGGCAACGGATCCATCGTGCGCTTGATGCGCTCACGCAGGTTGTCTGGCGGTTGAATGTCGCCATGCCCCTCGGCCGCGAGCTGCATTTTGCGCAGCGGCTCGACGTAGAGGTTGAAGGCATAGAACAGGGGCGAATCATAGAGCCCGATCTCCACGGCCCAATCCTGGTAGGCCTTGTTCCACGGCTTGTAGAACTGACCCTCTTCCGGGATATGGCCGATCCAGAAACCGCCATTGTCGATATAGGCCTGGATCTGGTTCGGGTTGGCTTCGCCACGGCCCGACTTGGTGCCATCCTTGCCACGCCAGCCCGCGAGCGGGCCCACACCGGGGCGGCGCTCGTGGTTCTGGATGTAGTCGGCATAGTCTTCCCACTTGGCCGCACCGTCGTCACCGGTGAACCCAGGCAGGTTCATCTTGTTGGCCAGTTGCACCAGAACGGTCTGGAAGTTCCGCACGTCCCGGTCCGGTTCGACCACCGGCCAGCGGATCGAGTCCGCCGCGGCCTCCGCCTCGCAGATCGGCCGATCAAGCAGCGAGATGCAATCATGTCGCTCAAGATAGGTGGTGTCGGGCAAAACCAGGTCCGCATAGGCCACCGTCTCCGACGAATAGGCGTCGGAGTAGATGATATGGGGGATCACGTAGTCGCCGTTCTCGTCCTTGTCGGTGAGCATCCGCATCGTCTCGGCGGTGTTCATCGACGAGTTCCACGCCATGTTAGCCATATAGAGGAACAGCGTGTCGATCTTGTAGGGATCGCCCGCGTGCGCGTTCGAGATCACCATGTGCATCAGGCCATGGGCCGAGAACGGGTTTTCCCAGGTGTATGCCTTGTCGATACGCTTCGCCGAGCCGTCGTCATTGATCAGCAGACCTTCGGGGCCCATCACGTAGCCCAGATGCGGGCCATCAAGCGGCTTGCCGGGCGTGACGCCCGCGTGCGGCTTGGGATGCGCCTCAGGAGGCTTGGGATAGGGCGGCTTGAAGCGGAAGCCGCCGGGCACTTCGACCGACCCCAACAGGATCTGCAACACGTGCAGGGCGCGCGCGGTCTGGAACCCATTCGAGTGCGCCGAGATGCCGCGCATCGAGTGGAAGCTGATCGGGCGCCCGATCATCTTGTCGTGCTTTTCGCCCTTCCAGTCGGTCCATTCGACATCGAGGCTGATTTCTTCCTCGAAGGCCACACGGGCGAATTCGGCGGCAATGTTGCGGATGCGCGTCGCGGTAAGGCCACAGCGTTCGGCCACCGCCTCAGGCGCATATTCGTCACTCATGTACTTTTCGGCCATGAGCTGGAACACGGTGCGGTTGCCATCCTGGCTGGCGGCAAGGTTGGCGATCACGCCGGGCTTGTCGAAGGCGGCCGCCTTGCCGGTTTTCTGGTCAACAACCAGTGGCTTGCCGTCTTCGTCACGAACGAACAGGCCCTTTTCCGGCCCCTCCGCCTCGTTCACGAGGAAGCCTGCGTTGGTGTAGCGGCGCAGGTAGTCGAGATCGACTTTGCCCGCGCGGAACAGCTCGTGGATGATCGAGAGAATCAGCAACCCGTCGGTGCCGGGGGTGATGCCGACCCAATCGTCGGCAACGGCGTTGTAGCCTGAGCGGATCGGGTTGATCCCCATGACCTTTCCGCCATGGCCCTTCATCTTGCCGATGCCCATCTTGATCGGGTTCGAATCGTGGTCTTCCGCCACGCCGAAGAGCACGAACAGCTTGGTGCGCTCCCAGTCCGGCTGGCCGAATTCCCAGAACGCGCCACCCATCGTGTAGATGCCGCCCGCCGCCATGTTGACCGAGCAGAACCCGCCATGCGCAGCATAGTTTGGCGTGCCGAAGTTCTGCGCCCAGAAGCTGGTGAAGCTCTGTGACTGGTCGCGTCCGGTGAAGAAGGCGAGCTTCTTCGGGTCGGACTGGCGGATCGGCTCAAGCCAGCTCACCGCGATGTCGAGCGCTTCCTCCCACGAGATCTCCTCGAATTCGCCCGATCCGCGCGGCCCAACCCGCTTGAGCGGGGCACGCAACCGCGATGGCGCGTATTGCTGCATGATGCCCGAAGAACCCTTGCCGCAAAGCACGCCTTGGTTCACCGGGTGATCCCGGTTGCCTTCGATATAGGCCACCTGCCCGTCCTTCATGTGAACGTTGATGCCGCAGCGGCAGGCACACATGTAGCACGTCGTTTTCCGGACTTCGTCCGACACAGGGGGCGATGTTTCGATCTGGATGTTCTCGGGTTTCGTCATCAGCTCATATCTCTACATCTGGATATTTGAATGAACATCGCACATTTGTTGTGCAACGCAAACTTATTATGTGCACGATTCACGATGAAAGCGCCGCCTCGTGAAGTTTCGCCGGATCCGGCGCGTAGATGCCCTGCAAGGTCTCGATCATCGAGCGGGCTTCGTCAGAGGCAAGCGAATAGTAGACGGATTGCGCTTCCCGCCGCGCCGACACGAGCTTTTCGCCCCGCATGATCGCGAGCTGCTGGGAAACGGTGGACTGCCCCAGTCCGGTGGCGACCTGAAGCTGTTGGACCGACAGTTCGCCGTCATGCAGATAGCAGAGAATCAGTAGCCGTTTCGGGTTCGACATGACCCGCAGCAATTCGCTTGCACGGTCCGCGATTTCCATCCTGTTTCTAGGATGCATCCGATTCCCTCCCATTCACGCCCCTCCACAGGCGCGAATCCCTGCGATCACGCAGACATCACTTGACTGCGGGATACTTTATATTCAACAATTTCTATACACAAATAATTCAAGAAATGAAATGGGAGGGCTCGCAGTGCTTGATGCCAGCGAAAACACCAAGAAAATGACGATCATCGTCACCAAGGGTACGCTCGATTGGGCCTACCCTCCGTTCATCCTTGGCACGACCGCCGCTGCGATGGACCTGGATGTCACCATGTTTTTCACCTTCTATGGGCTGCAACTGCTCAAGAAGGACCTTGATCTGAAAGTCTCGACGCTCGGCAATCCGGCCATGGAGATGCCGATGGGCGGCATGCATATGTCGATGCCGAACATCGTTTCGATGGTCCCGGGTGTCGACCGTATGGCAACCACGATGATGAAGAACCTCATCAAGAAGAAGGGCGTGGCTTCGATCGAAGACCTCCGCGAAGCGGCGGTCGAGAGCGATGTGAAGATCATTGGATGCCAAATGACGCTTGACCTCTTCGAACTGGACCGCAAAGACCTGATTGAAGAAATGGAAATCGGTGGCGCCGCGACTTGGATGGAAGAAGCTGCAAAATCCGATATCAACCTCTATATCTAACCCGAATCTGACGCCAAAGGGAGGAGTAATACCGAATGGCCGACCAAACTCTTGATGCGAAGGGGCTGAACTGCCCGCTTCCGATCCTGAAGACCAAGAAGATGCTCAAGGGCATGACCTCCGGTCAAGTTCTTGAAGTCTTGGCGACCGACCCCGGGTCGATCGCCGACATGACCGCCTTCTGCAACCAGACCGGCAATGAGCTTCTGAGCCAGTCGAACGAAGGCGATGTCTACACCTTCGAGATCAAGGTCGCCTGAACCGGCCTCGCATTGATGCAAAGCCCCGCCGGAGCAATCCGGCGGGGCTTTTTCATGGGCGCTTGAGAGCGAGAATGGCCTGTATCGCAAGCACGATGCGTCAGGGCCAACGCGCCACCTTCGGGCGAGACGCCATGCGCTCAGGCTCTGGCGCGAACAAAATCCACGAAGCGCTCAACCCAATTGTCGGCCCGCGTGCTGCGCAGATGGCAAAAGCCGGCCAGCATGTTGTGCACAACGATTCCGTCATGGGCCCCGTCAACGCCATGACCCCGCAGGATATCGCGGGCGTAGATCGGATCCCCGTCGATCGCCTCGAGGCGCGCGTAGTGAAACTCATGCGCAGCGGTCTCGGCGGTTGTCCCCGGCCAGGGATGAGCCGCAGTTGCGCGAAACCGGGTATAGCCACGTCCCTGCGGGCGAGGGTGCATCACGGCGGCAGCGGGCACGACGCCGACCATTTCGCCGGTGGACGAGCCATGGCGCATCTCGCGGCACAGATACATCAGCCCACCGCATTCTGCATATGTCGGAAGGCCGGCTTCGATCCTGGTCCGGATGTCGGCCCGCAGGGCGGCATTCGCGGCGAGATCCGCAATGAACATCTCGGGAAACCCACCGCCGATGAAAAGCCCGTCGCAAGCGGGGAGCGCGGCATCCTTCAGCGCATCAAAGGGCACGAGCCGGGCACCGGCGGCGGCGAAGGCCTCAAGGTCGTCCGCGTAGTAGAACCCGAAGGCACGGTCGCGCGCATAGGCGATGGTT
>JANTFS010000090.1 GCA_024763335.1 Paracoccaceae bacterium | reverse complement strand
GCGGGAGCTGGGCTGATGAACGGGGCAAACGAAGCCTTCGCCAAACGGGGCAGGGCTTTGCCTTTGGCACATTTCGCGCAAGCCTTCGATAAATCGGGGCCTGATTGTGATAAGGTCACGGGGAGCCAACCAGTGAGGACAACACCATGAAACCCGCAACCATCATGATTATCGCCGGCGTGCTCGCCCTGATCGGCGGTTTCGTTGCCCTGCTGTTTCCCCTGCCCGCCTCGCTGGCGGTGACGGTGCTGGTCGGCTGGGTCCTGGTCGTCAGCAGCGCCATCGGCCTCTACGCAGCGGTGTTCGAACGTGCCTTGCCCTCGCGCGGCTGGGCGATCGTTTTCAACCTGATCGAACTGGCCGTCGGGATCTGGATTCTGGCCAATCCGCTGCAAGGCATGGTCTCGCTCACCCTGATGGTGGGTGCGCTGATGTTTGCCTCGGGGATCGTGCGGATGGTGGTCAGTTTCAGATACCGTCAACTCGGCGCCTTGTTCTGGCCGATGCTGCTCTCGGGGCTGATCTCGGCCGGGCTCGGCACCTACATCCTGTTTGCGCTGCCCGCGGCCAGCCTGGTTCTGCTGGGCCTGCTGGTGGCCATCGAGCTGATCATGATCGGCGCCATGCTTCTGGCGCTCGGGATCAGCATGAAATCCCTGACGAGGTTCTGACACATGGACAAATTCACCAAGCTGACCGGGGTCGCGGCGCCCATGCCGCTGGTCAACATCGACACCGACATGATCATCCCGAAAGCCTTCCTGAAGACGATCAAGCGCTCGGGCCTCGGCGTGAACCTGTTCGACGAGATGCGCTATGACCGTGCCGGTAATGAGATCCCCGATTTCGTGCTCAACAAGCCGCAGTATCGCAACGCCGAAATCCTCGTTGCCGGCGACAACTTCGGTTGCGGCTCCTCGCGCGAACACGCGCCTTGGGCGCTGAAGGACTTCGGCATCAAGGCGATCGTCTCGACCTCCTTTGCCGACATCTTCTTCAACAACT
Organism: Paracoccaceae bacterium; assembly: GCA_024763335.1. Taxonomy (GTDB): domain Bacteria; phylum Pseudomonadota; class Alphaproteobacteria; order Rhodobacterales; family Rhodobacteraceae; genus Sinisalibacter. Next base: position 9,870 of record JANTFS010000090.1, on the reverse strand, counting down.
GCTTCAAGAACGGCATCCTGCCGATCGTGCTGCCGCAAGAAGATGTCGATCTGCTGATGGGCGACGCGGAGAAGGGCCAGAACGCGCGGATGACCGTGGACCTCGAAAACCAGCTCATCACCACGTCGGATGGTGTCGAGATCGCCTTCGAGGTTGACCCGTTTCGCAAGCATTGCCTGCTCAACGGGTTGGATGACATTGGCCTTACGCTGGAGAAAAAGCCGGCCATCGACGAATTCGAAAAAAAGGCCGCCCAAGAGCGCCCCTGGGTGTGACCCTACATCTCGCGATCGTCTGAAAGCCGCCTACAACATCAAGGGCCGCCTTCCGGGGCGGCCCTTTTTTTGCACCAATAATGATGCACAATCGCACCACTTCCTCCCAAAAAATGCCCACAAATCCGTGCCTTATCTCACAGGTGCTTGAAGAGTGGGTGAGAAATGGGCAAGATTGTGAAAAATAAGAGGCAGCCTGCCACAATTGGCGGGATCAGGTTGGAACAGGGGCAGCGGCATCGAATCGCGCCCGGCCAGGTTGAGGTTTTGGGCAGTGATTGAGCGTCTTCCAGGGGCTATAGCGCGCGCGTTTCTGATGGTGGTGCTTGTCATCACGCCAGCATTGCTGCTTCCCAACGTCAGCACCGATGCCACGCAAATCGTGGTGCTCGTCGCCATCTTCGCGGCGGCACTCACACTCTTTGAATATGCGTCCGCCTATCCGGGCCTCGTGGAATTCCGCGATGCCCCGCCGTTCAACCGCATCCGATTTGTCAGCCTGTTCGCAACGGTGCTCCTGATGTCGATCGTCGTGCGCGGCGATACCGAGACGTCAACCGTCACGCAGCTTGTCAGCGCCATCGGCACTTTGGTGGGGCAGGCGATGGATTTCCCCTACAGCCCGGTCCGGCTGGTGGTTCTGATGCTGCCGGAAGATGCATCGGCGCATGACATGATCATGCTGCGCACCGCGGCGGGCATGGCCTACCTGATTTCGCTCCTGTCGCTGGCCGTCTTCCTGATCGTGCTCCGCGCCTCGCACTGGCCCAACCACGGCCCCAGCTTCAACGTCTGGGTCAACCTGCCCACCTTCGACCCGACGGCGGGCGGAGATGTGGTGCAGCGCCTCGAGCGCGACGCGCGGTTCAACCTCGTTCTGGGGTTCGTGCTTCCGTTCCTGACCCCGGCAGTGGTGAAGGCTGCCTCCGGGGCCTTTGGCTCGGTCTCGATGGGCAACCCGCAAACGATGATCTGGACGCTCAGCGCATGGGCCTTCCTGCCGGCGAGCCTGTTCATGCGCGGCATTGCGATGCAACGGGTGGCGGCGATGATCGCGGCGCAACGCGAGAAGAACGTTCCCGCCGACGCGGAGCACGGGCTGCAACCCGCCTGATGCCCGTCCGCCTGCTAACGATGGCAACAGCGCTCGTCCTGTCCGGGGCGGGCGTTTCGTTTTCCGAACCCCTGCGCGTGGCGACCTTCGATGCCGAACTGGAGCGGCGCGGCCCGGGGCTTTTGCTCTCCGATATCCTGTCGGGCGACGATCAGGTCGCGGCGGTTGTTTCGGTGATCGCCTCCGCGGCGCCCGACGTGCTGGTGCTGAACGGGTTTGACCACGATCTCGAGGGCCATGCCCTGTCGGCTCTCGCGGCAGCACTGGAGGCGGCTGGCGCGGTCTATCCCCACCTCTTCGCCGCGCGGCCCAACGCCGGCCTTGCGACGACCCTCGACCTCGACGGCAACGGCCGATTCGGCGAGGCGCGTGACGCGCAGGGCTATGGCGCCTTCACCGGGCAGGGCGGTATGGCGATTCTGTCGCGCTACCCGCTCGGGGAGGTGCGCGATTTCAGCGCCTTCCTCTGGGCCGATCTGCCCGGCGCGCTGCTGCCAAGTGTGGATGGCGCGCCTTTCCCCTCGGCCCGGGCGCAGGCGGCGCAGCGGCTGTCATCCGTGGCGCATTGGGACGTGCCGGTGACAACGCCGCAGGGCACGCTGCACTTGCTGGCCTTCAGCGCCACGACGCCGGTGTTCGATGGTCCCGAAGATCTCAACGGCCGGCGCAATCACGATGAGATCATCTTCTGGCTGCGCTTGCTTGACGGGGCGTTGCCGGTCTCGCCGCCCGCCCGGCCCGTGGTGGTGATCGGCAACGCCAATCTCGATCCGGTCGATGGCGAGGGGCGGCACGAGGCGATCGTGGCCCTGCTCGACGATCCCCGGCTGGCCGATCCGGCGCCCGCCAGCGAGGGGGGCCGACTGGCCGCCAATCCGGAGCAACAGGGCAACCCCGCTCTCGATACCGTTGACTGGACCGATCCGGTGCCGGGCAACCTGCGGGTGGACTACGTGCTGCCCGATGCGCAGCTCACCGTCCTCGATGCCGGCGTGGTCTGGCCGGCCCCGGGCGCGCCGATGGCCGAGACGGTGGCGGCGGCGAGCCGGCATCGCCTTGTTTGGGTCGATATCGCCTTCGACTGACGGGCCCTCGCCTCTCGCCACGCAGCGCGGTTTCTTGACCCGGCAGGCGCAAGAGGCTACGGCAGCCGGGACGAAATCTGCCGAAGGAAAGACCCATGCCGGTTGGCTCCATTCTCATTCTCCCCGGCGACGGGATCGGCCCCGAAGTCATGGCCGAGGTGCGCCGCATCATCGACTGGTTCGCCGACAAGCGCGACCTGAAGTTCGACGTGAGCGAAGACCTTGTGGGCGGCGCGGCCTATGACGTGCACGGCGCACCCCTCGCGGACGAAACCATGGCCAGGGCGCAAGCCGTCGATGCCGTGCTGCTCGGCGCGGTGGGCGGGCCGCAATACGACGATCTCGATTTCTCGGTGAAGCCCGAGCGCGGCCTTTTGCGCCTGCGCAAGGAGATGGACCTTTTTGCCAACCTGCGCCCGGCCCAGTGCTTCGACGCGCTCGCGGATTTCTCCTCTCTGAAGCCGGAGGTGATCGCGGGGCTCGACATCATGATCGTGCGCGAGCTGACCTCGGGCATCTACTTCGGCGAGCCGCGCGGGATCTTCGAGGAAGATGGCCAGCGGGTCGGGATCAACACCCAGCGCTATACCGAAGCCGAGATCGCCCGCGTGGCGCGCTCGGCCTTCGAGCTTGCGCGCAAACGGTCGGGCAAGGTCTGCTCGATGGAGAAGGCCAACGTGATGGAATCGGGCATTCTCTGGCGCGCCGTGGTGTCGGAGGTGCACGAGAAGGAATATCCCGACGTCGAGCTCAGCCACATGTATGCCGATGCCGGCGGGATGCAGCTCGTGCGCTGGCCCAAGCAGTTCGACGTGATCGTGACCGACAACCTGTTTGGCGATCTGCTCTCCGATGTCGCCGCCATGCTGACCGGCTCGCTCGGCATGCTGCCCTCGGCCTCGCTGGGCGCGCCGATGGAAAACGGCCGGCCGAAGGCGCTCTACGAGCCGGTGCACGGTTCGGCGCCCGACATTGCGGGGCAGGGCAAGGCCAACCCGATCGCCTGCATCCTCTCCTTCGCCATGGCCCTGCGCTACAGCTTCGATCTCGGCGCCGAGGCGGATCGGCTGGAGACGGCGGTCGAGACGGTGCTGGCCGACGGTGTGCGCACGCCCGATCTGCTCAATGAAGAGGGCAAGACGCCGGCGAGCACGGCCGAGATGGGCGATGCGATCCTAGCTGCCCTCGACGCGTCCCTCTGAGCTGTCCGGTTTCTCCGGATCAACGGGCAGGCGGTCCGACAAGGTCCGCTTGGCCTGGTCGTTCTTGGCCAGGGCCGCGTAGTAGATGCAGCGGTCGGCATTGTGGGCGGTGCGCACGAGCCACCGCATCGCGTCGGTCAGTTCGAACACCTCCGGCACGCTCACCAGGCCCACGTGTTCGCGCAGAAGGGCCGAGCGGCGCAACCGGTGGGTGCGGCCCGAAACAAGCGTCGAGATCCGGGTGAACCATTCGGGATCGAGCGGGCGCGCCGGGTCGGCGACACGCCTCGCGGCGGCCCCGAACACGAGCGCCGGGCGGCGCAAGCCGTGATCGGTCACGAGTTTCCGGGTCAGGTCTTCGGCCACCAGCTGGTGGGCCATTCGGTGCATGTGGTCATACATGTGCAACAGGGCCGAATACCGGTTCAGAACCTCGGGGTGATCGTCCGAAACCCGTATTCTGGCAAGGTAGTGCTGCAAGTCATCCAGCGCCGGTTCAAGCTGCGCCACGGCGGGCGCGGGCAGGGGGCCGCCGCCCGGGCGCAGGAAGGCCCCGGTGGCGGCAAACAACGCCCGCATGATGGCGAGGGCGCAGGTCCGGGCCGCATCCATGGCTGCGTTCGGGTCGCCCAGAAGGCGCCGGTCCAGCGCGTCGGTGAACTCGCTCGACCTGCCCCGGACAAGCGCTTCGATCACTCTGGCAAACGGCCTTGTGAGCGGGAGCATCAGCATCACGCCAACGACGTTGAACAGCGTGTGGAACGCCACCAGCGCGGTGGGTTCATTCGCGCCGAACACGGATTCGAGCACCGGGACGATGAAGCTCAGCAGAGTGAACGCCGCAAATCCGGTCACGACATTGTAGGCACTGTGCGCGACCGCGGTCCGGCGCATGTCGCGCGACCCGCCGATCGTGGCGATAAGCGCGGTGAAGGTGGTGCCGACATCCATGCCGATGACCATCGCGGCGCCCTGCCCGAGGTCGATCAGCCCGGCGCTGAGCAGGACAAGGGTCGCGGCAACACCGGCGCTTGAAGACTGGATCACGATGGTCACGACCATGCCAATCAGGAGCAGGAGCAACCGGCCGCCGACGGTATCCTGGGGCAGGATTTCGGGGGTCAGCCAGCCCTCGAAACCGGTGACGGCGTCTTTCATCATGTCGAGCCCGATGAAGATCAGGCTGAACCCGGCGAGGACGCGGCCGATTCGCGCCGTGCGCCCGCCGGTGAGCAGGACAAGCAGAACGCTCGCGAGCAGCAACGGCAGCGCGACCGTGCCAAGCTGCAGCTTGATCCCGAGAAGCGCGACGAGCCAGCCGGTGATCGTGGTCCCCACGTTGGCCCCGTAGACGACGCCGATCGCCTGCGGGAAGGTCATCAGGCCCGCCCCGACGAACCCGATCACCGTCAGCATCGTGGCGCTGGAGGATTGAATGATCGCGGTTGCAATGGCCCCGCTCACCGCGCCCGTAGCCGGAGATTTGGTAAAACGGGCCAGAAAGGCGCGCAGCTGCCGGCTGGCGAGACGCCGCAGACCGTCGGTCATAGATTGCATTCCGAACAGGAAAAGGCCCAGTCCGCCCGCGAGAACCAGAAAAACGTGTGTCATCAGGATGTTTGCCCTCTCACCAATACTTGCACGCAGATCGGGCGTCAGCAACACGTAGGCCCTTGCAAAGGCCGAAAAGCTGGGCTATCCCGCGCGCCACGGTCGGAGTGTAGCTCAGCCTGGTAGAGCACTGTCTTCGGGAGGCAGGGGTCGGAGGTTCGAATCCTCTCACTCCGACCAATAAAACAAGGCCCCTCACGGGGCCTTTTGTTTTGCTCGGTCTGGCTCGCAATGTTTCAAGGCGCGGTGGCCGCGTCAGAAAGTTTGCATTCAAATATTTGGTAATATCGACTACCGAATGGGAGTGGCACGATTGCCGGTGTTCCTTGGGGGGGGAGGGAATGGAAAAAGGTCTCGACAGTGCGCTCGTCACAGAAATCATTGCCGCGATTGACGATCAAGCTCGTTGGCGGCGCGTTCTGGCTGCGATCCTTGGGCTGACAGGGGCGAAGGCGGCGATCATCACGCTCAGGGAAAACAAGACCTGCCAGATCGTCGATGACGTTCAGCTTCAGCAGGAGCATCACTCTCCGTTCGTGGAGGGGTTCGAGCTCGAACGGGTCGCCTACTACGTCTACAATCTGAGGATGAAGGATGTTTGGGCGGATGCACAGGTCGATCACCGCCCGATCGTGCCGACGCAAATGTCCACGCTGGTAAGTTCCGAGGAGTTTGCGAAGACGGAGCTCGGGCAATGGTGTTTCGATCAGGGCATCAACGATACGATTGTCGTGCAGATCGGTCAGGTGCCGGGTTACTGGACGGCCCTCAATGTCTTTTTCAATAACAATGACGCCGGCGGTGCGGACAACATCATGGCGCTGCTGAATGATCATCTGTCGGTGATCAAGAATGCCTGGAAGACGGGCCGGGAGATTGTCCGGACCCGGCAAACCGGCAAGGGGTTGCTTGAGTTTCTTTCCGACCAGAGCATTGCCGCGTGTTTGCTTGATCGCACGGGCAAGGTCACGGGCAGCAACAAGGAATTCGGGCAGCTCAAGGATCAGGGGATTGTCCGAGTTGGCAGCCCGTCGAACCGGCTCAGCCTTTCCGACTCTGTCGAAAGAAACGGCATGGAAGCCGAAATTTCCGCGCAGATCGGCACACATGCCGATGAGGCGGGCGGCCAGCCCTTTGGTGTGTCGGTGCGCCCGATTGCCGCCGATCCCCTCTATGAAGGCATGCAGGAGCCGGAGTTGCTGCTGTTGCTGGAGCCGGCCCGTCCCGGGCAAGGTGCCTTGCGCCGCAGGCTTGGCCCCAAGCTCGGAACGCTGACGGCTCAGGAACGCAGATTGTTCGATGCAATCTTGGCCGGGGGTTCCGTGCCGGAAGCCGGGGAAAAGATCGGCGTCGGGCGCAGCCGGGCCTTCGAGATCTGGCGTGCGGTCAAGGAAAAGCTTGGCGTCCAGAACGCGGGCCAGTTGCGGGTCTATGGTGAAGACACGTCGCCGGTCGAGCAATCGAATTGACCGGACTCAGGTCCGTTGTCTGAACCCTGATCGTCGTCCTACATGCAATCGCTGCATTGGCGACATGGCCGGCACGTGATTGTTCCAGTAACCAGTGAATTGGGGCCGGTCGGCGCGTTTCCCGAGGCGTGCCCGACCGGCCCCCATGTTCACCCCGATCGGTTCCGGGCTTCGGGTCGTGCGAAAACAGTCCCTATTCCAGCGGAATTGTCATCGCTTCGATGACGGGCGCCGTGTTCGGGCGTTTGCCGCGCCACCAGGCGAAGGCCTCTGCCGCCTGCTCGACCAGCATCCCGACGCCATCCGCAAGGTGTTCGGCCCCACCGGCTTCGGCCATCTGCAGAAACGGCGTCTTGCCCTTGCCATAGGCCAGCTCGTAGGCCAGCCGGACGCCATGAAAGGCCGTGTCCGGGATCGGCAGCGCCGCGCCGGACAGGCTGGCGGAGGTGCTGTTGAGGATGATGTCGAAGCCGGTGCCGATGTCATCGTAGCCGCAGGCCCGGATCGGGCCCCGCGCGCGCAGAAGGTCGCGGATGTGCTCGGCCTTCGCGACGGTCCGGTTGGCAATCACGATCTCGCGCACCCCGGCCTCGAAAAACGGCACGATCGCGCCGCGGGTCGCGCCGCCGGCCCCGGCGAATAAAACCCGCGCATCTGCGAGGGCCACGCCGAGGTTGTCGACGATGTCGCGCACCAGCCCCACGCCGTCGAAGTTCTCCGCAACGAGGCGCCCGTCCTCCACCTTCACGCAGTTCGACGCCCCGCAAATGACAACCGCCTCATGCGCCTCGTCGGCCAGCCGGGCGGCGTCGACCTTGAAGGGCACCGTGACGTTGAAGCCCTTGCCGCCAGCCGCCACGAAGCTCCGCACCGCGGCTTCAAAGCCGTCCCTCGGCGCTTCGATCGCCTCGTAGCTCAGATCGTCCCCGAGCTGGCGGGCAAACTCGGCGTGGATGAACGGGCTCTTGGTGTGGCTGAGGGGATTGCCGAACACCGCATAACGGTCGGTCATGCCAGAAGCGATCCCATCCGGCGCATCGCCAGCGCGTAGCCCTCGGTGCCGAAGCCGGCGATCACGCCATCGGCGCGCAGGGAGACGTAGGATTTGTGGCGGAACGGCTCACGCCGGTGAACATTGGAAACATGCACCTCCAGCACCGGCCCCTCATAGGCATTCAGCGCATCGAGGATCGCCACCGAGGTGTGGGTGAAAGCGCCGGGGTTGATGATGATGCCGGCGGCGGCGCCGCGCGCGTCCTGAATCCAGTCCACCAGCCGGCCCTCGTGGTTGGATTGCATCAGCTCAATCCCGAGCCCGAAGCCTTGCGCCACCTCGGCACAGGCCGCTTCCACGTCGGCGAGCGTTTCGGCGCCATAGATCTCCGGCTCGCGCTGTCCGAGCAGGTTCAGGTTCGGTCCGTTCAGGATGTAGATCAGGTTGCTCATCGGTCTTGTCCTCGGGCTTGTGCCGTGTGTTTGGCATCAATTGCGCGGTGGGACAAGAAAAGCCGGGGCGACAGGGCCGCCCCGGAAGGTTGGTTGACAGCCGGCTCAGAACCACCGGCCGATGGCATGGAGGCTGGCGCTGGGCGAAACCGTTTCCGCGCCGCCGGCGTCGAAGGAGCGCACGGCAACATCGGTCGCGCTCGGGGTTTCAACCGTGATCATTGCGGCACTGGCGCCCTCGGCGGTGGCCGTCACCGCAACAGCGCCGCTGGCGAAGGCGGCGGGAAATGTCCATGTTGCCGGCGCGCCGCTGGCCGTCGCAAAGCCCGGCATCCAGCACATCATCGTGCCGTCCGCGAACTTGGTGAAACTGCCGTTGGCGTTCGAGCCGGTCTCGAACAGCGCGTCGCCGATCCCCGGGCTCGCGGCGACCGTGCCCACCACGTTGCCGGAGTGATAGACCTGCATGCCGGCCGTCAGCCGCAGCGCCTCGTCCCAGGCCACGCCGTCGGCGCTGAGTTTGATCGAGAAAGCGTCTTCCCCGGCGAGCCCCATCTCGGCCCGCCCCGACCAGCCAGACTGGAACAGGAGCGTCGCGGTGTCCGCGGCCGAGGCCTTGTTGATCTTCAGCTGGTGCCCCGCGCCTTCGTGGGTCAGCAACGTGGCGGGCGACGAGACAGACAGCCGGTTGGTCGTGTCCGAGGTGCTGTTCACCCCGACTCCGGCGAGATTGTCGAAATCGACATTCGCGCTGGCCGGCAGCCAGTCCGAGCCGGTCCAGATCCGGATTTCGGTTCCCCCCGCGAGGGTGGCCCGCCATCCCGGCTGTGGCGAATGAAACTGCCAGCCGCTGTCGACCCAGATCGCAAGCGTGCCGTCCTGCCCGGCCCAGTCGCCCACCGCGCCGGCGCCCAGCGCGTGGACCTGCCCTTCGACGGGCAGCGCCGGGGGCGTCGTGGCGCCGAATGCCTCGACGGTCAGTTGAACGAACACATCGAGCGCGCGCAGAGCCTCGTTGTGGGTGACGTGTTTCTGCGCCTGCGCGGGTTGGATGTAGGGCAGATCGAGCCGGGGGGACGTATCCGACATGGGGCCTCCTGCGAGAAATGAAGTCCGCCCGGTGATACGCGGACGGGCGCAAAGGCGCGCTCAACGCCGCGCCCGCGGGGTTAACCGTCCGATAACGCCCGCCGACAGGCACATCGGGCCGCGCTCCACGCCGGGAGCTGGCCGATCGACATCCGCGGATCCTGTCTCATAATTTAAACATTTCAAATGTTTAGACTTCGTGCTATGAGTCTCGCATAGCATCGGATCCCGGCGTGCGCGTCCCCGGTATGGATGCGCGAGACGGGCTTTTCTTGCCGGTGTCCGCAATTACCTTTCACGGATGAATGGTGTCGAATCTTGAAACGACCAACGATCCCGATCATGTGACACATCGAAACCATGACCCAGTCTGACACATCGCAGAAACCCGGGCCGGCTTCCGGCGACGCCGCCAGGCCGGGAAGCATCGTGTCGATCTCGGGGTCGATCGTCGATGTGGCGTTTCCGGTCAAGGATCTGCCGTTGATCAACACCGCCATCGAGGTCGCCTGGGATGGCCCGGGCCGGCTGGTTCTGGAGGTGCAAAGCCACATCGACGAACAAACCGCGCGCTGCGTG
>JANTFS010000089.1 GCA_024763335.1 Paracoccaceae bacterium | reverse complement strand
ATGAATTCGGCCTGGGGCCTCACCGAAACCGCTCCGGCGATGCTCAGCCAGCACCAACCCACCGACCGGTCCGGCATCGTCGGCGTGCCAGTGACAGGGGCCGAGATCAAGCTCGTCCCCGGCGAGGACGACCCCGCGCGCTACGAGGTCCGGGTCAAGGGGCCGAACCTGTTCACCGGATACGTGGATGACCCGGAAAAGACCGCCGAGGCGTTCGACGACGAGGGCTTCTTTCTCACCGGCGACGTGATGAAATTCGTCGAACCCGGCGCGCCCGACATGGGGCTCAGGTTCGATGGCCGGATCTCGGAAGACTTCAAGTTGCTCACCGGCACATGGGTGCGCGCGGCGCAACTGCGCCTCGACATGCTGGCCTGCCTCGGTCCGCTGGTGCAGGACGTCGTGGTGACCGGGGCGGATCGCGCCGAGATCGGTCTGATGATTTTCCCGAATGCGGCCGAACTTGAAAGGGAAGGTTTCCAGAAAGAGGCCGACAGCGGTGCGTTGACCGACAAGATGTTGAAAGGCGAGATCCGCCGCCGACTGGCCGCGCGCGCACGCGAGGGTCCCGGTTCCTCCGCCCAAGTTGTGCGCGCCATCGTGCTCGCCGATCCGCCCGATATGGGCGCGGGTGAGATGACCGCGAAAGGCAACCTCAACACCCGCCGGGTTCTTGGCTTGCGGGAGACCCTGCTGCGGCGTCTCTATGATGACACCGACCCGGCCACCATCACGATCTGACCGCTCATCGAGGCCTGCGTCCTCTCTTCGCGAAGAGGCCCCGGCCGGGGTCGATGAGCCCATACTTCGGAGGTTCACATGGTCGACATCACCAAGATCCGCGCGATCGACATCCACACCCACGCGGAGGAGCCCTGCGGTTGCCATTCCGACGATGGGTATGATGAGCTGCAAAGCACCATGGCCTCCTATTTTGGCGCACCCTGGACGCATCCGCCCACCGTGCCGCAAACGGCGGCGCATTATCGCGCGCAGAACATCGCCGCGGTGATCTTCCCGGTCGATGCCGAGCGCGAGACCGGCTACCGCCGATACGCGAACGAAGATGTCGCCCGCCTCGCTGCCGAAAACGACGATGTGCTGATCCCGTTCGCCTCGATCGATCCGTGGAAGGGCAAGACAGGCGTACGCGAGGCCCGGCGGCTCATGCGCGAATTCGGCATCAAGGGCTTCAAGTTCCACCCCACGATGCAGGGTTTCTATCCCAACGATCGCATGGCCTATGCGCTCTACGAGGCAATCCAGGATGAAGGCGCGATTGCGCTGTTCCATACCGGCCAGACCGGGGTTGGTTCCGGCATGCCCGGGGGCAACGGGATGCGTCTCAAGTATTCCAACCCGATGTGTCTCGATGACGTGGCCGTGGATTTCCCCGACCTCAAGATCATCGCGGCGCACCCGTCTTTTCCGTGGCAGGAGGAGGCGCTTGCCGTCGCCCAGCACAAGCCCAACGTCTTTATCGACCTCTCCGGCTGGAGCCCGAAATATTTCCCGCCGATCCTGGTGAAATACGCCAATTCGATCCTGAAGAAAAAAGTGCTGTTTGGCTCCGACTGGCCGATGATCGCGCCGGAAAAATGGCTGGATGCCTTCGCCCGGATCGACATCAAGGACGAGCTGCGCCCCGACATCCTCAAGAACAACGCGGCACGCTTGCTCGGCTTGATGGACTGAGGCCCGCGGCTTTGCCGCGCGGAAGTTCCGCCCCGAGGGCGGCGCGGGCCGGGGTCTTCGAGCCGGCCGACGTCACTGACGAGAGGGGTCCTCGGGGTGCGGGGTCACCCCGACCGGATCCTGGTGGATCATCACGTCGCTGTCGGGGTAGGCGCGCAGGATCGCGCGCCGCAGCGCCGCCGCCGTCGCATGGGTCTCGTTGAGGGTCTTGGTGCCGTCCAGTTCGATATGCACGGTGACGAAGGTCTTCGATCCGGCGGTGCGCGTTTTCAGGTCGTGAAACCCGTGCACACCGGGAAACCCGGCCACGATAGCTTCGATCCCGGCAACCACCTCCTCGGGCGCGGCGCGGTCCATCAACGCGTCCCAGGCGCCCTTGAAAATCCGCACGGCCCCGACAGCCAGCATCGCCGCTGCCCCGAGGGCCACGACGCTGTCGACCTGTCCGAGGCCGAAGGTGGCCGAGGCCCAGAGCGAGAGGATCGCTCCGATGTTGGGGAGGAGATCGCCGAGGTAGTGCAGGCTGTCGGCCCGGACCACGCGCGAGCCGGTGCGCCGCGCCACCCGGCGCTGCCAGAGCACGAGGCCGAGGGTCAACGCAATCGATGCCGCCATCACCATCATGCCACGCCCCTGGCCGCTCAGCTCGGATGGCGCGTCCGACAACAGCCGGCCGACCGCGGCCCAGCTGATCACCCCCGCCGAAATGAGAATGAACAAGGACTGGCCGAGCGCCGCGAGGTCTTCCGCCGAGGTATGGCCATAGGCGTGATCCTCGTCTGCCGGGCGCGCCGCATAGGCGATTGCCGCAAGCCCGCCGAGCGAGACCATCATGTCCATCGCGCTGTCGGCCAGAGACGCGGCCACCGAAAGGGCGTGGGTCTCGCCCAGCGCCCAGAGCTTCAGCCCGACGAGCACGAACGCCACGGCCACCGAGGCGATGCCGGCCGAAAGGTTCAAGGTCGTCTTGTCACGCATCCCGTGCGCCCCCGCGGTTCGCGCCCGTGTTTAGGCCAGCGCGACAGGCGGGAGCAAGTGCCGGGGTCAGAGGAAGGCCTTGTCGCGGATCCGTGCGACCCCGCGCTCGGCGAAATTGTCCTTGGCCTCTTCAAGCATGTTGCGATGCAGGAACCAGTAGAAGAACTTCTCGTAGGGGAAACCGTCCATCGCGTCGGGGCCATAATCGAGCGCGTCGCGCAGATCGCCCGCCGTCTTGGCGGTCAGCGTGGCGTGCCGGTAGTCCGACTTGGCACAGGTCACCACCGGTTTCTTCTGCATCAATGCCTCGAACCCGGCCGCGGAGTTCTGCGTGACCACCACCGCGGCCTTTTCCACCAGATCGTGCACCGAGGCTTCCGAAATGCGCACGTTCTGATAGTCCTGCGCCACCGCCATGAGAACCCGCCGCGCCGCCTTCGACTGGTTGGGGTGGAGTTTGACATACACCAGTTTCGACCGGTCGAATTCGGCGGCGGTGCGGATCATCTGCTCGTTGGTGAGATAGTGTGAACGATTTCGGAACCCCTCGTTTTCCTGCGTGAACACCACCGCCCGTGCCGGCTCCAGAAGGCCGGGAACGCGCTCGGGCTGGGGGGCTTTCGAGATATTCTCGCGCAGCATCCATCCGGCGACACCGTTGAAGAAATAGTCCGCATGGCCCTTCGATATCCGGTCGGGGCAGAATTGCGAGAGCCGCAGCGACGAGTTCCAGTAGACCCCGATTTCATCGAGATACCAGAACCCCTTGATGTAGCTTTCTTCGACATGGAGCATGTTGTGCCCGAAATTCGGCATGTCGCCCATCACGACATGCAGATGATCCGCGCTCGGATCCAGCAGCGTTTCGGCCTGTTTCGAGCGCCAGCGCACCACCCGGGTTTCCACGCCCTGATGGGCAAGCTCGCCAATGAGTTTCGGCCAGAACCCGTCGAACCCGTCGGATACCGGGCCGATCCACCCCGTGTCCGCATGGATCACAACCACGCGGCGGCCCGACTTGTTGAGGCTTTTCGCCGCCGCCGGTGTCGTGACCTCGTCGACGCCTAGTCGAAAACCTCGTCCGCCCGCACGCCCCACAAAGTTTGTTTGACCATCCATCCTTTCATTCCCTCCACCCGAACCTTGCACCAATCCACAGCACAGCTGTCGACCGAGACGATCACGCCGGCTTCGAGCCGGGCGGCCACCGTGCTGGCCGTATCGGCCCGCGCATAAAGCGGCGCGAGATCGGTCTCGACCAACCCGGTGCGCGCACCCGACAGCAGGGCGTAGTGCATCCAGCCGCCCATCCCGTCGCGGTCACGCACCCGCCGCCAGTGACCGAACTCGCCGATCACCTCGAGCGGCATGCCGCGGCGCGTGAAAACCCAATCAATCCGATGTGTCAGCGAAGGCCCACGGCGCACGTTCCCTTCCGAGGTCTTGAGAGACACGAAACGTGGCAGGGGGAGATTGGTCACCGGGCCACGGTCGCCCGCCATGGCCGGTCCTGCGGTCAGGAGCGAAAGCGCGATCGCCATCACGATCGACGCCAGACGCACTGGACCCGTCTTGTTCATCTACTGCCCACCTGACGCGTTGTTTTCGTTGTCTCGCACCTTGCGGCGCTTGTGCCTCTTCGCGTTCGCTGCCACCATGCCAAAGCGAGAGGCACGAGGCAAGGCAACGGAGGAGCCAGATGGCCACAGAACGGCTGAGTGTTGTCGTGACGCGACGGTTGCCCGAAGCTGTCGAGGCGCGTTTGGGCGAGCTGTTCGACACCGAGTTGAACGAAAGCGACCAGCCGATGAGCCGGGAGGCGCTCGCCGATGCCATGCGGCGTGCCGACGTGCTCGTCCCCACGCTGACCGACCGGATCGACCAGGGCCTGATCGCCCAGGCCGGCGACAAGCTCAAGCTGATCGCCAATTTCGGCGCCGGTATCGACCACATCGACGTCGCCACCGCGCGTCAGCGCGGCATTCTGGTGAGCAATACCCCCGGTGTCGTCTCGGAAGACACCGCCGACATGACAATGGCGTTGATCCTTGCCGTCACCCGCCGCATTCCCGAAGGTCTCGCGCTGATGCAGTCGGGCCAGTGGCAGGGCTGGTCGCCGATGGCAATGCTCGGCGGGCGCATCGCGGGGCGCAAGCTTGGCATTCTCGGCATGGGCCGGGTCGGGCAGGCGGTGGCGCGCCGGGCGCGCTGCTTCGGCATGGAGGTGCATTATCACAACCGCCGGCGCCTTCACGCCGACATCGAGGCCGAGCACGGGGCGACCTATTGGGAAAGCCTCGACCAGATGGTGAGCCGGGTCGACATCCTGTCGATCAACTGCCCGCACACGCCCTCGACCTTCCATCTGATGAATGCCCGCCGGCTGAAGCTGATGAAACCCGACGCAGTGATCGTGAACACCTCGCGCGGGGAAGTGATCGACGAAAACGCCCTCACCCGCATGCTGCGGGCCGGCGAGATCGCCGGAGCGGGGCTGGACGTCTTTGAACACGGCACCGAGGTGAACCCCCGCCTGCGCGCGTTGCCCAACGTGGTGCTCCTGCCGCACATGGGCTCGGCGACCCGCGAGGGCCGGATCGAGATGGGCGAGAAGGTGTTGATCAACATCCAGACCTTCGCCGACGGCCACCGCCCGCCCGATCTTGTCGTGCCGGCGATGTTGTGAGGCCTCACCCGGGGCCACCGTCGGGCCCCGGGCCGTGCCGCTCGACAGCATCCGGCGTGACGAGGGCCAGTGGTGGGCCGGAGGCCGGGCATGACATTTGCGCATGATGGCCGGGTTTGATTTCGCGTCGCCCCGCGGGCAAGATGCCCCGGGGAGGACAATCTGCATGCGCCTGGTGTTCCTAACGCTGGCGGCCTTGGCCCTTTTGTCGGGCGGACGGGGCATTGCTCAGGACGCGCCGTCGTGGGGCGTGGCCAATGTCGGCGTGCTTGCGCACCGCGGCACCGGCGATTTCGAGGCAACCTGGGCGCCGCTTCGCAGCTATCTCGACACCGCCGTCCCGGCCTGGCGCTTTCAGTTCACACCGGTGACGCTGGTTTCGGCTCGGGGCCAGCTCGAAAACCGCAACCTCGATTTTCTCATCACCAACCCGGGCCATTACGTCACGCTGGAACGCGAGTTTCCGATGAGCGTGCTGGCCACACGGGTGCGCCACACCGCGGCCGGGGACCTGACCCGCGCGTTCGGCAGCGTGATCTTCACCGCGGCGGGCTCCGGGATCGAGGCGCTGCGAGACGTCAGGGGGCGATCGGTTCTGGCGGTGGATGCGGCCGCGTTTGGCGGGTTCCAAGTGGCGTGGGACGAATTTGCCAAGCAAGGCGTCGATCTGTTTCGCGATCCCGCGAGCCTCGCCTTCACCGGCTTTCCACAGGACCAGATCGTCGCGCGTGTGCTCGAGGGCGGGGCGGATGTGGGGATCGTGCGCAGCGGCCTGCTTGAGGCGATGGCACGCGAAGGGCGGATCGACCTTGCCCAGGTCACCGTGCTCAACCCCAATGCCGACTATGGCCACCCCGATCGTCTCAGCACCCGGCTCTACCCCGAATGGCCCTTCCTTGCACTCGCGGGGACCGAGGCCGCCCTGCGTACCGCCGTTGCGCGCGCTCTGCTCGATACCAGCGCGGCGATAGGTGGCGCCGGCGCCGACCTTGCCGACAGCTGGGAAGCCCCGGTCAGCTACCATGCGGTGCGCGACTTGCTGACGGCCTATGACGCGGCGGCGGCGGCACGGGAAACGCCGGCGGTGAGCTGGGTGGCGTTGGCGGCTCTTGTGGTCCCGATCCTGGCGGCTGCGGGTTTGTTGTATCGGCGTGGGCGCAGGGCTGGCCCCGAGCCGCAGGCCGGCACGCCACAGGCCAATGCGCCCGCCCCCGATGTGCGCGACGATTACCCCGCGCTCACCCGGCGCGAAACCGAGGTGCTCAAGCAGATCTGCAACGGCCATTCGACAAAGGAAATTGCGCGGGCTCTCGGGATCAGTCCGAAAACCGTCGAATTCCATCGCTCGAACCTGTTGCGAAAGTTCGAGGCGCAATCGTCCCTGCATCTCGTCAAACTCGCCGCAGATCACCGAACCTAGGGATTCCCCTAGGTGGTTTTGCCCTGTTTTCAAAGGAACCTGCCAGTAGCCCGGAGCGGGCCGCGCGTGTCAGGCTGAGCCCGTTCCCGGCCAATCACCACTCAGGGAGCACACAAACATAACAAACTTCACGGGAGGAAACATGAAACACCTGACCAAGCTGATCTCGACCTTGGCAATTGCGCTCTTCAGCCTGACGGCCACCCTCGGAGCCGCGGAAGCGTCCGAGCGCTACGGCACGCAAAAGGCTGTCTACCACATCAACTACAATGGCGGTGAAGGCGACAAGGCCTATCTTGGCGCATTGCGCAACGTCCAGAACCACATCAATGCAGTGGGCGTGGACAACATGGAAGTCCGCATTGTGCTGCACGGCAATGGCGTCGGGCTGCTCGCGCGGGCGCTGGAGAACGATTCGCTTCAGACCCGCGTGGTCGAGCTGAAGGGCCAGAACGTGCTCTTCAACGTCTGCAACAACACGCTGGTTGGTCGCAAGATCAATCCTGAAACCGATCTCTTTGACGTCTGGGAGCAGGACATCGTGCCCTCCGGCGTGGCCGAGATCTCGTATCTTCAGCAGCAGGGCTTCACCTACGTCAAACCTTGACGCGGAGCCACGAAGCCGGTCAGATCGCCCTGACACGGCCAGCGAGCGGGCGGCCCTGTGGCCGCCCGTTTTGCATCCGGCCCGAGATGAGGCTGCCGCCCCGATGACTGCGTTTCGACCCCTCGTTCTGACCGTGCTCGCGAGCGTCACCGTGCTCGCGGCCTGTTCGCGCTCGCTGACGCCGAACGAAACCATGGTTGCCAAGGCATTGTTTGGCGACACGCTCGATACCGAGGAAGTGACGGTGATGGCGGGGATCGGCGTTTTGCCGCTGCCGCGCGAACCAAAGCCCGAACCGGGCGCAGAAGAGGCAGAGCCGCAAGCCGCGCCGCCCGGCTTGTGTGACCGCAAACGCAGCACCCACCGCTACTGGACATGGCCCGCGGCCTTCGTGCTCGAAAACGATATCTTCTTTTCCTACAAGTATTACCCGCAGGATGCCTTCCGGGGCTTCCCCGAGAGCCTGCCCTATCCGGCCTCGGTGATCATGGCGCATGAGCTGGTGCATGTCTGGCAATGGCAAAACCGCGCCCGCACGGCCTACAGCACCAACCGGGCGGCGCAAGAGACCATGGACAACGTCGATCCCTATTGGTTTGAGGCCAACAGGACCGCCGAATTCCTCTCCTACGGCTACGAGCAGCAGGGCGCGATCATGCAGGATTTCGTCTGCTACGCGTTCTTTGACAGGAAAAACCCGCGGCTCGAAGAGCTCGCCGCCATTCTGAGGCCGGTGCTGCCGGTTGACGATTTCCTCGCGAAACTGCCGCGCCGCTGATACCGGCTGCTCACGAATAATGCGTCTCGTAAAGCGGTTCCAGCGTCGTGTCGTCGAACAGCGACGAAACAGAGGTGCCGCCCCAGATGTTCAGGATAGCTTGCGCAAAAATCGGCGCGGTCGGCACCACCCGGATGTTCTCGGCGGCCATCACCTCCGCGGTCGGCTGGATCGTGTCGGTGATGACCAGGCTCTTCATCGAAGAATTGGTCACCCGCTCCACTGCTGCGCCCGACATGACCCCGTGGCTGATGTAGGCATGCACCTCCTTGGCGCCGCTTTCCTTCAGCAACTCGGCGGCTTTTACCAGAGTGCCGGCCGTATCGCAGATGTCATCGACGATGATGCAGCGCTTGCCGCTGACGTCGCCGATCACCGTCATCTCGGCCACTTCCCCGGGCTTCTCGCGGCGTTTGTCGACGATCGCCAGAGGGGCATCGAACCGCTTGGCAAGCTCGCGCGCGCGGGCGACACCGCCAACGTCGGGGCTGACCACCATCACCTCGTCGAGGCAGCCCTTGAAATGGTGCTTGATGTCGAGGGCAAAGATCGGGCTGGCATAGAGGTTGTCGACGGGGATGTCGAAAAAGCCCTGAATTTGGGCCGCGTGCAGGTCCATCGTCAACACCCGCTCGATCCCGGATTGGGTGATCATGTTGGCCACCAGCTTGGCGCTGATCGGGGTGCGGGCGCGCGAGCGGCGATCCTGCCGGGCGTAGCCGAAATAGGGGATCACCGCCGTGATGCGGGCCGCCGACGAGCGGCGCAGCGTATCGGCGATGATGAGCAGTTCCATCAGGTTGTCGTTCGCCGGGTTCGAGGTCGGCTGGATGATGAACATGTCCTCGCCGCGCACGTTCTCGTGCACCTCGACGAAGATTTCCTGATCGTTGAACCGTTCGACCCGTGCGCTGATGAGTTCCACCTTGGCTCCCCGGTGGATCGACATCCGCCGCGCGACGGCCTCGGCAAGTCTACGGTTGGCGTTGCCCGAAATGAGCTTGGGTTCGTTGATCGCAGGCATGGTCTGGTGGTCCCGGCGGTGGCTGGTCGTGTAACAGAATCGCGACGGCGCGACGTTGACACCGCTTAACACCGGGCTAGGGTCATGGCCACTGCAAGGCGGCGCGCGAGGACAAAAATGACACGGCTCGACTACTATTTTTCCGTCATTTCCCCGTTCACATACCTCGCGGGGCCGCGGTTTGGCGCGCTTGCGGCCACGGCTGGGGTCAAGGTGAACTGGAAACCGCTCGATATCATGGCCCTGTTCGATCGCACCGGCGGCACCCCGGTGGGCCAGCGCCACCCCTCCCGCCAGGCCTATCGGCTCGCCGATATTGCCCGTCAGGCGAAACGGGCCGGATTGCCGGTGAACCCGCAGCCCGCCTACTTCCCCGCGAATGCCGCGCCGGCCTCCTATGCGATCATCGCGGCTCAGAACGCGGGCGGGGGCGACATGTTCGCGCTGGTCCAGTCGTTGCTCGCGGCGGTCTGGGCAGACGAGAAGAACGTGGCGGATGATGCGGTGATCAAAGCCGCTCTGGAGGCGGCAGGGTTCGATCCGGGCCTTGCCGACAGCGGGCTCTTCACCGGCGCCGAGATCTATGGCCGCAACCTCGAAGAGGCGGTCGCAGCCGGCGTCTTCGGGTCGCCAAGCTGGGTTGCCGAAGATGGCGCCGTGTTCTGGGGACAGGACCGGCTTGATGATCTGCGCGTCCATCTCGCGGGCGAGGCGTGAGCGAAACCGAGGCGGTTTCGGGGTTTCCCACCCATGTTGTGCGCGCCGGCCGGGGCGTGCGCCGGGCGCTGTTCATCCATTGCACGCTGGGCCATTCGGGAACCTGGGCGCGGGTTCAGGCCGCCCTGCTCGACAAGCTGGCGATGACGGCGTTCGATCGCCCCAGCCATGGCCGGAGCGCGGCCTGGTCCGGCACCGGCGGAGCCTTGGGTCTGCACGATCTCACCACCCGGATCGCCGCCGGCCTGATCGACAGGCGCGCCGATCTCGTCGGCCACAGCTACGGCGCAACGGTTGCGCTCCGTCTGGCGCTCGAGCACCCCGGCAAGGTGCGCACGCTCACCCTGATCGAACCGCCGCTCTTCGCGCTCGCCGCAGGCACCCCGGCGCACGACGCCCATGTTGCCGCGATGGCCGGCTTCGGAGCGGCGCTCGCGGCGGGCGAGCGGGAACGGGCCGCGCGCATCTTCCAGCGCGCGATGAACCCCGATGCGCCGTGGGACACCTTGCCGGAGCGGGCGCGCGATCGGCTCGCACGGCAGATCGACCGGATCGCCGAGGAACGCGGGGTGACGCGCGACGATGCGCCCGGGCTCACCCGGTCGGGGCGTCTGGAAGGAGTGCAGATGCCGGTGCTGCTGCTCGAGGGCAGCGCCTCGCCACGGATCGTGCCTGCGGTGCACGACGCCTTTGCCGCGCGCGTGGCGCAGACGCGGCGGGTCATGATCGTTGGCGCGGGGCACATGTCACCATTGACGCATCCCGAAGGGGTCGCCGGCGAGATCGCCGCCTTCCTGAAGGTCTGAGCGCGATCAGCCCCGGACAAGGCCGACGAAGCGGGCGATGTCTTCGTCGCTGATTGACCAGTCGGTGACCATGCGGGCGGTGAGCGCCTCGGTGGGATCGTCGCCGTCGAGCTGGCCCTCCCAGACATAATATTGCGCCCCGGCGTCATGCAGCCTTTGATGGGCCGCGCGCGGCCAGGCGGCAAAGCCCATGTTGGCCTCCGGTGGATAGAGAAACTCGACGCCGTCAATCCCGCGCAACCCTTCCACCAGCCGGGCGTTGGCGGCATTGGCGGCGC
>JANTFS010000088.1 GCA_024763335.1 Paracoccaceae bacterium | reverse complement strand
GCACCTTCCACCCCGTCCCAATAGGGCAGCGGGCGGATGTCAAAGTCGAAGGTCGCTTCGGCCTTGATCCCGGCATAACCAGCCGAGCTTTCGGTGAACAGCGCGCAATCGCCCGAGCGGAAGTTTGCGCCGCCCTCGTTGCGCCGCCCGGCATAGATGAACTTGCCTTCGGCTGCCCAGTCACCCAACTGCTGGATGTGCTTCACTTGCACCGGGCCGTTGAAGACCAGCTCGGCGTCGAGCCCGGCAAAGCCGTTTTCCTGCGTTGCGAACGGCACGTTATGATAGGCCGAGAAGTTTTCCAGATGCACCCAGCTCTGCCACGCCGTCGTCATCGGGCATTCGCTGCCCGCGGCCTTCAGCGCATCGAGCGCGTCGCCCACCTGCTGCCAGGTCGACAGATCCATGTCGGGGTCAAGCCCGGCGGCAGACAGCGCATCGCGGTTCACCCACAAAACCGGCGTCGAGGAGTTGTAGGGCAGTGACAGCATCTTGCCGTCGGTCGTGGTGTAGTAGCCGGCAACAGCGGCGAGGTAATCGTCGGGATTAAACGCCACACCGGCATCTGCCATCACTTGGTAAACCGGCACGATCGCGCCTTCGGCCGCCATCATCGTGGCGGTGCCAACCTCGAAAACCATCAGGATATTGGGCTGTTCGCCAGCGCGGAAGGCGGCGATGCCCGCGTTCAGGGTTTCGGAGTAATTGCCCTTGTGGTTGCCCACGACAACGTATTCCGACTGGCTGGCGTTGAACTGATCAATCTGCTCTGCCAGCAGATCCCCCAGCCTGCCGGTGAAGGCGTGCCACCATTGAATTTCCGTTTGCGCCATCGCGCCGGTGGAAAACGCCAACGTCGATGCAACAGCACCCGCCAAAAGCTTGAGACTCATCGGTTCCTCCTAAACCATCAGTGAAAAAATTGACTGATTAGATAAATCATACGCCCGCCGAAACGATTCTGACAAGCACAGCCTCGCCTTTGCGCCACGTAAAGCCCGCGACCAAATGCCCGACGCCCGCCGTGGCGCGATCAGGGGCCGATGCCTTCGCCCAACAAGGAAGGCCCGCCCAACCGTACGCCACGTTCTGTATTCACACCGGCAATGCGGGACCATTCAAAAGAAATGCCTGATTTCCAAAAATCGGCCGGTTCACGGCCTAGCTTCAAAAATGACAGCAATTCGACTAAGAACGTCGATCGGTTGTCCGTCTGAAAACTCTCTGCCTCGATCGGACAATACGTTCATCCTCTCACGGACGGCCTCGAGCACTTCTTCCGGCTGGCTTGTGAAGGCGCTGTGGATCGCGTCGATCCCCAGGTAGTCAGGGATTTCGGCACCGGATGCGCTTCTTTGACTTACCTTTTCCTTTGCCTCGATCCAGAAAACATCGAGCTCGTGCGCCCAGGCTTCGGCCAGCTTCTCCAGTGCCGGCAAGGTAAGGTTCCCGAAAAGCTCTTGGCCCGCGTCATTAGATACCCGCCCTGTAAGGAAGCTCGCGAGAGAGGCAAGTAGAGAGACGGTTCGTGCCGGGCGAATATCCCAGTGCGTCAGATGCGCAAGCGTGCCGCCAATCCGGCTGAATGTCGCGGAAATCTCTGTCAGGTCCGGGCGGTGGTCCTGCATACCCCGACGCCGCGTTTCGGCATACGCGCTGGAAAGAAGATGGGCTGCCTCGGTCTGGTCGCCTATGATCTCTGCACGCCCTTCGATTTCACGCACTGCAAGCAGGCGCGGAGGCAGGACGGTCGGGTCTTGCGGGCTTCCATTGCTACCGCCCAAGAGCAAGATGGTGGCCGGTTCACGGGAGGACAGGAGGCAAAGATCGGCCCCCCATAGCCCCCGCGGTCTTGCGTTTTGCACCCGTTTAAGAACATCCGGAGTCACCGAGCGTCGAAGATCTTCAACTTGGTCGAAGTAGTTGTTGAGTCGGAGGATGCGAGGTTTCTTGATCTGTTCAAGCACCAAATCGGTCAGATCACCGGCCGCGAACTCGACCAATTCCGTTGGCAGGTCATCGGCGCCGACTCCGGACAAGAGCGCGATGCTGGCAACACGTGCGCGTGCCTTGTGGTCGGAAGACAAGACAAGGCCTGGAAGGTCGAAGGTGTAGTAATGGATGCGGGAATTTGGACTATCGATGCGGTCGATCCGGCCCAAGCCTTGGATCAGGCTCTTCACATCTGAGGTGACACCGATAATCCCAAGCGCTGAAGCGATCTGCAGATTGATCCCCTCGGCCATCTGAAATGTGAGGAACATCGCGCGCGACTTCATAGGGTCGACATGCTTTCCGTCAATTCCGAAGTATTCTTGGGCGTCCGCACCTGATCGAATATGATGCAGTTTCTTGCTGGTCTTGATGCGAGCTCCGGGCGCGACGACAAAGACCTCGGGCCCACGCCCTCGCTTCCCGGAAAGTAGCCTGGCATAAACCTCGAGCACGCCCACTCGTTCTGCAAGGAAGATTGCATGGCCGTGTTTTCTGAGGATGTCACGCATGACACCGGCCCGTGCCTCATCAATGCTGTTGAGGCTACGATGGTTCAGAAGCCTAGTGATCCGGTCGCAGATCGGCGTTTGGCTGTCTTCAGCTTCGGCTTCAGTTTCTTCAGCCAACACGCCATCCGGTATGGCGATGGCGCGGGCGTTTTGCCTTTCAGCCCGTCGCAAGTTCTCACCGATTGAAGCTCGCCCTCGTTGATCGACTTCACCGTCGCGCTTGCGCGCCCACTCCTCGCGCGCAAAGGTCACCGAAGCGCGCAACAACGCAAGGAAGTTTCGTATGTGGATCCGCGATTTGTCGTGGAACTTGATCTCGGTCTGTCCCGCGCGCTGAGGATCGGCCGAAACGAGCGTTACCCCCGTCGTGATGCATTCGGCCAATGTCTTGATGCGTTCGATGATCAGGCGCTGCTGCGCGTCGAGCACCGTGTCCCTACGGTGACTTCGGATCGTCGGATAGACAAAGGCGCCCGTCTTTCTATCAGGGCTTTCCCCTATGCAGTCGCGTTGGCGTCGGACAACATAGGGTGCGAGCGCGTCTGCTAGACCCTCCTGGAGAGCGCTGATTTGCAGGCCTCGCGTTTCAAGCGTACGTTCGAGATGGTTGACCTCTCTCTGAAGCGTTTCAGCGCTGTCAAACAGGTCGCCCTGCACGCTCTGGGCCTCGATCCGGCGGTTCGCCTCATCGAGATGTCGGACGAGCCTTCCTCGCTCTCGAACCTTTTCCATGTGTTGATTGATCTGGTCTGTGATGGCCGGGGGCACATAGATCGAGGCTCGCTTCTCGTGGAACGCGAGAAGGCCGTCGAGGCCCTGGTTTCCCATAAGTGTGGCCGACAAACAGGCCGTCCAGATCGCAGGGCTGCGCTCGAATACAAGCGAGCGCGCCGAAGGGGTCAGATACCGAGAACTCAGCCGATGACTTTCATCAACGATCATTGACGCCGACGAACGAACGGCCCGATTGATTTCCTCCAGTTCCGCCGCTTCCTCTTTTCCGCGACGTGACAAATGGCTGTGCTTGATCGGTTTGAAGTTTGCCGGTGCGTTCGTCGTCCAGTTCTTCAAGACACTGGCCGGAATGAGGGCAAGAGATCCAGTTCGCTGTTGATCCGCACGCTCTCCCCAGGAAAACACTGTCTGTCCATGGCAGACCGGCAAAACGGTTGCGAGATGCTTTCCTATGTCCGTCTTACCGGCACCTGTAGGCGCTTCAACGAAGGCAAACCCGTGCTCGTAGACGGTTCCGGCCGCCTCATAGACGAGATCGGCCTGGAAGGGTTGCGGCGGACGTCCAGCACTGGTTTCGCCGGCGACACGCCACGGCGTGAAATTGGTCGCCTCGTGAACTGTCCTGGCCACGGCTTCTTCGGGGGTGACAAGGCGGATAAGTGAGCGCAAGATTTCCAACGCCGTTTCATTCCAGTCGCGCCCAACATCCCAATACTGCTCTGCGGCCGCGCGACGCGCCGCAGCAAGGTCGGGCCACGCATTGGCATCGTCCATGAATTCCAGATTGCGGCGCAAACCATTGATTGAGAAATTTGCACTTCCCGAAAGCGCGGTTTGTTCGCCGACAAAAAGCTTCGCGTGAAGCATCGGCGGCCTTCGCCCCAATTTGGCTTGAGCAAGATCCGGGTCAAAAACGCGGAACTGGATAATGCCGCGTTCGATGGCATCCATCGTTAGCACCGCACGCAGGTCAGCAAGATCGACAACCGAAAAGCCCTTTGCGCCAAGGAAATACTGGCGCGCTTCTTCGGCTACTGGACGGCCGCTACCACCGAATACCTGTCGACTTTCAGAATTGGAGCCAAAAACAATGCGAACGCTCCCCTCTGGGCGTTCGCTCAGGTTGTCGATCGAATCGAGCAAGATGGTCAGAGACGATAGAAAGTCCTGATACCCGGTCACAATCAGACAACTTGGTTCCCGTAGAACGGACTTGACCAGGCCATTGACCGAGCGGGTTGCATTGTCGCCCCAGGCTTCATGGTTGCGCGAAGGATGCACTTCGGTCGCGCTCTCTTCCCCATCGGTGTCGCCGGTCCTGGAGAAAAAGCGCGAAATCAGTCCTTGCCGCTCAGTGGTTGCCATCTGCCATCGTTTTCCTATGCCACAAGTGGCATGCCGACATTGATACCCGAATGATACCCGAATGATACCCAAGAACATTCAGGACAGGCTCTCGCTCGCTCAAGAATCACGCAAGTATTTGATTTTTATAAGTTTAAGTGGTGCCGGGGGCGGAATCGATACCGATCTTAACTTATTGTCATTATTTAAATAATTTTGGACTTCCGGCAATAGCCCACCTTATGGACCACCCCAAAACCCGCTCAAATATGCTCCACTATGTTAAGCTATGAGATAAATTTGGGGGCCGTCTTCAGTGGAGCAGATGGCTGCCGAGATCAACGGCTTTCACGGAGAGCAACTCCGGAAGGCATCCAAAGATGACCTTCGCACCACGGCAACGACCGGGCAGTTTGGGCGGCAGGCGGACGCTCGCTCCAGATAGGCCGTACGGAGGCCGTGAGGGAAAGCTGCCATTCCCAACGGCACGCCAACACAGAGAAAGCGACCAGATGGAGACCATGCTCGCTCGTTCGGTCAAATCTGCCTGGCATCACGTCAGGTACGTCCCGTTGTGGTCTGCGCTGGTTTCGTCGCGTTGGCTCACTTTCGAGACCCGCTCCCGCGCGCTTGGCACCGCCGTTGGCGGTATCATGCGCCGGTTCCCAGTTGCCAGGCGTCGGTTCGATCGGGAGGTCTTGCGCATCTTTCCCGACATGCCGCGACGAGACCGGATAATGCTGGGGCGCGCCATGGGCCGCAACATGGGACAGACCCTGTTCGAGATCTATCATGACGCCGAGTTTCAGACACGAACCGACAGATTCAGCGTTTCCGGCCCCGGACTTGCGGCTCTGGACGAGGCCCGTGCCGCTGGCAAAGGCGCAATCATCGTTTCTGGTCATTTTGGCCAGTGGGAGGCTGTGCGCGCAGTCTTGAAAGCCCGCGGCATGGAAAGTGGCGCGGTCTACAAGCCGCAAACCAACCGCCACTATCAACGCAGGCTCCTTGCCGGTATCGAGGCGGGGGGTAAGCCGATCTTGGCCACCGGCAGGGTCGGCACCAAGGCATTGGTGCGCCATTTGCGCGACGGCGGTATCATCTCGATCCTGCTCGACGAAAAGTACGCCGAAGGGGCGAGGATGCCTTTTCTTGGCCTACCTGCGATGACGTCCCTCTCCGCCGCGCAACTCGCCCTGAAGTATGATCTGCCGATGGTGCCGGCCTTCGGGACGCGTATCGGTGATGGAAGCCGGTTCGATGTCGAGTTCGAAGTTGCAATTCCTCACACCGACCCCGAGACGATGACGCGGTGTTTCAACGACACCCTCTCAAAGCGCATCCTTGCGGATCCCGCCCAATGGTACTGGATGTTGCGCCGGTGGGACGGCGCCTAGGGGTCAGTAGTTTTTGCCTGCGCACGCGCAGGCCGACGAACGACCCCAAAACATAGCGTAACGGCGCTCTCTCCGTTGGAGGAACTACCATGACAATGCCCGAATGGCTGAAGCCCGGTCTCTATGGCGTCGCAATCGGCGCGATCGCTCTTTCCATCGTCGGATTTTCCTGGGGCGGCTGGATGACGAGCGGCACAGCCAACAAGGCGGCCGCAATGCTGGCGCAGGAAGAAACCACCGCAGCGCTGGTGCCCACCTGCCTCGCCTTGTCGCAGGCCGACCCGAACCGCGAAGCCAGGTTGACCGCCATTCGGGGTGTTGCCGATTACAACCGTTCAAACGCTATCATGGAAGCGGGATGGGCCACGGCGCCTGGCATGGATGCCCCGGACCGCAACCTGGCGAAAGCCTGTGAAGCCGCGTTGCAACTCGATGGATCATAGTCCGCAATTGCCGGCACCGGCAGCGCCGAACGCCCTTGGAGCGCCGACACGACGGATTGCCACTGGGCAAGGATCCGCGACCGTTGCGGCGAAGCACCACGCCGTTCCAAGGAAAATGGGGTTCCTCGTTTTCGTGATGACCCTGGCCCTTCTGGTCATGGCGCTGCCAGCGTTTGCCCAATCGACGGTGCCTGCCATCCCGGAGAATGCCCATCCGAGGAGCTATGGCGACGGGTGGGAGTGCGACGTTTCCTATCGCGCCGAAGGCGGCGCATGTGTTGCCATCACGGTGCCGGCCAACGCCTACCCGACAAACCAGAAATACGGATCTGGCTGGGCATGCCTGCGTGGTTTCAAGGCTGTCGGCGGCGATAGCTGCGTCGAAATCGAGGTGCCGGCCGGGGCCTTTCTCAACGCTTCCGGCGACCGATGGGTCTGCAATCGTGGCTACCGGCGGGTTGAAGGCGCTTGCGAGCGGATCGAGCTGCCAGAACACGCCTATCTTTCCAACAATAGCTATGGGCCGGACTGGATCTGCGACCGGGGATACGAGGAGAGCTCCGGTGCCTGCGTTCCCATCGACTTGCCGGAAAATGCCTACCTCGATCCCTCACGCTACGGGCAGCCCTGGACGTGCGAACGAGGGTATTCGGAAGCGAACGGAACCTGTGTCGCTGTCGCGGTTCCTCAAAACGCCTACTTTGATGATGCAACCTACGGGCCGGGCTGGAAGTGCGAGCGCGGGTTCGAGCTTTCGGGCGAGAACTGCATGGCAATCGTTGTTCCCGAAAACGCGCATCTGGACCGCTCCGGAAATCGCTGGGATTGCGACCGCAATTTCGATCGCTCCAAGGAGCTTTGCCTGCTCAGAGACTGACGTCGGGCCCGCCCCCACGCTGCATACCGCCGGCGGCAATCGCGCCGCCGCGCGCCCTCCGTCCAAAGGACACGCCATGAACACCAGACTGAAATCCCGAATAACCGCGAGACCCGATTTGACGGTGATGCGGGCCTCGCTCCCGCTGGACCGGCCACGCCGCACTCTTCGTCTGCCCGGTTTCGCCGAAACGCCTAGCGCCATCGTCTATTGCGAAGGCAATTTCGCCGGGATCGACGGCAAGACGGCAAACGGTCTCGTGCGTCATTCCCAAGCCTACCGGATCGTGTCTGTCATCGACAGCGGCCATGCCGGCAAGGACAGCGGCGAGGTGCTCGACGGATCGGCGAATGGCATCTTGGTCTCCGCCAGCCTGGATGCGGCCATCGATGCAGAAGCCCAGCGTCCCGATACGCTGATCTATGGCATGGCGCCCTCCACCGGAAAACTGTCGACCGCGGATCGCGCGGTTATTCTCGACGCCATCGCACGCGGGATGAATGTCGTCAGCGGGTTGCACGAGTATCTTGGGGACGACCCCGAGATATCGGCGGCGGCCCGGGCGCGCGGCGTCTCGATCCGCGACATCCGCAAGCCGCGCCCGAGCAAGGACATGCGGTTGTTCGACGGCAGCGTGGCAGCCGTGGGTGCGATCCGCATCGCGGTGCTCGGCACCGACTGTGCCATCGGCAAACGCACCACGGCCACGGTTCTGGCTTCCGCACTCAATGCCCATGGCATCCACACAGTGCTTGTCGGCACCGGGCAGACCGGATTGATGCAGGGCGCACGCTACGGCGTGGCGATGGATGCCGTGCCGCCACAGTTCTGCTGTGGAGAGCTCGAAGGTGCGATCGTTTCGGCTTACGAGGGCGAGCAGCCCGATGTCATTCTCATCGAGGGCCAGGGCGCACTGAGCCACCCGGCGTTTTGCACCTCGGCCTTCATCCTGCGCGGCAGTCAGCCCGATGCGGTGATCCTTCAGCACGCGCCGAAACGCACCCACCGCTGCGATTTTCCCGATATGTCGATGCCCGATCCCAAGGACGAGATTGCATTGATCGAGGCCTTTTCCGCGACCAAGGTTGTGGGACTCACCATCAACCACGAAGGCATGGGCAAGACCGAGATCGACGCTGCCATCACGGACTACGCACAGAGCCTTGACCTACCGGTCACGGATGCGTTGAACCGCCCGGCAGATGCGCTCGTGGCGATGGTACTCGCCGCCTTCCCTGCGCTGGGGAGAAAGGCGAGCGTGGCCGCACAATGAATGCCCCACGTATCGAAGTCGACCTCGACAAGCTCCGCCGCAACGCGCGCCATCTTGTTGAACGTCTCAGACCGCGAGGAATCGCTGTGACCGCCGTGACCAAGGCTGTGTGCGGGCATCCTGAGATCTCGCAAGCCCTGCTGGGTGGGGGCGTGTCCGGATTGGCCGATGCACGGATCGAAAACGTGGAACGGATGCGGCAGGCCGGAATTCGGGCACCCATTGCGCTCTTGCGGCCACCGACACCGAGCCAAGCCAGCCGTGTCGTGGAGCACTGCACGACGAGCTACAACACCGAATTGGACACGATCGACACGCTTGCGCGGGCGGCCCAGCGCATGGGCAGGGTTCACGACGTGATCCTGATGGTCGAACTGGGCGACATGCGTGAAGGAATCCTTCCTGTCGACCTCCTGCGCGCCGCGCGCGCCGTGGTCAAAATGCCCGGCGTTGCACTCACGGGGATCGGTGCGAATTTTGCCTGTCTCGGGGGCATCGCCCCAACGGCTGAAAAAATGACCGAGCTCGCGGCGCTGGCGGCTGAGGTCGAACGCGTCTGTGGCCAGGAGCTCAGAACGGTGTCCGGGGGCAATTCCACCAGCCTGCCCTGGGCTTTTTCGCATGCCCAAGCGACCCCGATCAACAACCTCCGGCTGGGCGAGGCCATCCTGCTCGGCATCAATCCGCTCTCCGGCTGTCAGATCGATGGAATGTTCACCGACGCGTTCTCGCTCGTCGTCGACGTGATCGAATCGAAGATCAAACCGGGTGATCTGACCGGCTCGAAGAAACCTACGGGCATGCCGATCAATGCTGTTTTCTCCGGTCACCGGCGCGCCTGGCAGGCGATCCTCGCGATCGGCAACCAGGATACCGACCTTGGCGGGCTCACGTTTCCCGAAGGTCTTTCGAGCCTCGGCGGGACCAGCGACCAGCTGGTGGTCGAAACGTCCGGTCTCGACTTGCCGATCGGCTCGGAAGTCGTGCTCAAGCCAGATTACAACGCGCTGATGCGGGCGATGAATGCCCCCGGGGTGGCCAAGGTCCTGCACAACCGGCGACCGTGGGCCTCGGATGCCCGGGTGGGGCGCCGCAGGCCCGACCTCGTGCTGGTTTGAATGAGACGGTGAAAGAATGACCAAACATGACCCGAACCATCTGTCCGACGAGAATGCGAAACGGGCGATAGGAGACGTGCCGAAGATCAGGCGCTGTCTGCGGTGTGAAACGGAATTCCAAAGCGCCGGCTTCGGTGACCGTATCTGCCGCCGATGCAAGGGGTCGAATACCTGGCGCAACGGCATGCCGACAACGTACGGGAGGTCCGGACGGCGATAGCCGTCACTCCTGCGATGTCCGCACATCGCAACACACCATGCCAGGACCCCGCCCCGCAAACGCGGTATTCACCGCCATCACGGGCCCGAACCACCGACACGAGGATTTTCGAGCTTTTTTTCCACAGTCTACCGGAAGGGATTCCACCCCGCAAAGGCTCTGTTGCACAAATTGGCTGACAACCGAGTTTCCCCTTGCCCCGGACGGTCTCATTCCATGGCTTCAGTGACGGGAATACCGAGCGCGGTGTAGCCATTCAGGACGGCGATCCGGACTTGGATCTCAGCAGCCTGGCGGTCGAAGTCCCGTGCCATGAGCCGCTGACCCAACAGCTTCACGCAATGCATCTTCGTCTCGACGCGGCTTCTGCGGTGGTAGCGAAGCGGACCTCGCTTGTGCGGGCAACGGTCAGTATCAGGAACCTGAGCGCCAAGGCCGAGACCAACGGCTTTTCGCAAAGCCAATTGTAGAATGCAGGGGCGTCCTGGTGCGGCAACGAAGGAATGTGTTTCACTTCATGCCGTCGCTTCCCGAGCAACGCCTGAGCTTTCATGACCGCTTGCAGGTCAACTTCCAGCCCGAGCGCCGCCGCGTGTTTCAACGTCAGGTTCATGCGGTTCATGGCTTTTCGAGCGGTGTCCGGTTTTTCGTGCCAGATCGGTTCCATGACGCGCTTCAACTCGTGCTGGTCGACATCTTCAATCGCCAGGTTGCCAATCTTGGGTAACACGTGCACCGAAAGAGGCGACATCCAACGTCCGGCGTTGCCGTCGCCTTTGAGCTCGGCCTGCCGCGCTTCGAAACACCCCTGCACCGCATCGGCTACCGTCAAACGATTTGACCGCAATCTTTGAGTGCGTCGGTCCTGGATGGGATCGGTGCCCTGCCGGAGCTTCTTGCGGGCCACACTGGCGCTCTCGCGAGCCTCAGCGATCGACACATCCGGCCACGAACCGAGCCCCATTTCCCGGCGCTTGCCGTCGACCACGATTCGAAGGATCCACTTCCCGGCATCTTTGCGCGACTTCACGAGCCACAAGCCTCGACCGTCGGCATACTTGCCCTTGTCGAGGTTCTTTGCCTTCATCTGCGTTAGCGCGTTGGAGACCGTCAATTCAGCCCACCTTTTGGCCCACCCTGATACGTGTGAAACTATGTACCACGATGTTCAGCGCTGAGGCAAAGGTGATATTTTTTTCGTTATTTATCAGCCGCTTGCGAGCCGATATGTTCAACCATGTTCTGAGTGAATGGTGCCCGGGGGCGGAATCGAACCACCGACACGAGGATTTTCAATCCACTGCTCTACCCCTGAGCTACCCGGGCACGGGTGAACGGCGAGCGTT
>JANTFS010000087.1 GCA_024763335.1 Paracoccaceae bacterium | reverse complement strand
CCGGGGTGCCGGGTCCGTGATGGCAGAAAGGCCACGTCCGGGGGGCCAGCCCCCCGGACCCCCCGAGGTAGTTTTTGACCAAAGAAGGAATGCTGGCGTCTCGTGACACGTTGGGTTAGAGGCTGCGCGCAAACAAGGAGGCCGGCTCATGTTCATTGCCACGCTGATCGCCCCGGCGGGAGGGTTGGACTCGTCGCTCGTCGAGGCCTTGCGCAACGCGTGGGGTGGCGGTGAGGCGACGTGGCTTTCCGCCGGGGAGGCGGCGGAGTTTGCAATCGGTGAAATCCCGACAAACCGCTGGGATACATGGAACGATGTGCAGAAGCTCGGGGTGGATCTGGTGGTTCAGCCGGCCGAAGGGCGGCGCAAGAAGATGCTTATCGCCGATATGGATTCAACGATGATCCGGCAGGAATGCATCGATGAACTTGCGGCGGAGGCGGGTGTGGGCGCCCGGGTGGCCGAAATCACCGCACGGGCGATGAACGGCGAGCTCGACTTCGAGGACGCCCTGCGCGAACGCGTGGGGCTGCTCGCAGGGCTCGATGCGGAGGTAATCGACAAGGTGCTCGATGAGCGGATTACCTTCATGCCCGGTGGCCGCGAGCTGGTGGCGACAATGAAAGCCAACGGCGGCTACACCGTGCTTGTTTCGGGCGGGTTCACTGCTTTTGCCAATCGCGTGGCGGACGCGCTGGGGTTCGATGAGGCGCGGGCCAATGTCCTCGAAGTTTCCAGCGGCAAGCTGACGGGCCGGGTTGTCGAGCCGGTTCTCGGACGGGCCGCGAAAGTGGCGACACTCGAAGAGGTTTCGGCGCGGCTTGGACTGCCGCATGGTGATGTGATCGCGGTGGGCGACGGGGCCAACGATTTGGGGATGCTGGCGCTGGCCGGGTCCGGCGTGGCGCTGCATGCGAAGCCGGTTGTGGCCGCTGAGTGCGAAATCCGGGTGAATCACGGCGATCTGACGGCGCTGCTCTACTTGCAGGGCTATGCGCGGTCGGAATTCGCGTAGTCGGCGCTTGCGAGTCCGTTCCGGGGGTGGCGGTGGGCTGACGAGACAGGATGTCTGGCAGAATCGCCCGCGGCCATGCTAGGTATTGTGCCATGCTTGGATCGGCCCCCCATATGAGCGAATCCCACCCGGTCATCCGCCAACTCGACGAGGCAGCGATCAACCGGATTGCCGCGGGCGAAGTTGTCGAACGTCCCGCTTCGGCGGTGAAGGAACTGGTCGAGAACGCCATTGACGCCGGCGCTCGCCGGATCGAGGTGGCTTATGCCGATGGTGGCAAGACGCTGATCCGGGTGAGCGATGACGGGATCGGAATGTCGGCGGAAGACCTGCCGCTGGCGCTTGCCCGCCATGCGACCTCGAAGATCGATGGCTCGGACCTTCTCGACATCCACACCTTCGGGTTTCGCGGCGAGGCATTGCCGTCGCTGGGCGCCGTCGGCCGGCTTGCCATCACCTCGCGCACGGCGGGGCGCGAGGCGGCCCGCATTCGTGTTGCGGGCGGTCGCGTCGAGCCGGTGAAGCCGGCCGCGCTGAGCGGCGGCACGGTGGTGGAACTGCGCGATTTGTTCTATGCCACCCCCGCGCGGCTGAAATTCCTCCGCTCCGACCGGGCCGAGGCGCAGGCAATCGGGGATGTGGTGAAGAGGTTGGCCATGGCCGAGCCCGAGGTCGGCTTCACCCTGCGCGATGTCAGCGGCGGGGGCGAAGGCCGCGTCCTGTTTCAGGCAAGCCCCGAGACGGGCGAGCTTTTTGATGCCCTGCACGGACGTCTCGAACGGGTGCTGGGGCGGGAATTCTCCGAAAACGCGCTCAGGATTGAGGCCGAACGCGAGGGCCTGAGGTTGTCGGGTTACGCGGCGCTGCCCACCTATTCGCGCGGCGCCGCCGTGGCGCAGTTCCTGTTCGTGAACGGGCGCCCGGTTCGCGACAAACTTCTCGTTGGGGCGCTGCGGGCGGCGTATTTCGATTTCCTCAGCCGCGACCGGCATCCGGCAGCGGCGCTGTTCATCAGCTGCGATCCGCATCTCGTCGATGTGAATGTGCATCCGGCAAAGTCGGAGGTGCGGTTTCGCGAGCCCGGGGTGGCGCGTGGGTTGATCGTGTCGGCGCTGCGGCATGCTCTGGCAGAGGCCGGGCACAGGGCATCGACAACGGTGGCGGGTGCAACGCTGGGAGCGATGCGTCCGGAGCCGGGCGTGCCCCGGGTCTACCAGATGGACCGGTCCGGGCTTGGCATTGGCGGAATGGCGCCGGAGACACGGGCACCGGACATGCAACCCGGATTCGCGGAAGCGGCCGCTCCGTCGGCGCGTTGGGATGCACCGGGCCAAGGCGAAGACGCGCAGCGGGCGGATGAGCGGCTGCCACTTGGCGCCGCGCGGGCGCAGGTCCACGAGAACTACATCATCGCTCAGACAAAGGATGGGGTGGTGATCGTTGATCAGCACGCGGCGCATGAGCGGTTGACCTACGAAAAGCTCAAGCGGCAAATGGAAGAAACCGGCGTCGCCGGCCAGGCGCTTCTGGTGCCCGAAATCGTTGAGCTTTCGCAAGCCGAGGCGCAATTGCTGCTCGACATGGCTGCGGATCTTGCGCGGCTTGGTCTCGGCATCGAGGCATTTGGCGGTGGCGCCATTGCCGTGCGGGAAACGCCGGCGATTCTGGGGGCGGTCGATGCCGAAGCCCTGATCCGCGATATCCTCGATGAACTCGCCGATCTTGGGTCTTCCAATACGCTACAGGCACGGATCGACGCGATCTTGTCGACGACGGCGTGCCACGGATCGATCCGCTCGGGCAGGCGGATGCGGCCAGAGGAAATGAACGCGCTGCTGCGCGAAATGGAGGCGACGCCCCATTCGGGCCAGTGCAATCACGGTCGGCCGACCTACGTAGAGCTGAAACTCGCCGACATCGAGAGGTTGTTTGGCCGGACATGACCCAGACCACTTCTGCCGTCGATTTCAGCCAACCGCTTGCTCTGGCCGGGTTGGCCGCAGCCGCGGTCGCGTTTCTGGTTCTCATTCTGCTGCTGGTCACGGTGCTGCGCGCGGGGCGCTCGGCGCGGTTGGTGGAGGATCTTTCGCGCCAGATCGGCGGGCTCGGCCATGCCGTGCAGGCCTTGGGGCAGGGTCAGGATCAGCTGACGGGAGGGTTGCGCACAGTGTCGGACGCGCAGGCCAATGCACAAAGCCAGACGATCCAGATGATGGAGGCGCGGCTCGCCGAGGTGCAACGCCAGATGCAGGAACGGCTGCACGAAAATGCGATGAAATCGGCCCGTTCCCTGAGTGACATGCAGGAGCGGATGAACGAAACACTGAAGGGCAGCGCGGTAAAGACGACCCAGTCCCTCACCCAGCTACAGGAGCGGCTGGCTACCATCGACAAGGCGCAGGAAAACATCACCCGGCTCTCGGGGGACGTGCTCAGCCTGCAAGACATCCTGTCGAACAAGCAGACGCGCGGGGCCTTCGGAGAAATCCAGCTGACCGATATCGTCTCGAAGGCCCTGCCGGCCGACAGCTACAGCCTGCAAGCCACGCTTTCCAACGGCAAGCGGGCCGATTGCCTCATTCACCTGCCCAACCCGCCGGGTCCCATCGTGATCGATTCGAAGTTTCCGCTGGAGGCCTACGAAGCGCTCAGGAAGGCCGATACGCAGTGGGAGGTCAACGAGGCGGCCAAGGCACTGCGGGTGGCGGTGCGTGCCCACATCAAGGCGATCAGCGAGAAATACATCCTCGAAGGAGAGACTGCCGATGGCGCGTTGATGTTTTTGCCGTCGGAGGCTGTTTATGCCGAACTGCACGCCAATTTTGCCGAAGTGGTGCGTGAGGGTTTCGAAAAGCGGGTCTGGATCGTATCGCCCACCACTTGCATGGCAACCCTCAACACGATGCGGGCGATCCTCAAGGATGCCCGCATGCGCGAGCAGGCCGGAGCCATTCGCCGGACGCTAAAACAGCTGCACCGTGATGTGGAACTGGTGGTGGAGCGGGTGGACAAGCTCAACACCCATTTCGGGCAGGCGCGGGCCGACCTGGAAGGCATCGGAATCGCCGCAGAACGTGCGGGTAAGCGCGCGGCAAAGCTTGACAATTTCGATTTCGAGGAAATCGCTCCCGACGCAGCCGAACCCGGCATTGTTCCGGTGCCGAAGGTGTGAGTGCCCTTGTGGCGGGCTTGCGCTTCGCGGTATATCATGGGGTGGAAAGGGAGGAGTCGACATGCTCGAAATCAGCCCCTCGAAAGTGGCTCGCGTGATCATTCCCGCGCGCATGCTGGACGCAAAGACGGGTCGTTGGGACACACCTCTCGATGATGCCGAACCAGATTCGATCCTCGAATCGCGCCCCTCCGACGCGACGGAGGACGAGCTTCGCAGTTACATCTCGGACCTGAACCGGGATGAGCAAGCGAGCCTCGTTGCGCTCATGTGGATCGGTCGGGATACGTTTTCTGCAGATGACCTTGAAGAAGCGATTGAGACGGCCAAGGCAGAGGCCGTGTCTCCGACGGCAGACTATCTGCTCGGCATCCCCCTCCTGTCCGACTACCTGACGGCCGGGCTCGAAGCGCTTGGGTACGACGCCGAGGCCCTGATCGACGAACTCATGAAATAGGTGCTGTGCAGAAGCGGCCCGGAAGTGGCGGACAAGCGGCAATACTGAAGCTCCGGACCGCGGTCTCAGGGTTGACATTGCCCGGATGGGCACAAAAATTTTCAATTCATTGATAGAAGATGGGTTTTCCGGTTTTCCGGTTTTCCGGTTTTCCGGTTTTCCGGTTTTCCGGTTTTCCGGTTTTCCGGTTGTTTGGTAGCCCATCACAATAACGGCCCGGGCTACGCGGCAATGCATGGGTTTGCCCGAAAATGGCTCAGGCGAGATGATCCACGAGCGCCATCTGTTGCGCTTGGGTATCGATCTCCTTGAGCCATTTCCGCACGAGTCGATCATCGGACGGCGCAGCTGAAACCCCGGGTTTGATTTCCCGGTCAAGCACCGATTCCACTGCCAAAGCCACGGTGACGGACACGAGCCGCGCCATGGCTGTGCCGCGGGCATCTCCGTAGGCGTCGAGCGTCCAAGTTTTGGCGTAGACCGGTTTGCCATCCCGTTCCGCCGTGAGCCCAACACAGAGCACAACGCGATCGGGCTCGCCCTCATCATAGGCGTTTTCGGCCCAGAACCTGTCAGACATTTTCTTGAGCCGCGCCTCGCCGGCCGGCCCTTCCAGAGTTTCAATCTCGCGAAAGACATCCGCCCATGCCTCCGCCCAGCCATTCAGCCGCAGCGTCCCGCGCACGAACTGCTTGACCGGCCAAGCCTCCTCGAAGCCGTACTCCTTCATGAACGGAATCGAGTCCCGGTTGGGATAGACCTCGAAGGTCTCGGGCACGGGCAGGGGGGCGTCGTAGCTGGTGATCGCGTCCCAGGGACGCGACACTTCCAGCACCTCCCCGGCGCGGATCGAGCGCGAGGGCGATTTCAGCGCCTTCAGAACCCCGAGCGGGGACCACGAGAACTTGTAGCGGAAAGCATTGGAATATTTCGGCACGCCGCCGCAATAGGAGATGAAGCTGATCGTGTTCTTCGGATCATAGGCGGGCGAATGGCGGTAGTCGTCCACCAGCCAATGCGCCATCAGGTGGTCAATGCCCGGATCGAGCCCGACCTCATTGACCAGGGCCACGCCGGCGGCCTTGGCCTTCCCGTCCAGCGCGCGCATCTCGGGCGAGATGTAGGAGGACGACACAAAATGCGCGCCGTGCTCGATACACAGCTCGGCCAGCTTCACGTGCCATTCGGCAGGCAGCATCGAGACCACAACATCATCCGAATTCAGAGCCTCGGACAGAGCGTCGAAATCGAAGGCGCGGATCGAGGTGGTGAGGTGGCCCACCGCCTTGCGCGCCTTCGCCTCGGTCCGGTTCCAGACGACGACATCGTGGCCGCCTTCGATGAGTTTCCGCAAACCGGGTATCGCCGAAAGCCCGGTGCCGCACCAATGGATGGTCATGGTTCAGATCCCTTTCATGTTTTCGTCGAAGGTGGCCTTGGCCCGGCCCCAAACACCCTCATCCAGCCGATCGAGGGTGAGAAGGGCGGGCAAAAGCTGCTCGGCATAATCCTCGGAGCTCTCGATCGGCAGGAGCGAAGGCAGGTTGTCGATGGCCATCACATCAAGCGGCGGGTCATTGGCCACGCGCACCACAGGGGCTTGCCAATCCGTCGCCGCGTCATAGACCGGCACGGGATTGTAGTCACTGTCGGGGTCGCAGGCGATGTCGCCGATCACGGTAAGGCGGCGCGGTTTGGCGAGCGCATCGGGGCCGACGAAAACCGGCGTGCCGGGACGCGCAAATATGCAGTTGAGGAAGATCTCGTGGTCGAGGATTTCCGGGAACGGGCCGCCGTGGGCGGTCTCCTCCATGTCCCAGCGGGTCACGGCCATGCCAAGCTCGGCGCAAAGGTCGCTGGCGCCGCTGCCGACCCGGCCCAAAGCGCCGATGACAATGGCATGTGGCATCGGGCGTGCTGTGGCCGACAGCTCGGCGCGCAGCTCTTCAACCAGCGCTGTCTTGTCAGGGTAGGTGTCGACCGGGTGACAAATTCCCCCTGCCTCCTGGGCCGTCCAGGCCTTCACCGAAATCGCCGCGCCAGCATAGCCCGCCCAATAGCCGAACGCCGCCACCCGGCGGCCGGATTCGTCGACGAGGTATTCGAGGTCATAAAGCGTCCCGCCGCCGGCCTTGAAGCGTTCGAGCAGACGACGGCCGGAATGCTGGCCCTTGAACGCATGGCCAAACATGATGTGCCGGTGGCGGAGCGGCGTGCCATCGTCAGGCAGTTCCTTGAGGCCGAAGATGATTGCTTCGTCGGGCGCGCCGGGCCAGCTGTTCTCGGCCACGATCTCGCAGCCGGCGGCGCGGTAGCCGTCGATCGGGATGGCGCGCACCGAGCTTTCCTCGATGCTCACCTTGAACCCTGCGGCAATCAACGCCCGGGCGCCCTCGGGGGTGAGCCCCACCCGTTCTTCGTTCGGCCTTTGCTCGGCCCGGACCCAGAGATGTGTCATCGCGCGTTCCTCAGATGAAAGTGCGGGCATGGTGCCGGCCGGGCCGAGCGAGGTGTGGCACGGCGTTGAATTGGGTCAGCGTGAGCCCGTCGCCCACCGGGTGCAACTGGTGCACGGAGGTGTTCATGATCGTCAGCGCCAAACGCGAGAAGGCCCCGAGTTCGAGCCCCATCGCCACCCGCACCGCCATCGCGATGAGCCCGCCGGAGGTGACGACAAGCGCGCGCCCCTCGCCTGCGGCGATCTCCGACAGCACGTCGCTCACGCGGGACTGGAATGCCTGAAAGCTCTCGCAAGCTCCCTCGATCTTGCCGTCCTGCCACGCGGCAAACACCAGCGGCAGATGATCGATGAACTCGTCGCGGCTCGTCGGCATCGGCAGACTGTATTGCTCGTGCATGCGAATTGAGAGATCGAAATAGGCCACCTCATTGAGACGCGGATCGGTCACGATCTCGCCAAAGCGCGCCGCTTGCATCGCCTGCGCGGTCTGCTGGTGGCGGGTCAGTGCCCCGGCATAGACGCGGTCGAATGCCTCATCGGTGGCATCCCAAT
This sequence comes from Paracoccaceae bacterium, assembly GCA_024763335.1. Taxonomy (GTDB): domain Bacteria; phylum Pseudomonadota; class Alphaproteobacteria; order Rhodobacterales; family Rhodobacteraceae; genus Sinisalibacter. The sequence goes on along the minus strand of JANTFS010000087.1, from coordinate 3,609 downwards.
ATTCGCCGAGCCATTCGGATTGCCGCTGACCCAAGGGCGAGAGGGAATCATATCCGCTCTCGTCGCGAGCGGCGGAATTGGCCTGACCGTGGCGGATGAGGGTGATTTGCGACATCGGCAACCTTTCTCGTTCCCGGATTGCTAACCCGGGGATTGGCGCAGCGAAAGGGGGATGCTGCCGGCAAGTGGCATGGCCCGGGGGGCTGCTGCGGCTGGAAACCGCCCAGCACAGAAAAGATTGCGCTTGTTATTGCATAGCAGCGGTGCAGTCGCATTCCTTTGAGACAGATGAACCCATTTTGCGGGAGACGTAAGGATGTATCTGATCTTGAAGCCTGCGCTCGTGTGTGCCTTCGCGCTGATGCCATGGGCCGCACCTGCCGAGGATGCTGCCCTGATTTTTGTCGAAAGCGACTACCAGAGATTGCCCGACGCGCCGGGTGCAAACCGGGCGGCCCGGTTGGCGGACACCTTGGCGGCGGCGGGCTTTACGGTCACCGCCGCCCTCGACGAGGACGCCGAAGGTGCCTGGGACGTGATTGCGGATTTCCGTTCTGCCGCCGAGGAGGCGGACCGGGTCTTCGTGTTCGTCTCCGGGCATATGGTTTCGACGGCGCGGGAGAGCTACGTGCTCACGCGGTATGCGCGGACCCCGGATGATCTGTCGGTTGGCGGCGAAGCCGTGGCGCTTGGCCCGATTCTCGACATTGCGGCGGCGCATCCGGGGCAGGCCGTGGTGATGTTGGCGCCGACGATGGATGATGTCGGCGGCGAAGGGCTGACGGTGGGCACCTTGCCGGAGGCACCGCAGGGTGTCACCGTTCTGACAGGCCGGGCGGATGCCCTCGTGCGGGTCGCCGAGGAGGTGATGCTGGTGCCGGGCAAGGCACCTGCAAGTGCGCTGGTCCGACCGCCCCGCGGGGTGACGGTGTCGGGGTTCCTGTCGGATGCCCTGCCGTTTCTGCCCGCGCCGGGCGGCGAAACCGTCGTCGTCGAAACCCGCATCGAGCCCGACATGGATTTGGCATGGTGGGAGGTCGTGCAGGCAATCGACAGCGTTGCCGCCTACGAGGCCTACCTCGACCGGTATCCGCGGGGGCAGCACGCGGCCGATGCGGAGGCTGCGATTCGGGCGATCGAGGGCAATGCCGAGGCGCGGGCAAAGGCGGCGGAGGACGCGCTTGCCCTCAACCGAGATGCCCGGCGGAGCATCCAGCGCAACCTCGCGCTGCTGGGCTTCAACCCGCGTGGCATTGACGGGATTTTCGGCCCCGGGTCGCGGGCTGCCATCACCGCCTGGCAGCGGGCCAATGGCTTCGACGCCAACGGCTATCTGACGGGCGCCCAAGTGCGCAAGCTCGCCGATGCAGCGGCGGCGCGCGCCGCCGAGTTGGAGGCCGAGGCGGCGGCGCGTCAGGTCGAGGAAGAACGCCGCGACAGGCAATACTGGCGCAACACCGGGGCGGCGGGCGACGAAGCGGGGCTGCGGGCCTATCTCAAGCGCTATCCCGACGGGCTCTATGCCGATGTCGCCGAGGCGCGCCTGGCCGAGTTCGAGGCCGAGAAACGGGCCGAGGCCGCCGCCGAGGAGCGCGCCTTCTGGGACGCGGTGCGGGCGGAAGATCAACCCGATTCCTATCGCGTCTATCTCGAACGCTATCCAGACGGCACTTTCGTGGAAGAGGCCCGCGCCCGTCTCGACGAACTGACGCGGGACGACGACGATGCGAAAATCCAGGCTGCGAAAGAGGAAGAATCCCGGGTGGTGGCAAGCGGAATCCTGCGGCTCCTCGTGGAGAACCGGCTGCAGGCGGCGGGGTTCAACCCCGGCCCGGCAGATGGGCGTTTCACCGATGAAACCCGGCGCGCGATTCGCCGGTTCCAATCGAAATTCGGCCTCGAGGTGACAGGCTATGTTACCCAGGCGACGATGGTGCGCCTGCTCGCGGTGTTCTGATCGGCCGCACCGAAAAAGGCGAAAGGCCGCCGGGGCATCCCCGACGGCCTTTCAAAACAGCTCGGTGCTGAAGCTCAGCCCTGGCGGGCCTTGAAGCGGCGCTGCGTCTTGTTGATCACGTAGACGCGGCCCTTGCGGCGCACGACGCGGCAGTCGCGATGCCGGGACTTCAGCGAGCGGAGCGAGTTGCGGACTTTCATGGCCCTTCTCCTCATGTCGCGGCGCCGGGAGCGCCTTTGAATTCCAGTGCCCGTTGCCGGGCGGTGATGGTGGGCGATACTGGGATCGAACCAGTGACCCCTTCGATGTCAACGAAGTGCTCTACCGCTGAGCTAATCGCCCGAGATTTGTCTGCCGGATTGCCCAAGGTGGCGCCCCAAACAAACAGACGCGGGGAGGCCCCGCGCCAGCCCGCGTGTCTATAGAAGGTTGCAGGCGGGTGCGCAAGGGGCTTTTGGCGCGGGCGAATGGCTCTATAGTGCGGTCATGCGGCGAGAAGGAAATGTGCGATGACCGATACGGCTTACGAGCTGTACATGCCAAGCCGGCGCTCGACGAGCGTGATTTTCGCCTCGCCCCATTCCGGACGGAACTACGGCGCCGGATTCTTGCGCCGTTCCATTCTGGACGAGGTCGCGATTCGCTCTTCCGAGGATGCCTTCGTCGATCTGCTGTTTGCCGATGCGCCCTTGCATGGCGCGCCGCTGCTGGCCGCCCGCGCGCCGCGTGCCTTTGTCGACCTCAACCGCAGCGCCGAGGAGCTGGATCCGGCGCTGATCCGCGGCGTCAAACGCAGCGGGCACAATCCGAGAGTGGGCGCCGGGCTTGGGGTAATTCCCCGGGTGGTTTCGGCCGGACGAGAGATTTATCGCGGGAAGTTGTCGCTTGCGGAGGTGGAAGCGCGGCTTGCGGCGCACTGGTATCCCTACCATGCCCGCCTTCAGGCCTTGATCGACGAATCGCGGGCGATGTTCGGATCGGCCTTGTTGATCGACTGCCACTCGATGCCGCATGAGGCCGTTGAAAGCCTGTGCAAGGGTCGATGCGAGAACCCGGAGATCGTCGTGGGCGACCGTTTCGGTGCGGCGGCGGATCGCGACATCGTCGAGCAGATCGAGGCAGCGTTTCGGGAGGCCGGTTTCCGCGTTGCCCGCAATGCCCCGTTTGCCGGCGCCTATTCCACGCAACACTACGGGCGGCCGTCGCAGAACCAACACGTGGTTCAGATCGAGATCGACCGTTCGCTTTACATGGACGAAGCGCGGCTGGAGCCAAGCCATCGGTTTGGTGAAATCCACCGCATCCTGACCGGGATCATGGGCGAGATTGCCGAAATCGGCCGGCCGGCCAAAGACTTGCCGCTCGCGGCGGAGTGACGGTTGCCGGCGCGGCAGATCAGTGGACCGCCGCACCGGTCACGATCAGCGTATCGCCCGGCCTTTCAGGATGGCGCCATCACCGAAACGGGCGCGAATTTCGTCAGTTGCCCGTTCGGCCGCTTGCCGATTTGCCGCGTTCGGATCGAGAAGATCGCCGGAAAGGTCCGCCCCTGCGTCGGTGGCAAGGTCGGAGATCCCCACGCCGATCAGGCGGAATGGAGCTTCGGTGAGCGCGGCATCGAACAGCCCACGGGCGGTGCGGTAGATCCGGTC
>JANTFS010000086.1 GCA_024763335.1 Paracoccaceae bacterium | reverse complement strand
CCCGCGGCGTGATCGGCGCAGCGGCTATCTGGCCGCGTCCGGCGCCTGTTGCGGCGCGCAGCCGGCAAGGCCCGACATCGAGGCACTGCTGCCCAGAAGCGGCAACCGGGCAAGGACCGCGCGCGCCTGATCCTGCACTTCGAGAAACAGCCCGAGCGACAGACGGTTGGACGCCTCCGCGAAGCGGCCGAGATCAAACTGCCAGGCCCCGTCCTGCCATGCCCCCGGGGCGGCCGGCCATGGGCTTGCATCAAGGACGAGCCGCGGCGGCAAGGCCGGCGGCGCCGCGGGCTCGGCCGTGGGGCGGACGCGCAGAACGAGGTGGCCGTCCGCATTCACCCGGAACAAAAACTGCGTGTCCCGCACCGGTGCGCGCGCGGCACAGGCCTGCGTATCGAGATGCCACAGCGGCGCGGCATCGCGGCCAAGGCGCCCCAACGGCCGGCACTGGACCAGTTCTACCGGCTCAGCGGAGCCGAGCGTCGCCAACAGGCGCGGGGCCGGCCCGTCGGCTGGCAGCCGGGTAAGCGTGAGCGGCGCCAAAATCCCGGGCGCCAGCGCATTGGCGCAGGCAAGCTCGCCCTGCCACGGGGCATCATCGGCGGGTCCGCTGATCGCCGACAGGCCACACTCGGTGCCCGTCGCATTGAACAGCTGCATCCGGCGGCTGGTGAGCAGGACCGTGCCGATCACCGGGCCATCCAGTGGGTTCAGCCCCGGCAGCAGCCCGTCCAGGGTTTCGGCCCCAGCAACCCGATCGGTGAAGGCGATGCACTCCACCAGCGAGGCCCCATAGACCCCGCGCAGCTCGCCGGGCACCCGTTCCTGGGCGGTGACCGGCGCAAGCAGCGCCCCGGGAACCGCGGGGCTTGGCGGCGGCCCCTCCGGTGGTGACGTGGGCAAAGGCCGGGAGATCGGGCGGGGCGAGGTCGCGGGGGCGAATTCCGTCGCATCCACAAGCGCGGGCGCCGTGTCTGCGGCTGGCTCCGGCTGGTCCGCGTCCAATGGGAGGGTGGCTTGCCGGTCGGTCTCATCCTGCACCTGCGGGTCGGGCGCCTGGGCATCCGGGGGTGGGCTGTCGGCGCCGGGCGGTTGGGCATCTGCCGCCGGTTCCGGCTGATCCGGCTCCGGCTGCGGGGCGCGCTCCAATCGTGCCGCGGCGTCATCTGCCACCACCGGGGCCGGACCGGGCGCGGGCTCGACCTGGGCCATGGTCGCCGGCGTCATCTGCTCCGGCGGGGCTGCGTCCGGCGTCGCCAGGGCTGCAAGCTGCGCGGCGACGGCCTCGGCCGTGCGAGGCGTGTCGTCCCAGACATAGACCGGCCAGTGATCGTAGACATCGACGCCCTTCCACGCGAACCCATCGCGCGTTTCGCTCCAGTTGGCGAGGTAGCGCACCGCCCGCACCCGGCTGAACGCGCAGGTTTCGACGAGATCGCCGGGCAGGCCTGCCTTGACATAGGCCTCGGAGACGAGCGCTCGCAGCGGCGCAAGATCGCCCGCCTTGTCGATGGCGGCGATGGCGAAGCGCCCTGCTTCGCCGGCCAATTGCGGATGGAGCGCGTGGTAGCCCTCGGCGCCGCCGCAGATCAGCGCGAGATTGGCCCAGATGGCGGCATCTTGCCCGGTATAGGTGAACATCCGCGTGACCCGGAGCCGACCGGCCTCCAGCGCAGCTGCGAGCGCGGCCTCCTGCGGGCCGCGAGACAGAGGGGCAAGATCGCTCCCGGCCTCGATGATGACGAGGTGATGCGGGGCTTGCGCCACGCCTTCCTCGATGCGGAACTCCGGCGCCATGAGCGCGGCGGGATCGTAGCTGATCTGCGCAACCCGGCGGGCGTTTTGCGCCGTGCGCAGGGCCTCTCGCTCTGCGGTGAGGGTGGCGTCGCCGGGGGCCAGCGCGAGGGCCCGCGCGTAGTCGGCCAGCGCGGCTCCGGCAAGCCCGGCATCGGCATTGGCCCCCGCCCGGCCGGCGAGGGCGGGAAGATGGTCGGGGTTGCGGGCGAGCGCCTCGTCGAACGCGGCGATGGCCTGGCGGGGCGCGCCGTGGCGTCGGAGGATCTGCCCGGCCAGCACATAGGCCTGCGGATCGTCCGGCGCAGCCGCCCCGGCCCGGGCGAGATCGGCCAGCGCCAAGGCGGTGCGGCCGAGTTTCTCATGCAGGCCTGCGCGCGCGATATAGGCCTGCGCAGCGGCGGGATCAGACCGGATCGCCTGACCAAGCAGCTCATAGGCCGCGCGAAAATCGAGCCGCGTTTCGGCCGCCTCGGCCGCGGCAACGCGGTCGTCGGTCTGCGCCCACAGGCCGCTCGCCAGACAGGCCAGCCCGGCGCCGGCCGCAAACTGGCGCGCCCAGGCAAGGGCAGGGCCCCGAAGGATCATCCGATCATATCTCCCATGGCCCGAACGGTTCACCGTGCGGGAGGCGAAGTCAACCGGTTGCGCGATGTCTCGCGGCTGGCGGTGGATCGCTGCCGGTCGTTCGGCGGTCCGCCCGGCCTCGGTATCACGCCGGCACGGGTCAACCGGGCGCCGGGACCGGTGGCCTCCGCCTCGGTCGTGCCGCTTTGATGTCAGCCGACAAGGACGGGCGCATTGCCCCAAGTGCTTCGGGGCGCTCCGAAAAAGCACACCGGGACCGACAGAACCTGCGGCGGCATTGCCCCTTGTGTCTCTCCAAAGAAAATGCTCAAAAACAATCGGTTATTTTTTTATAACCCCGATTCGAACGGGTTCCGGGTCGCGACCATCGCAAAAGGGGCACGCTATTGGGCGGCTTTGAGGATCAGGAGGCAAGGGCGCAAAGCTGGCTGAAGCCCGTTGCGATCGTCGCGCTTTTCTTTGGCGGCATGACGATCCTGTCCGGGGGCGGTGTGTTGTTCGGGCCGTTCAATGTTCGGGAGATGGCGGGTGACTACCTGGGTTTCGTGGTCTGGTTCAACTTTCTGGCCGGGTTCCTGTACGTGATGGCGGGGATCGGGATCTGGTTGAACCAGCGGTGGGCCGCCGGCCTCTCCTGGTTCATTGCCGGGGCCACCGCACTGGTGGCTTTGGTCTTTGCAGCCCAGGTGATGCGCGGCGTGGCGTTCGAGATGCGAACCGTCGGCGCGCTGACTTTGCGGGTTGGCCTCTGGGCAGTGATCGCGCTGGCGCTTGCCGGCAAGGGGATGAAGCATGAGTGAACGCAAATCCGCCGAAGACCGGCGGGCCGATATCCGGCAGGCAACGCTTGCGCTGGCCTTCGAGCTGGGCCCCGACCGGGTGACAACCAGCCGGATCGCCGAACGGCTCGGCCTGACCCAGCCGGCGATCTACAAACATTTCCCCGCAAAAGAGGATCTGTGGAAATCAATCAACGAACACCTTGCCGGCCGGATCGACGGCAACATCGACACGGCCGAGGCGGAGGCCACCGGTCACGTCGACCGGTTGCGGCGTCTGGTCATCGGGCATCTTCAGCTGGTGCAGGAAACGCCGGGCCTGCCGGTGGTCATGGTTGCTCGTCCGGAAAAAGGCGCGCAGGTCCTCCAAAGCGGTCTACGGGCCAGCATGACGCGGTATTTCGGCGCGATATCTGCCGCGATCGCCGAAGCACAGACAGGCGGAGATTTTCGCGACGACATCGCGACGCAGGACATATCCACCCTGATCCTGGGCGTTGTTCAGAGCCTTGTGCTGCGCCTCCTGATCACACGTGACCCGTCGGTTCTTCTGAAAGACACGGACAGGCTTCTTGATTTGCAACTTTCCGCCTTTGCCCGGCGAGGAGAACAGGTATGAAGAACATTCTCAGGCTTTTTCTGATCACTTTGCCGATCGCCGCCATCGGCGCGGGGATTCTGGGCTATCTGGTTTCCAACAGCCCGCCGCCGGCACGGGTCGAGATTGCCGAACGGGCGACGGTTGTGCGCGTGATCGTTGCCGAAAACCAACCGGTGGCGCCAAGCGTGACGGGATTCGGGCTGGTTTCTCCGGCACGCAGCTTCGAAGCGATCGCGCAGGTGGCGGGGAGCGTCGACTATGTGAATCCGGAGCTGTCCAAGGGGGGCATTCTTCCCGCCGGGGCGGTGCTTTTGCGGCTGTCGCCCGAGGATTACACCCTTGCCATTGCTCAAGCCCGTGCAAATATCCGTGCCGCCGAGGCGAAGCTGGATGAAATGGCGATTTCCGAAAGGAACCAGGCCGCGGCGCTGGCGCTTGAGCAGGAGGCGCTGGCTTTGAAAGCGGCGGATCTGGAGCGGGCCGAGGCCCTGTTTGCCGGTGGCACCATCTCGCAAAGAAGCCTCGACGCCACGCGAGCGGCGCATCTTGCCCAGCATCAAAAAGTGCTGTCGATCGAGAGCGCGCTGTCGCTCCTGCCCAGCCAGCGAGATGTGCAGCTCGAGCAGATCGCCGTTTATCGGGCAAACCTCGAAACCGCCGAGTTGAATCTCCGGCGCACCGAACTGACCTTGCCCTTCGCGGCCCGGGTCGCCTCGGTTTCGGTTGAGCCTGGCCAGTTTGTCCGCGTCGGTCAGACCACGGCGGTTCTCGACGGGATCGAGATGGCCGAGGTTGAGGCGCAGGTCTCGGTTGCGGCGCTGCGCAATCTCCTGCGAGCGACAGACCCGGACGCGGCGCTGTTCGCGACGGACCCGGCTTTGATGACCGAGGTGCTGCGCGGGCTGTCGTTGAATGCCGAGGTGACGCTGTCGCTCGGGGGGGACAGTATCACCTGGCCGGCATCGGTCGATCGGATCAGTGCATCCGTCGATCCCAAGACCGGCATGATCGGCGTCATCCTGCAAGTCGAGGGCGCCTATACCGGCGCCCGGCCCGGCGAACGCCCGCCGCTGACAAAGGGAATGTTCGTCGAGGCAACCCTGTCCGCGTCGCCCATCACCGGCATCATCGTCCCCCGCCAGGCCCTGCGTGCCGGCCAGGTTCTCGTCGCCGATCAGGACGACCGGCTGATGACCGTTCCGGTTGTGCCGGAGCTGGTTCAAGATGACATCGTTGTCCTGACCGAAGGGCTGGCGCAAGGCGCGCGTGTGATCGTGAGCGACCCCGGCCCGCTGATCGCGGGCATGCTGCTTTCGGTGGTCGAGGACACGGCGTTGATGGCCAGCCTCGCCGCCACCACGGGGCAGGCGCAATGATCAGGTTTTTCACCGGTCATCCGACCATCGCCAATCTGCTCATGATCCTGTTTCTGGTGGCGGGCCTGTTCGTGACCCCCAACCTCCTGCGCGAGACCTTTCCGCGTGCCGCGCCGAGCGAAGTCGAGGTAACGGTGCCCTATCCGGGCGCGCGGCCCGAAGATGTCGAAAGCGCAATCTGCGAGCGCATCGAAAACGCGCTGGATGCCGTGACCGGGATCGACCGGCAATCCTGCGAAGCGCGCGAAGGATCGGCCCGTGCCGTTGTGAGAATACGGGAGGGCGGGGATTTTTCGGCCTTCGTGGCCGATGTGAAATCCGAGATCGACGCGATATCGGACTTTCCCGATCGGGCCGAAAGCCCGCAGGTCAAGGCGCTCGGCCTGACCGATTTTGTCGCCTCCGTCGCGATCACGGGGCCGGTTTCACGTCCCCATCTCGAAGATTATGCAGAAGACGTCCGGCTGCGCATGCTGCGGTCCGGTGCCATCCCCAAAGTTGATATCCGTGGATTTTCGAGCTTCGAGTTCCAGATCGAGCTGAAGCCGCTCGTCTTGCAGCAATTCGGCATTTCGGTCTCCGATGTCGCCCGCCTGGTGGGGGCCGGAAGCGTGGACATGCCGGTCGGGTCTCTCGAAACCCCGTCCGAGAGCCTGCTCATCCGGGTGGCTGAGGAACGCCGGAGCATCGACGAATTGGCCGCCCTGATCGTCCGCTCCACGCCGGAAGGCGGACAATTGAGGCTGGGCGATCTCGCCGAGATCCGCGAGGGCTTCGCCACCGACGATGATGCCATCTGGTTCGACGGCAAGCCCGCCGCGATTCTGGATATCTCCAAGACCCGCGCCGACGACAGCTTGGGCGTGATCGACGCGGTAAATGCCTTTCTCGAGGTCGAGCGTGCCAAGGCACCGCCGGGCGTGGTGATGGAGATCACCACCGACGGTGCCTCGGTGGTGCGCGAACGGCTCATGCTGGTGTTGATCAATGGGCTGCAGGGGTTGGCGCTGGTCTTTGCGGTGCTGTGGCTGTTCTTCGGCTTACGGTTCTCGTTTTGGGTCACGATGGGGCTGCCGGTCTCGTTCATGGGCGGTATCGCCATGATGGGGCTGGTTGGATATTCGCTGAACCTGATGACGACGATCGGGCTGCTCATCGTTATCGGGTTGGTGATGGATGATGCCATCGTGATCGCTGAAAACATCGCCCGTTTGCGCGAAAAGGGCAAAAGCGCGATGGAGGCGGCGGTCGAAGGTACCCGGCAGGTTCTTCCGAACGTGCTTGCCTCATTCGGGACCACGGCGATGATTTTTGGCTCGCTGGCCTTCCTGAAAGGCGATCTTGGCGCGGTCTTGCGCGTGGTGCCTGCGGTGATGCTGTTCGTGCTGACGGTCTCGCTGATCGAGGCCTTCCTGATCCTGCCACATCACCTGATCCACAGCCTCGAAACCCTGCGCAAGGAAACGGGGTTTCGCGGCCGGGTTGAAGCGGCCGTCGAATACACCCGTGAACGTTTGGTCGGCCCGCTGGTCGATCTGACGATCCGCTGGCGGTATGCGGTTGCCGGGTTGGCGATAGCTTTGCTCCTCGTTTCGGTCAGCATGATCGCAGCCGGTTTCCTGAAATTCACCGCTTTTCCCGAGTTGGACGGCGACACGATCGTCGCACGCGTGCTGCTGCCGCAGGGCACGCCGCGCACGCGAACCGAAGCGATCGTCGCGCGGCTTGAGGCGGGGCTGGACGAGGTCAATGCGGCCTACGCGCCCGAGCAACCAGGGGGCGCCGACCTGATCCGGCACGTGTCAGTCTACTACGGGTTGAACCGCGATGCGTTCGAAAGCGGCGCCCATGTCGCCACGGTGAGCGTCGATCTCCTGCCCTCGTCGCTGCGCACGATCCGGCCCGATCCGATCATGCAGGCCTGGCGCGAGGCCGTAGGTCCGGTTCCCGATGTGATCAGCCTGAAATATGCCGAAAGCACCATCGGGCCCGCCGGGATCGCCATCGACATGCGGCTCAGGGGCGATGCGCTCGATACGCTCAAACAGGCTTCTGTCGAGTTGCAGAACTGGATCTGGCAGTACGACGGCGTGACCTCGGTGCTGGACGACCTGCGCCCGGGCAAACGCGAGCTCCAGATCACTCTGACCGATGCCGCCGGACCGATGGGGGTTAGCGCGGCAATGGTCGCGGACCAACTGCGCGCGGCCTATTTCGGCACCACGATCAGCGAAATGCAGGTGGCGGGACGGGTGATCGACGTGACGGCCCAGTTCGCTCCCGAAGATCAGGGCAGTTTCGCCGGGTTCGACAATTTCATGGTCACCCGCGCCGATGGAACGACGATCCCCGTGAGCGTCGTGGCCGAGGTCGAAACCGGGCGGGGCGTCAGCCGCATCAACCGTGAGAACGGCAGGCGCACCGTCACCGTGCAGGGCTCGATCGACACCCGCGTCGCTAATGCCAACGCCATCGTCGGCGATACGCTGGCGCGCTTTGTGCCGGATTTGCTTGAGCGTCACCCCGGGCTTGAGCTGGAAGTCGAAGGTCAACGCGCGGAGGCCGCGAAAACCCAGAAATCCATGCTGAAGGGCTTCCTGATCGGGCTGATCGGCGTGTTTCTCCTGCTCAGTTTCCTGTTTCGCTCCTATATCGAGCCGATCGTCGTCATGCTGGTCATCCCGTTCTCGCTCGTCGGCACAATTTTCGGACATATGGCAATGGGGCTGGATTTTTCGATGCCAAGCATGCTCGGCTTCGTGGCGTTGGCGGGCGTGGTGGTGAACAACTCGATCCTGTTGGTCGATTTCGTCAAACACGAAGCGGCGCAGGCGCATTCGGTGGCGATCGCCGCTGCGCAGGCTGCAAGGGCCCGCTTTCGCGCGATCTTTCTGACGACGATGACCACGACGGCCGGACTGCTGCCGATTCTTACCGAAACCAGTCTTCAGGCCCAGATCCTGATCCCGCTGGTGGTGAGCCTTGTCTTCGGTCTGCTCGCCGCCAGCCTCGTCGTGCTGTTCGTTCTGCCGGCGATCTACGCGATCCTCGACGATCTGGGGTTGAGCACTTTGAGTCGGCGACAAGCGCACTAGGATCGACTGCCGGTCGCAGCTTGCACCATAGGGGGTGGCGTTCGCGGTCCAGAGAGGTGCAGGCCGCGAACGCGGCCGGTCAAGAAATGTGGTCTTCAGGGATGCAGGCCACACCCGCAAACGCTATCCATGTCAATTACTTGCATGAATAGTGGCAGCCCGTAAGTGCTCCCGGAAGTGGCCAAAAGACCAGAAAAATAAGGGCATGGTGGACCATGGGCGCGCGGCCGATCATCGTCGGCTACGAGAACCAGCTCGTCGAGTTCCTGAACGAGAACGCGGACTATTCCGACCTCATCACCGACGACCCGATCCAGCTCAAGCGCAGCCCGCTCACCGTCTTCGTGGTGGTCGTCTACACCTACGTGCTGTTCATGGTCTTCCCGATGTTCAACGTGATGGCGACGCTCGACCGCAACCAGATCGAGGCCGCACGCGACCTCGGCGCAGCGCCCTGGCGGGTGTTTCGCCGGCTCACGCTGCCCTACCTGTTCCCCGCCCTTGCCTCGACCGCAGTGATCGCGTTCATGGCGAGCATGGAGAGGTGCTGCTGCGCGATCGCGGTCAAGGCCTCTTCACGGTCTATTCCGCGGGGATCAAACCGGCCGCAGCCCCGAACCCGTTCGCGCTCGAACACTTGCGCAAGAAAGGACACGACATTTCGGCACTCCGGTCGAAACCTGTCGGCGAGTTCTCGGGCCCGGAGGCACCTCGCATGGATTTCGTTTTCACTGTCTGCGACCAGGCGGCAAACGAGGAATGCCCGGCTTGGGAGGGACAGCCGATCAACGGCCATTGGGGGCTGCCCGATCCTGTGAAAGCGACCGGAACGGACGCCGAGAAGGCGCTCGCCTTCCAAAGACCCTACGGTGCGCCCGCCCGGCGGATCGACGCGTTTTCAGCACTGCCCTTCTCGACGCTTGACCGGGTTGGTCTGCGAGCCGCGGTCGATGACACCGGCCGCTTCGAAAAGGACCATTGATCCGGGTTCCGCGTTGGCGAAGGCAAGGAGCCTCAGGTTGACGAGATGGCCCGGTCGCGAAGGTCGAATGGAACTGCGCCTTTCGACGTCCGCACCAGCGCCGTGACCACCGCTTGCCGGTTCGGATGTTTCTCGAGCAAGGCGGCCCGGCGCTGGGCGGCGTCGTCAGCCCGGGTCTCGGCGGCGACGCGGTAGAGGGCGATCTCGACTTCCTGATCCGGCATCAGCGCGCGCCACGCCTCCCGGGCTTCGTCCCAATACCCAAGGCGGAGCGACACGCGGGCGAAGTTGCGCGTGGCGTCGGTGTCGTCCGGGTCAATGAGGTGTGCCTGTTCGAAGGCGTGATAGGCCGTCTCGTAGTCTTCGCGCAGCACTGCGGCGCGCCCGAGTTCGAACCAGCCGTTCACGTGGGTCGGATCGGCGGCCACGACGCGGCGCAAAGCCCGCGCAGCCTCGCCCGGCCGGTCAAGCTCCATCAACACCTTGCCCCAGTTGTAGACGAGCGACGGATGCGCGTCCGGCCGGGCGGCAAGGGGGGCTATCAGGGCTTCGGCCCCGGCCCAATCGCGCGCGACCAGGAGTTGGCCAAGTTTTTCGAGGCCCATGTCGGTGCTCCTTCGGTTGTGGTGCGGATATCAGACCAAGACGACAGTTCTGTCACAAATCCATTGCCTGTCGGCGGTAGTTGGAAGGCGACACCGAGGGAGACACGCATGCAACTCACCGCTTTCTCCGCGCCCGGCCGCTTCTGGCGTGGCAACCTGCACACCCATTCCGATCTTTCCGATGGATGCTTGAGCGTGGCGGAGGTCTGCCGTCGTTACGCCGCCGAGGGTTACGATTTCCTCGCCATCACCGATCATTTCGTTGGCCGCTACGACTACCCGATCGCGGACACGAAGCCTTACCGGTCGAACAGTTTTACCACCATTCTCGGGGCCGAGTTGCATTCCGGCGCGATGGAGAATGGCGAGCTCTGGCATATCCTGGCGGTCGGCCTGCCGGAGGATTTCATGCCCTCCCATTCGCCCGATTTCGTCCCTGTCGACGGCCAGGAGACTGGCCCGCAGTTGGCGCAGCGCGCGCGGGACGCCGGCGCTTTCGTCGCCATCGCCCACCCGCATTGGTCCGGGCTCACCCTGGCCGACGCCCGCTCGATCGAGGCGGCGCATTCGGTCGAGATCTACAACCACGGTTGCGCCATCGGCTGCGACCGGGAAGGGGGCGGGCATGTGCTCGATTTGTTGCTCTCGGACTGGCGTGACCTCAGCCTGATCGCCACCGATGACGCCCATTTCACCGAGCCCGACCATTTCGGCGGCTGGACGATGGTGAAGGCCGAGGCGAACGAGCCCGAGCTCCTGCTCGAAGCCCTCAAAAGGGGCGATTTCTACTCGTCGCAGGGGCCCGAACTGAAGAACGTGGAAATCCGCCCGGGCGAGGTTTTCGTCGAAAGCTCTGCCGTCGCTTCGGTGATCGTGCAGGGGCCGGGGCAGGCGGCGCTCGCGGTCCATGGGGCGTCGATGACCCGCACCTCGGTTCCGCTCACCCGTTTTCGCGGCGCCGACTGGCTCAGGGTGACCGTGGTCGATGGCGCGGGCAAGCGGGCGTGGTCGAACCCGGTGCGGGTGACGGCCGATGCGTCACAAAACTTTTGGGAAAACGTCACGCAAGGGTGACCGAATCCGGGTCATGTCCGCCCGAAGCAATCGGGGGGCTTTGATGCTCGTTGTTGAAGAACTATCCAAGCGGTTTGGCGAAAACACTGCCGTCGACAAGGTGTCGTTTACCGTCGACCGGCCGATGATGATCGGCATCATCGGCGCCTCCGGCGCCGGCAAGTCAACCTTTCTGCGGATGATGAACCGGCTCACCGACGCGACCAAGGGCGTGCTGGCCTACGAGGGGCGCAACGTGCTGGACCTCACCGGCCGGGCGCGCCGCCAGTGGCAGTCGGACTGTGCGATGATCTTCCAGCAGTTCAACCTGGTGCCGCGCATGGATGTGGTCTCCAATGTGCTGCACGGCACGCTCGGGCGCCGCTCGACGCTGGCCACGCTGTTCAACCTGTTCCCGCGCGCCGACATTCACAAGGCGATCGACATCCTCGAAAGGCTCGGCATTGCCGACCACGCGGCGAAGCGCGCCGAAGCGCTTTCGGGCGGCCAGCAGCAGCGCGTCGCCATCGCGCGTGCGCTGATGCAGGACCCCAAGATCATCCTCGCGGACGAGCCGATCGCTTCGCTTGATCCGATGA
>JANTFS010000085.1 GCA_024763335.1 Paracoccaceae bacterium | reverse complement strand
CACCCGGCGCGTTGTTGAGGCGTTTCGAGGTGGCCCGCATATCTTTAATCTGGGTCACGGCATCACGCCGGACGCCGACCCGGAGAACGTGCAGTTGATGATTGATGCGGTGCGCCGCGTCTGAGCGGTTTCGCCCGCTGGCGCGGACGACCAACCGGGGGGCGCTGCCCCCCGGACCCCCCCGGGATATTTGAGGAAAGATGAAGGGGTGATGGGAGCAAGGGCGGCGACCGGATCGCCCGGGCTGCGCTGGTAACGAGGGCTGCTTTGCGGGTGACTCTGGCCCGGTCAAATCATCGCGTCGTGGGACCATTGCAGGAGCCCCTGTCGTTGTCGCGGACGGCAGGACAGATCGCCGGCCATGCAGTTGGCCCGCAGCTGGCCCGTGTGGCGGGCAAAGGCCCTCCAGCGTTGGATTTGCCTGACGTCCGTTTCCGGGAGGCGGCGGCCCAGGAAGTAGCGACAATACCATTGGAACCAGCCGCGTGGGTCGGGTCCGACGATCCAGCCTTTCTGGCGCCATACCGACAGGGGCTGACGGCTCTTGACGCCGAAGAAATTCACGCTGGGATCGGGGGCTTCACGCAGGCGCGCGCCCTCATACCACGCGGAGGGGAATTCGCCCCTGCAATCGTTGATGTACTTGCCCTCGAAGACGCCCATCGCGAGCATCTCTGCAGGTGTATAGTGCGGGCAGAACCCGGCGGCAAAATCCTGTCCGATCGGCGCTTCCAGCACGTAGGCGTAGCCCGATTGCATCCGGTCTTCAACGCGGATGGTATCGCCGGGGCCTAGACCCATTTGGCCAGCGGCGGCAGGCTCATGAGAACGGCATTGGCGTCGTGCCCGGTGGCCAGGCCGAACTTGGTGCCGCGGTCGTAGACGAGATTGTATTCGGCATAGAGCCCGCGGTGGATGAGCTGGGTGTCCTTGTCGGCCTCGGTCCAGGGCGTTTGCATGCGGCGCTCGGTGACGGGCACGAAGGCCGGCAGGAAGGCGCGGCCGACATCCTGGGTAAAGGCGAAATCAGCTTCCCAGTCGCCGGTGTTGAGATCGTCGTAGAAGATGCCGCCGACGCCACGCGCCCGGCCGCGGTGAGGGACGAAGAAATACTCGTCGGCCCAGGCCTTGAAGCGGTCGTAGTAGCTTGGATCATGGGCGTCGCAGGCCTTTTTCATCTCGGCGTGGAAATGGGCCGTGTCTTCGTCATACTCGATGCAGGGGTTGAGATCGGCGCCGCCACCGAACCACCAGGCATTCGGCGTCCAGAACATGCGCGTGTTCATGTGCACGGCAGGGGTGTGCGGGTTTTGCATATGGGCGACGAGCGAAATTCCTGAGGCCCAGAAGCGCGGATCGGCCTCGATGCCGGGCACGCCGCGCGCCGCCATGGCCTTTTGCGCAGCCTCGCCGAGAGAGCCGTAGACGGTGGAGACATTCACGCCGACCTTCTCGAACACGCGCCCGCCGCGCATCACGCTCATCAAGCCGCCGCCGGCATCAGAGCCATCGTCGGAAGCGCGTGTGGTCTCTGTCACCTCAAAGCGGCCGGCCGCCACGTCGGCGAAGGGGCCGGTGGTTTGGCTGTCTTCCAGCGTTTCGAAAGTTGCGACGATGTCGTCGCGGAGTTGGCGGAACCACGCGGAGGCGCGGGCTTTCTCATCTGTCATCATATCGGTCATGTCAGTCTCCCTGCGGGCATGGTGATGGCTAACAGGAAAGGGCCAAGGGGGAAAAGGGTGATTTCACCTTGGCGGCAACGGCGGTAGAGTAAGACCGGAAGGAGAATTCCGATGCGCCCGATTGCACTTGCCGTTCTCGTCGTGCCGCTGGTTGCGGCGGGCTGTGAACTGACCCCGCGCCAGCAGTGCGAGGCACCTTTTCGCGCCGATCTGCGCACGGTGGAGGCCGAACTCCGCGACACGCGGGAAACCTTGCAGCGCGGCTTTCGCCTGGTTCCGGCAAGCTCGGAGATCGGCTTGCACCATTGCGTGCGGCCATCGGGCTTTGTCAGCCTGTGCACCGTGGAGGATGGCGAGCCGATGTTTGACAAACGCCCGATCAATCGCGTGGCCGAACAGGCGAAGCTCGATGCGCTGGACTCGGAACGCGCGCGGCTGACAGCGTCGATTGCGCAATGCGCGGTGCAATTTCCCGAGTAGCGGCGGGGCTCAGTGAGCCGGGGCGCCGACGGAATCGACCAAGGTGCGTCCGCCGTCGACAGTGAGGATCTGGCCGGTCATGAAAGCGGCGCCCTCGGAGGCGAGGAACCGAGCGGTTTCAGCCACCTCGTTTGCGCTTGCGATACGGCCGAGCGGCGTGCCGTCGATGATCATCTCCCGCATGTCCGTCTGCTCTCGCAAGGCATCGCGCAGGCTTGCGCTCATCACCGAACCGAAACTGACGGCGTTGACACGGATGCGATGCGGAGCGAGAGCCACCGCCAGCGCCCGGGTCATCTGCTCGAGCGCCGCGGCGGCGATGGAAAAGGCCATCAAGCCCGGTTGCGTGCGGGTGGCCGCGATGGACGAAAGGTTGACGATGGCCCCAAGCGGCAAGTCGCTGTCTTCCGGCAGGTCATCACCCTGCCGGATCATCCGCTTGGCAACCGCCTGCGACAGCCGAAGGGCTGTCATCAAATTCTGGTCAAGCAGGGTTTCGACCGTGTCGTCGGACAGGTTGAGCGGGTCAGAGGTGCGCATTTGGCGGGAGGCATTGATGAGAATGTCGACACGGTCGAAGGCGTCGACCGTGGCCGACAGCAGGTTCTTGACCGTGAGTTTCTTGCGCAGATCGCCAGCGAAGACGCGAATGTTGCGCGCCTCGGCCTCGTCGCCCGACTCACCGTCGTCGTTTTCGGGGTTGGGACCGAATTCATCGATCAGTTTGGCCTCGTCGATGTCGGCACAGACCACATTGGCGCCCTGCTCGGCAAAATGGCGGGCGATGGCAAGTCCGACGCCGTTGGCGGCGCCGGTGACGATGGCGGTCTTGCCTGAAATGGAGAAGGACATGAGCCGTTCCTGATTCCTTTCGGCCAGCCTAGCCCGGTTCAACTCCGGGCGCGATACGGGCGTGACGCATGAATAACCTTGAAGCCCGGCGTGCCGCCAAGCTCTTCGACATGGTGGAACGCCTCGCCAAGCGCGTCTTCATAGGGAAGGTGGCGGTTGGCCACCATCCAGAAGCTGCCATTGGGCTTGAGCAGGCGCCGTGCGGTGGCAATGAACGCGCGCCCGAGATCGGGATTGCCGGCGCGCGAAACGTGGAAGGGCGGGTTCGACACGACAACGTCATAGGGCTCGGCGGGCGCGAAGGTGGTGGCGTCGGCCCAATGGAAGGTGGCGCGCGGGTCAGTAACGTTGCGGCGGGCACAGTCGAGCGCGACGGCGTCGGCCTCGATGAGATCGAGCTGTGTCACGGCCTCGGAGGCGAGGATATGGCGCGCGAGGAAACCCCAGCCGGCGCCGAGATCGGCGACCCGGCCCTTGAGCGGAGGCAGCACAGCCACCAGCGCCAGCGAGCCCTTGTCCGGCGCGTCGGCCGAGAAGACGCCCGGGCGGGTGACGTAACCGTCGACCTCGCGGTCGGCGGCAACCCAGTCGGAGAAATCGCCCCCGGCGAACCAGAACAGTTTGCCATGGGCCTTGGCGATCACGCCGCCCGGCACCGAGCGGCCCTTGACTGCCTTCAGCACCGAATCGATCCCGTCATGCTTCTTGCCATCGACGATCACGAGCGGCGCCATGGCGGCGGCTACGGCGATCAACGCCCGGGCCGCGTCTTTGACGCGGGGCAGGACGACGAGCGCAGCGCTGGCCGGCGGAGCTTCACGCACCACCTCGTAGCCGCCGGACCGCCAAAACGTCGCGTCGGGGGCGAAGTGGCTCACGATCGTGACACGGTCCGGCGGCAGGGCCGAAAGGTCATAACCTTTCGGTGGCGCGAATACGGCGACGCGACCCTCGGGCAGGGTCAGCGTGCCGTTGGTCAACGCAAGGGTGAGTCGGGAGACGGTCATGGCGAGAGGCAGCGCAGTGCGCGCGCTACTCCTTCTCCATCGTGCATTGCAACGGGTGTTGATGCTGGCGGGCCATCTCCATCACCTGTGTGACCTTGGTTTCGGCGATCTCGTAGGAAAACACGCCAACCACGGCGAGGCCTTTCTTGTGAACCATCAGCATGAGCTCGAACGCCTGAGCGTGGTTCATGCCGAAGAACCGCTCGAGAATCATGACGACGAATTCCATCGGC
The DNA here is from genome assembly GCA_024763335.1 of Paracoccaceae bacterium. Lineage (GTDB taxonomy): Bacteria > Pseudomonadota > Alphaproteobacteria > Rhodobacterales > Rhodobacteraceae > Sinisalibacter. The sequence continues at coordinate 7,285 of JANTFS010000085.1, read as the reverse complement.
GTGAAATCGTCATTCAGCAGCAACACCTTGTACATCGGCGGGCGTTTGGTGCGCGTCTTGGTCTGGACGGCAACACCGGTGTCGCCGTCGTCCCCAGCCATCAAAAACGGGTTGATCCGGTCTTTCGACACGATGATCCTCTCAGATGCTCAATTGAGACGTATTCAGAACGGACTATATAGCCAGAAACCTTGGCAGGAAAAAGGCCCGGCTGACATCGGCGTGAATGGTGAGGCGGCAATGGCGAAAAAACTGACCACCATCGGCTTCGATGCCGATGATACGCTCTGGCAGAACGAGGCGTTTTTCCAGATGACGCAAGCGCGATTCGCGGCGCTCCTGACGGACTATGCCGACCCTGATCACCTTGCCGAACGGCTCGAAGCGGCGGAACGGCGCAACCTTGGCCATTATGGGTTTGGCATCAAGGGATTCGTTTTGTCGATGATCGAGACGGCAATCGAGGTCACAGGCGAGCGGGTGCCCGCGCGGGTGATCCGCGAGTTGATCGAATCCGGACAGGAGATGCTGGCTCACCCGATCGAACTGCTGCCGCAGGTGCGTGCCACGGTGGAAGCGCTTGCCGACGACTATACGCTGGTGATGATCACCAAGGGCGATCTTCTGGACCAGGAGCGCAAGCTCGCCCAATCGTCGCTTGGTGATCTGTTCGACGCGGTTGAGATCGTGTCCGACAAGACGCCGGGGGTCTACCGTTCCGCTTTCGCGCGCCATGGAACCGGCCCCGAGGCGGCAATGATGGTCGGCAATTCGCTGAAATCTGATGTGCTGCCGGCGCTGGAGGCGGGGAGCTGGGGTGTGTATGTGCCGCATGACCTGACCTGGGCGCTCGAACACGCCGAACCGCCCCTTGGCCACCCGCGTTTTGCACAGATCAACGGGCTCGAGACTCTGATCGGGGTGGTCGGGCAGATCGGGTGATCTTCGCCACAGTGTTGCCACAATCAATGATGTAGTGCAGGTGGGCCGCCACCCCGCAACATCTTCCCGCGGCAAATCACCACTCATTGCAAAGACTTTGAAATTTGGGTGTTTTCCGGAATTGGTCTTTCTGATAGTCTCGACGTAACAACAACCCGGACGGACATGAAGATCCGCCGGGACGAGGCAGAGACAGGTGTAGACGTGAAAGCGCGTCCGGGGCAGTTTGCCCGAATTTTTTTATTGTCGCTGGCGGTGGTGTTCGTCGGCCTTGGCGCCGTGGCTGCGCCTTATGCGGCCATGGTCATGGACATGCGCAACGGCAAGGTCATCCATTCGCGCAATGCCGATACCCAGCTCTATCCAGCCTCGCTGACCAAGATGATGACGCTCTACATTGCCTTCGAGGCGATCGAGCACGGGGAAATCAGTCTCGACACGATGGTGACGGTTTCGGCCAACGCCGCGGCAGAACCGCCCTCGAAACTTGGCTTGCGCGCGGGCCAGCGGATCAAGCTGCGCTATCTCATCCGGGCGGCGGCGGTGAAATCGGCCAATGATGCGGCTACCGCCATTGCCGAAGCGATCGCGGGGTCGGAGGCGGCCTTTGCGCAACGGATGAACCGGACCGCGAAGGCGCTGGGAATGACGCGGAGCCATTTCAAGAACGCCCACGGGCTCACCGTGGCGGGCCATGTGTCGACAGCGCGTGACATGACCAATCTCGGCCGGCACCTGTTTTACGACTATCCGGAATATTACAACTTGTTCGCACGCCGCACGGCCGATGCCGGCGTGCGCGAAGTGGCGAATACCAACACCCGGTTTCTCAATTCCTACCGTGGGGCGGATGGCATCAAGACGGGCTACACACGGGCTGCGGGTTTCAACCTTGTTGCCTCTGCCGAACGTGGGAGCGAGCGGATCATCGCGACGGTGTTCGGCGGGCAGTCGACAGCATCGCGCAACAAGCGTGTGGCCGAACTCCTTGATCTCGGGTTCCGCGAGGCGCCGACGCGCGTCGCAGTGCGGCCGCCGGGCAAGCCGGCCTACCAGGGGCCGGGGGGTAGCGCCGCACCTGTCGTGGTGGCTGCCGGCGGCACCGCGCCGCATACCGCAGGCAAGGTAATCCGCGTCGTCGTGGCGCCAACGCGATCGATCAGGCCCAGGCCGCGGCCGCTGCCGGCCCCGCCGCCGGAGGAGATCGTGGTCGCGATCGAGGCCGGTGTCGAAGCCGTTGTTGAAGATCTCGTGACGGCGCAGGCCCCGGAGCCCGCACCCGTCCCGGCGCCCGTCCCCGCCCCCGATAATGACCCGAATCTAGTCGCGGCAACCGCAACCGCGCCGCGCACGGCGCCAGCGCCCGAGCCGCGCCCCGAGGCGATCATACTGGCGTCGGTGGCGCATGGCACGCAGGCACCGGCGGCCGCACCGGAGATCGTCACCCGCATGTCGACCTCGGGTGGCCACCATTGGGGGATCAACGTCGGGCGTTATTCGTCGCACTACGAGGCCGAGCGCGTGCTGCTGAAAACAGCCCTTGTCGAACTCGCGACGCTGGGCGAAGCCCTGCGCAAGGTCGGGCGCAGTTCGCAGGGGTTTGACGCGAATTTCGTCGGGCTGACGCAAGAGGGGGCGGAACTGGCCTGCCGCCGTCTTTCGGCCCGCAACACGAGCTGCACCGTGATCGGCCCGAGTTGAGCTGATCTACCAGCGCGAGAGCGCGTCTTCGTCTTCGTCTTTCGCCGCGACCCAGGTGGCACCGTCCGGGCCGGTTTCCTTTTTCCAGAAGGGTGCGCGGCTTTTCAGGTAGTCCATCAGGAACTCGGCTGCCTCGAAGGCGGCGGCGCGGTGGCGGCTCGCGGTGGCGACCATCATGATCTGCTCGCCCGGCGAAAGCACGCCATAGCGGTGAATCACGAGGCAGTCATCAAGCCCCCAGCGTGCCACCGCTTCGCTGGCGATGGCCTCGATCGCCTTGGCGGTCATCGAGGGGTAATGTTCGATTTCCATGCCGGTGAGCCCGCCGGTGGCGCGCACGATGCCGGTGAAGGTGACGATCGCGCCAACATCCCCCTTGGCGCCGAAACCCGCCAGTTCGGTGGCGGGGTCGAATGGTTCGCTCTGGACCTCGACGCGCATCAGCCCCCCGTCATCGGCGGAAAGAAGGCCACCTCGCGCGCGCCGGCGAGCGGGCTGTCGAACTCGGCCAGCTCCTGATCAATCGCGACGCGGAGTGCTGAGAGATCTGAGAAGGCGAGGGCATAGCGTGCCTCGCGGCCGCGGAGCTCGTCGACCAGCTCGGCGACGGTCGCGGCTTCGGTCTCGATCCGCTCGCGCGGCTCACCGATACGCTCGCGAACCCAGGCGAAATAGAGCACATCAAGCATCGGGATCCTCCTTCAGAAACGGCAGCGCCTTTTTGAAATAGTCCCAGCCGGTGATGATTGTCAGGATACCCGCCACCCACAGCAGGATGATGCCGATGTTGCCGGTCCATTCGGCCCAGTTCATCAGCCCGACGCGTTCGTTGGCGGTCTCCAACCGGGCGTGGTGCTCGAACACACCCTTGGCGAAGATCAGCGTGATGGCGATCATCTGGCTTGTGGTCTTCCACTTGGCAAGATTCGTCACCTTGAGGGCGCGCGCCTTGGCGCCGAGGCTTTCACGCAGGCCGGCGACGAACACCTCGCGGTAGACGATGATCGCCGAGGGCAGCATGATCCACGGGGTGAGCCCGGCGTAGCCATTGATCACCAGAAGCGCGATCATCACCAGCGCCTTGTCGGCGATCGGGTCCATTGCCGCGCCAAACAGCGTTTCAAGCCGCCAGGCGCGGGCGAGGTAACCGTCGAGGTAGTCGGTTATAGCGGCAACGATGAACAGCACCATCGCATACCAATCTGCCCAGGGCCGGTCGAAGAAGAGAAACATGATCGGGATCAGCGGCACCGCGACAAGGCGGGCGATGGTGAGAATGTTGGGCAGGGTCCATCTCATGGGGGATCATTATCCGGTTCGCCACGGCGGGAAAAGCCCGGCCGCATCACCTTTTTGATACGCATCTCGCTGTCGTTTCCGTCGCGTCTGTCCTTCTTTGGTCGAGAAATACCTCACGGGGGGTGCGGGGGGTGTGAAACCCCCCGCTTGGATCGGATTGCCGTACGGCAATTCGAAACCATTTAGCCATGGTCCTGAAAATGGCCGTGAATCGTCTCCGCCAGGGCTTCGGAAATGCCCGGCACCGCCTTGAGATCATCGAGCGAAGCGCGCGCCACCGCCTTGGCCGATCCAAAGTGCTGCAACAACGCGCGCTTGCGCGTGGCGCCGACCCCGGGGATTTCGTCGAGCGGCGTTGCGCCGATGGCCTTGGCGCGTTTGGCCCGGTGCGTGCCGATGGCGAAGCGGTGCGCCTCGTCGCGCAGGCGCTGGATGAAGTATAGCACCGGGTCGTCGCGCTTGAGCGCAAAGGGCCGTGCGCCGGTGCGGTGGAACTCTTCCTTGCCGGCGTCCCGGTCGATGCCCTTGGCGACGCCAAGCATCGGGATGTCCTCCACGCCGAGATCTTCCATGATCTGGTTCACGGCCGAGACCTGCCCGGCACCGCCGTCGATGAGCAGAAGGTCGGGCCAGCTTTCGCTTTCGCGGTCGGGGTCTTCTTTGAGGAGCCGCTTGAACCGCCGGGTGAGCACCTCTTTCATCATGCCGAAATCGTCGCCGGGCGTGAAGCTGTCGCCCTTGATGTTGAACTTGCGGTACTGGCTCTTCATGAAGCCCTCGGGGCCGGCCACGATCATCGCTCCCACGGCATGGGCGCCCTGAATGTGCGAATTGTCATAGACTTCGATGCGGCGCGGTGGCTGGTCGAGCCCGAAGGCCTCGGCAATGCCATTGAGCAGCCGCGCCTGCGTTGCGGTTTCCGCCATCTTGCGCCCAAGGCTTTCGCGGGCGTTGCGCGCGGCGCTGGCGACGAGCTCGGCCTTTTCGCCCCTCAGCGGCACCGCGATCCGGACCTTCCGGCCAGCCTTTTGCGTTAGCGCATCGGCCATGAGATCGAGGTCCTCGATCGGGTGGGAGAGCAGGATCAGCCGGGGTGGGTCTTTCTGGTCATAGAACTGGCCGACAAAAGCTTGCAGCACCTCGGCCTCACCAGCACCTGCCCCGGTGCGCGGATAGAAATCGCGATTGCCCCAGTTCTGGTGCGCGCGGATGAAGAAGACCTGAACGCAGGCCTGCCCGCCTTCCATGTGCAACGCGATCACGTCGGCCTCCGCCACCCCGCGCGGGTTGATGCCTTGCGAGCTTTGCACCTGAGTCAGTGCGCGGATCCGGTCGCGCAGAGCCGCGGCGCGTTCGAATTCCATTGCATCGGAGGCGTCTTGCATCTCGCGGGCCAGCTCGGCCTGCACCCTGGTGGTCTTGCCCGAGAGGAACCGCTCGGCATCACGAACGAGCGTTGCATAGTCGGGCTCGCTGATCTTGCCCGTGCAGGGGCCGGCGCAACGCTTGATCTGGTAGAGCAGGCAGGGCCGGGTGCGGCTGTCAAACATCGCGTCGGAGCAATTGCGTAGAAGAAAGACCTTTTGTAACTGGTTGAGCGTGCGGTTCACCGCATCGGCCGAGGCGAAGGGGCCATAGTAGTGCCCCTTTGCCTTTTTCGCGCCGCGGTGTTTGCGGATCTGCGGGAAAGGGTGATCGGTGACAAGAATGTTCGGGAACGACTTGTCGTCGCGCAGAAGCACGTTGAAATGCGGCTTGAGCTGCTTGATGAGGTTCTGTTCGAGCAGCAACGCCTCGGTTTCCGACTTTGTGGTCAGGAACATCATCGAGGCGGTCTGGCTGATCATCCGGGCAATCCGGGCGGAGTGGCCGGTCGGCTTGGCATAGTTTGCGACCCGCTTCCTGAGGTTCTTCGCCTTGCCGACGTAGAGCACGCGGCCGGTATCATCGAGCATGCGATAGACACCGGGCGAGCCGTCAAGCCGCTTGACGTAGTCCGCGATCAGGCGGTGGCCGCGTTTCGGGGCTTTTGTGGGGCTTTGGTCTGCCGCGGTGTTCATCTGTTCTGCCTACTGATTCCCGCTGCGGGCTGCAATCTTGTGGGCGCGAGTTCAAGACAAAACCTGCCCACAGTTTTTGTGGATAACTCGGTGGATGGAGGGCGTCGAACCAAGAATCCCCCTTGTATCCGGCTGCCTTCCCGGAGCCGCCCATTTTTTGGGCATTAGTCTAAGCTATTGGTTTAGAACAAAAAAAGTATTACCAAATTGTAAACTCATGAAATCATTCACGAAAAGATGTGCGATTCCGGCAATTCGGCCCGAGGGTGCACAAGTTGTCGCGGGAGCAGCCCCGCCGGGGCTATTCGAGCCCGAGGATGTCCGGTGTCTGCCATCCGAGGTGCTGGCCGCCATCGACGGCGATCATCTGGCCCGTGACCGCTTTCGCCTCGATGAGATATCCAAGCGCGGCCGTGATATCCTCCGGGTCCGAGCCGCGCCCGAGCACCGTGTTGGCACGCTGGCGGGCGAAGTGTTCGGCGCTCTGGCGGGTTCCGGCCAGTGTCGGGCCCGGGCCGATCGCGTTGACCCGTATGCGCGGCGCAAGCGCCTGCGCGGCCGTCCGCGTGAAGGCCCAAAGCCCCATCTTGGCGATGGTGTAGGTCATGAATTCGGGCGTCGGCTTCCAGACACGCTGGTCGAGCATGTTGACGATCAGGCCCGTGGCCAGAGGTTCGCCAGCGTCGCAATGGGCGTGATCCGGGGCTTGGTCGGCGAAGGCCTGCGCGAGGAAAAACGGCGCGCGCAGGTTAGAGCCGATATGGCGATCCCAGCTCTCGGGCGTGGCGGTGTCGAGCCGGTCGTATTCGAAGATCGAGGCATTGTTGACGAGAAGGGTGAGCGGTCCGCCAAGCGCGTCGATCGCCCGTGGCAGCAACCCCTCGGTGGCCTCTTGGCTGAGAAGATCCGCCTGAAGGGCCACCGATTGGACGCCGTGGGCATCGCACAGCGCCACCGTGTCGCGCGCGCCGGCCACGTTGCCGGAGTAGTGCACGGCAACGTCCCAGCCGCGCTGGGCGAGGTAGGCAGCCATGGCGCGTCCCAGCCGCGCGCCGGCGCCTGTCACCAATGCCCGTCCCGGCGTCATGTCATGCTCCCAGCAGCGAAAAGACGTAGGCCAAATAGAGGCCGACGAAAATGATGCCCCAACGCCGACCCATCCGCCAACCCAGAAACACGAAGGGCGCGATCAGGAGAGATGACATGAACATCACCCACAGATCGATCCGCAGCACATCCGGGGCGACGGGGATCGGGCCAACCAGAGAGGCCACGCCGATGAT
>JANTFS010000084.1 GCA_024763335.1 Paracoccaceae bacterium | reverse complement strand
CGTCGCGGCAAGGAAGGCCGGGCCGAGAACGAGGGCAGGGCGCATGACCCGGGTCTAGCGCTTCGTGGCCTGCGTGGAAAGGGCGGCGTCGATTTCGGCCGCCATGATCTGCGCCCAGAGCGCATAGCCGGCAGGGCCGGGGTGGAAGCCATCCTCGGCCATCAGGTCGGGCGTCAGAGCCACGGTGAAGGCGATATGGCGCCACCCCGGCACGCCGGCGGAGGCCCGTGCCAGCGCGGTGTCAAACCGCTGCGCCGTGCGCCCCAGCACCCAGCGCAGCGGCTGCGGCAGGGCGGGGAAGGCGCCCATCGGCGGCAGGCCCGACGCCAGCACATGGGCCACGCCAAACCGCGCGCCAAGCTGCGCGCGCAGCCGGGCCTGATGGTCAAGCCAACGGTGCAGGGCCACCAGCCGGGTCACGTCATTGACCCCGAGCGCCGTCACCGCGACATCGAACGGTTCGGCAGGTTCCCTCGCCATGCGGGTGAGCGTGCCTTGGGTCGTTGCCCCCGTGCGGGCGACGAGCCGCCACCGAACCCGGTATTTTTCGGCCAGCGAGGCCACGAGTTGCCCGGCCAAAGCTGCCTGTTGCGTCGGCGCGCCAACGCCGGCGGCCGAACTGTCGCCAACGATCAGCAGCCGCAGCGGCGGACCGCTGCCGGTTTCTCCGGTCCGCGGCCCGGGGGGCTCGGGGAGAATGAGTGCGTGGCGCCGCACCCACAGCGCCTGGGCGGCGAGCACGGGGGCAAGCGCGATCTTTGCGGCGGTATCCAGCATCGGGCCTCAAACGAAAAGGGCCGGCGCAAAGGCCGGCCCCCTGTGTTCGGTCATCGATCTGCGTCAGTCGCGGTTGCCGAGGAACTGAAGCAGGAACATGAACAGGTTGATGAAGTCGAGGTAGAGGTTCAGCGCCCCCATGATCGCCGACTTCGCCAGCCATTCCCCGTCCATCGCGTGCGCGTGGGCGATGTAGTCCGTCTTCAGCCGCTGGGTGTCGTAGGCGGTGAGACCGGCAAAGATCAGCACGCCGATCGCCGAGATCGCGAAGTGCAGCGCCGGCGAGCCGAGGAAGATGTTGACGATCGAGGCCACGATCAGGCCGATCAGGCCCATGATCAGGAAGGCACCCCAGCCCGAGATATCGCGCTTCGTGGTGTAGCCGTAGAGGCTGAGACCCGCGAAGGAGATCGCCGTGATCAGGAATGTCTGCGCGATCGAGAAGCCGGTGAACACCGCGAAGATCCAGCTGATCGACAGGCCCATCACCGCGGCGAAGGCATAGAAGAACAGCTGTGCGCCGGCGGCCGACAGGCGGTTGATCGCCGCGCCGAAGGCAAACACCATGAGCAGCGGCGCAAACATCACGATCCAGCCGAGGATGTTGGGCTGCAACGTCATCGGGTCTCGCAGGATCGAGAGCAGGGCCGGCGACGAACCGAAGGCCCATGCCACACCGGCGGTCACGAGCAGGCCCACCGACATCGTGCCGTAGACCTTGTTCATATGGGCGCGCAGGCCCTCGTCGATCTGGGCGGTGCGGGCGCCGGCGGCCGTTGTCCGCATCGTCTTCAAATCAGCCATCTGTGTGTGTCTCCTGAAAGCAAAATTCCCGTGCGGATGCCATTTTGGTCCGCTTCCGGACAAATATCGGTGAGCTTTGCCGATATTTCAAGGTTTTCAGGAGGTGTTTCCGGCCGCGGTTAACGCGGCCGTGAAGTCACCTCAGCGCGGCAGGTCCCAGAACGGGCGCTGGGCCTCGTTGCGGGCGAGCCGGTGGTCGACGCCGATGTCGCGCAGAAGGCGGTCATCGAGCTTTCCAAGGCGTTCGCGCTGGGCGCGCACGGCAAATGCGCGCAAAATCCAGCTGATCGGGCCCGCGCCGGGCTGCTTGGCGGGCCGGTAGGTGGCATGTGCAGTGGTGATCGTCGACATTTTGGTCTCCTTGCCTCAACGTGGCAGTCTTTGGATCTGCCCCCTCTCATTGCGTCACATAGGGCGTTGGGCTACATAACGGAAATGAATGTTTTTGAGTTAACTCATCACGAGGGATGATATGTCGCGCAATCTCGACATGACGGCGCTGCGGGCCTTCGCGACGGTGGCGGAGGTGGGTGGGGTGACCCGCGCGGCGGGGCTTTTGCACCTCACCCAGTCGGCGGTGTCGATGCAGCTCAAGCGGCTTGAAGAGGCGCTGGGCCGTGCCTTGTTTGACCGGTCGGGGCGCCGCGTCACGCTCACGGCCGATGGCGAACAGCTTCTTGGATACGCCCGCCGGATGCTGGCGCTGAACGATGAAGTCTGGCTGCGGTTCACCGACGCCGCTTTCGAGGGCGAGATTACCCTGGGCGTGCCGAATGACGTCGTCTATCCGGCGCTGCCGCCGGTGCTGCAACGCTTCCACGCCGAATACCCGCGCATGAAGGTCAGCCTGGTGTCGTCCTACACCGAGCGGCTGAAGCAGATGTTCCGGCGCGGCGACTGCGATCTGATCCTCACCACCGAAACCGCGCTCGACGCGGGCGGGCAGACTCTCAGCACGCTGCCGCTGGTCTGGGTCGGCGCCCCGGGCGGGCAGGCGTGGCGGCAGCGCCCGCTTCGCCTGGCCTTCGAATCGCGCAATATCTTCCGGGGCGATGTCGAGGCCGCTCTGGATGCGGCGGCAATTCCATGGGAGATGGCCGTGACCTCCGACATGAGCCGCACCATCGAAGTGACCTGTGCCGCCGATCTGGCCGTGCACGCGCTGCTCGAGGGCAGTGTTCCGGCGACGCTCGAGACCATCGACCATGGCGGCACCCTGCCGGCGCTGAGATCAATGCAGGTGAATCTCTATGTTGCCGACACGCTCAAAGGGCAGGCCGGGCAGGCGCTGGTTGCCCTCCTGCGTCAGGCCTATGGCGAGACCTGAGCGAGGCTCGGGCCGACAACGACCTTTCCCGTGGTGCGTCGCTGGCTCAGGGCTTCATAGGCCTCCGCGACCCGCGCAAGCGGCAGACGAAGGCCGATATGCGGCTTCAGAACCCCCTCTTCATACCAGGCGAGGAGCGCGGCCAGGCTGTCGCGCATCGCGGCGGGGTTGACCCGTGCGTAGCCGCCCCACCAATAGCCAATCACGTCGACGTTCTTCACCAAGAGGTGGTTTGCGGGGATCTGCGGCACGTCGCCTGAGGCGAATCCCACGATGAGAATACGTCCCTCGGGGTTGGTGGCGCGCAGCGCATCGGTGAATTGATCGCCGCCGACCGGGTCATACACCACATCCGCGCCACCAAGGGCGCCTACGGCCTCGCGGATGTTGTCGGTTTCGCTGTCGATCAGGTGATCGGCGCCCGCTTCGGCGCAGACGGCAAGCTTCTCGCGCCCCCGGGCGCAGGCAATCACGGTGGCGCCCATGCGTTTGCCGACTTCGATCGCCGTCAAGCCGACGCCCCCGGCCGCGCCGAGCACAAGCAGTGTCTCGCCCGGCTTCAACCGCGCGCGCCGGCCAAGCCCGAGGTGGCTCGTGCCGTAGGCGATCTGAAAGGCTGCGGCGTCATCGAAGGGCATCGCGTCGGGGATCGGAACGCAGCTTTCGGCGGGCACGGCGGCAAACTCGGCCAGCCCGCCCGATCCGGCCATCACCGCGACCCGCGCGCCAATGGCCGGCCCGCGCGTGCCGGCCCCCTGCGCCACGACGGTTCCCGCAAACTCCATCCCCAGCGTGAACGGCGCGGCGGGGGTTTGCTGATAGGTCCCCTTGATCATCAGGAGATCTGCAAAATTGAGGCCGCACGCGGCGATCTCGATGAGCACCTCGCCGGGGCCGGGCTCGGGCCGGGCAAGCTCGGCGAGCGCCGGCGGTTGCCCGATTTCATTGACACGATAAGCTTTCATCCAACAATCCTGCGCCAAAATCTGGTATTGTTTACGAGATGGCGACAAAAGATTCGAGCCAGATGATTCTCCGCTCTCGTTCCGGCTAAATACACGTTTAGATTGAACAATGATCGAATTCGCGACAAAAATTTGCATTTTGCAAAGAAAAATGCAAAACACGCATAGCGAGAGCAATTTATGCCATGCGGCCTGTCGAAAACGTCAGGTTGGGCCGTGTGACACTTGGTTAATATCAGAAAAACAAGGCATTTCACCGATAGCGAGAATCTGACCAAAAAGACAGGTTGTGGTTGTGGCCGCGCATATGGTTCTTGATCACACGTCGGGGAGACTGAAGGAAGAGAGTTATGAAACACCCTGTGGATGTTCACGTGGGAAAGCGCATCCGTCATCGGCGCTGGATGGTCGGTATGACCCAGCAGCAATTGGCCGAGCAAGTCGGTATCAAATTCCAACAGATTCAAAAATACGAAACCGGCATGAACCGGGTGAGTGCATCGCGCCTGTGGGACATCTCGGAGGCCCTCTCGGTTCCGATCAATTTCTTCTTCGAGGGGCTCGAGGGGGGCGCGTCGAAGGAAACCGAATCTGCGCTGCCGGGCGATATTCTTGCCGACAAGGAAGCGCTGGAACTGGTGCGTTCGTATTACGCGATCCCGGAAAACCAGCGCCGCCGTCTGTTCGAGCTGGCCCGCGTTCTCTCCGACGCTGCTTGACCCGATAAGCCGATTTGGCTACCGGCGGGGCACCTCTTGCCGGTAGGTCCACGATGGAAATCGACCCAACAACCGAAAACGCGCTCGTGGCGACGGCACTGGCCTTGGCCGACGCCGCGCGCCCCGCGACACTCGCCCATTTCCGCGATGACGGCCTTGTGGCCGACAACAAGGAGGCCGGCGGCTTCGATCCGGTCACCGCGGCTGATCGCGAGGCCGAGGCGGCGATGCGCGAGGTGCTCGCCCGGCTGCGCCCCGACGACGCGATCCTTGGCGAGGAGTTCGGCTTTCAGGCCGGGCGCAGTGGGCTGACCTGGGTGCTCGATCCCGTCGACGGCACGCGAGCCTTCCTCTCCGGCACCCCGACATGGGGCGTGCTGATCGCGGTGGGTGACGAGACCGGGCCGCGCCTCGGCATGATCGACCAGCCTTTCATCGGGGAACGGTTTCTGGGCGGCTTCGGCCAAGCCTGGTCCGAGGGCCCGCAGGGGCGGCGCGAGCTTGCAACCCGCGCGCCGCGGCCGCTGGCCGAGGCGATCCTGTTCACCACCTTCCCGGAAGTCGGCTCGCCGGCCGAGGCGGCCGCCTTCCACGATCTGGCCGGCCGGGTGCGGCTGACCCGCTACGGCCTTGATTGCTACGCCTATGCGCTGGTGGCGCTGGGGCAGGTCGATCTCGTTGTCGAAGCCCAGTTGCAGGCCTACGATATTCAGGGGCCGATGGCGGTGATCGAAGCGGCTGGCGGGGTCGTCACCGATTGGCAGGGCGGCAGCGCGAAAGACGGCGGGCGGGTCATCGCCGCCGCCAATGCCGAGGTTCACGCGGCCGCGCTTGAGCTGTTGTCGCGCGCGCCGGGGGGCTGAAGCGGGCCGCGAGAACGAAAGGGCGGGGGGATGGAAACTCTGATCCGGGGCGCCGATGCGGTGCTGACGATGGACGACGCGATGTCGGAGCTCTCGGGCGTGGATGTGCTGATCCGCGACGGGGTGGTCATGTCGGTGGGGCCGGGGCTGACAACGACCGGCACGGTGCTCGACGCCACGGGCTGCGTCGTCACACCCGGGCTCGTCAACACCCACCACCACCTCTACCAGACCCTCACCCGCGCGGTGCCGGGCGGGCAGGATGCGCTCCTGTTTGGCTGGCTGCAAACGCTCTACCCGATCTGGGCGCGCTTCGGCCCGGACGAGATGCGCACCTCCGCGCTCGTCGGGCTTTCCGAGCTGGCCCTCTCGGGCTGCACGCTGAGTTCCGATCACCTCTACCTCTACCCGAACGGCGCCCGGCTCGAAGACACGATCGAGGCGGCGGCGGAGGTGGGCCTGCGCTTCCACCCCACCCGCGGCTCGATGAGTATTGGCGAAAGCGATGGCGGGTTGCCGCCCGACAGCCTTGTCGAGACCGAGGCCGCGATCCTCGAAGACTGCATCCGGGTGATCGACGACTTTCACGATCCCTCCGAAGGGGCCATGGTCCGCGTCGGCATTGCCCCCTGTTCGCCCTTCTCGGTGAGCCGCGAGCTGATGCGCGACGCCGCCCTTCTGGCCCGCGACAAGGGCGTCATGCTGCATACCCACCTGGCCGAGAACGATGAAGACATCGCCTATTCCGAGGCCCGGTTCGGGATGCGTCCGGGGCAATATGCCGAGGAGCTGGGCTGGACGGGGGATGACGTCTGGCATGCCCATTGCGTCAAGCTCGATAGTTCGGAAATTGATCTTTTTGCCCGCACACGTACCGGTGTCGCCCATTGCCCATGTTCGAATTGTCGCCTTGGCTCTGGCATCGCCCCGGTGCGTCAGATGCGCGACGCGGGCGTCAAAGTCGGGCTCGGCGTTGACGGCTCGGCGTCGAATGACGCGGGCAATCTCGTGGCTGAAGCGCGCCAGGCGATGCTCCTGCAACGCGTCGCCGGCGGGGCCGACAAGATGAGCGCGCGCGAGGCGCTGCGGATTGCGACACGGGGTGGCGCCGAGGTGCTGGGCCGTGACGATTGCGGCCAGATCGCTCCCGGCAAACGCGCCGATATCGCCGTGTGGGATGTTACCGGCGTGGAAAGCGCGGGCAGCTGGGATCCGGCCGCCCTGCTGCTTGCCGGGCCGACGCGGGTGCGCGACCTGTTGGTCGAGGGCCGGGCCGTGGTGCGCGAAGGCCAGATGGTGACCGTCGATCTGCCGCAGGTGATCGAGCGGCAGAACCGGCTGGCCCGGGTGCTGATGGACTAGGACCGCGCGGCGGTGCGCAAGGACATCGGCGAGCAACCAAAACCGCTAGGCATCAACGAACCTGTGACCTAGACTTCCGGCATCATTCAGCATGTGACAGGGCATGGCCGAGCTGACGAATTTTCGCGCCGAGGTGCAACAGGCATCATCGGACGCCGACCGGGAGGTTTCGGCGCTGATCGCACGGGTGGGCGCGCGCGTGCGCCGCGCGCGCGACCGTCAGGGCATTCCGCGCCGCGTGCTGTCGGAGAAATCCGGCGTGAGCCCGCGCTACCTCGCCCAGCTCGAGGCGGGTGAGGGCAATATCTCGATCGGGCTCTTGCAGCGCGTCGCCGATGCGCTGGGCCTCAAGATCGACTGGCTCGTGGGGGAAGACGACCCGTGGTCGTCCGAGGCGTTGCGCGTGGCCGATCTGTTCCGCACGGTCGATACCGCGACGCAGGCGCGCGTTCTGGCCATGCTCTGCCCGGGCCCGACCGAGGTCGCACGGGCCCGCCGCGTGTGCCTGATCGGGCTGCGCGGCGCGGGCAAATCCACGCTCGGGCGCCGGGCCGGCGCGGCTCTGGCTGTGCCTTTCATCGAGCTGAACCGCGAAATAGAGGCGCAATCCGGTATGCCGGTGGGCGAACTCATGGCGCTTTACGGCCAGGAAGGATACCGGCGGCTGGAAGCCGAGGCGATTGATCGGGTCGTGGCCACGCATGAGCGGGTGATCCTCGCCGTGGCGGGCGGAATCGTGTCGGAGCCCGAAACCTACAACGATCTGCTGTCGCGGTTCCACACGGTCTGGGTCAAGGCTACGCCGGCCGAACACATGGCGCGGGTGCGCGACCAGGGCGACACGCGGCCGATGGCCGGAAACCCGGAGGCGATGGAACAGCTCAAGTCGATCCTCACCGCGCGCGAGGCTCTCTACGAGCGCGCCCTTGCCAAGCTCGATACCTCGGGATGCAGCGAGGACGACAGCCTCAAGGAATTGCTCGCGTTGATCCGAAGAAACCACTTCCTTGACTGAAATTGGAGGCGCCATGCCCGTGAAAACCCGCCGCGAGGGCACGACCGCCCACGTGACCCTAGATGTGCCGCCGGTGAATGCGATCGGGCGGGAAACCCGGCAGGGTCTGATCGATGCGCTCGACTGGGTCGAGGCCGAACCCGGCCTTGAACGGGTGATCCTCGCCGGGGCAGGCCGGGCCTTTGCCGCGGGGGCCGATGCGCGCGAGTTCGACGGCCCGGCGCTTGCGCCGCATCTGCCGGAGGTGGTGGCGCGGATCGAGGCTTGCCACGTGCCCTGGATCGCGGCGGTCCATGGCGCGGCGCTGGGGGGGGGCTGTGAATTGGCGCTGGCCTGCCGCTACCGGATCGCCACGCCCGACGCTTCGATCGGGCTGCCCGAGGTGACGCTCGGCGTGGTGCCGGGGGCCGGCGGCACGCAGCGCCTGCCGCGCCTCGTGGGGCTCAAACCCGCGCTCGAGATGATCGCGACCGGCAAGCCGGTTTCCGGTGAGACGGCGCTCGCCCTGCGGCTGGTGGACGAACTGGCCGAGGAGCCGGTATTTGCCGCCGAGGAGGTGAACCACGAGCTTCTGTCGACCATGGTCGCCGTGGGCGATCTGCCGGGCCCGGCCGGCGACGATGAGGCCCTCGCCGCGGCACGTGAGGCCGCCCGGCGCAGGATGCGCGGCCAGATCGCGCCGCTCAGGGCCATCGACCTCATCGAGATGAGCATCACCGAGCCGCTTGCAGAAGCACAAGCGGTGGAGCGCGAGATCTTCCTGAAACTGCGAACGGGTGCACAGGCCAAGGCGTTGCGCCACATCTTCTTCGCCGAGCGGGCCGCAAGGGCGCCCGACTGGCTGCGCGACACGGTGCCGGCCGAGATTTCCCGTGCCGTGGTGGTGGGCGGTGGCACGATGGGGGCGGGGATCGCCTATGCGTTCCTGAATGCAGGCATCTTTGTCGATCTCATCGAAACCGATGCCGAGGGGGTGGCGCGCGCGCAGGGTAACGTGGACAAGATCATCGCGGCGAGCCTGAAGCGCGGCCTGATCGACGAGGCGGCGGCGGCGAAACGGCGTGCGGCTTTGTCGGTCACGCAGGACTATGCCATCGCCCGGGAGGCCGACATGGCCATCGAAGCGGCCTTTGAGAGCATGGCAGTGAAGCAGGAGGTGTTCGGCCGGCTCGAGGCAGAGATGCGCCCCGACACGCTTCTGGCCACCAACACCTCCTATCTCGATGTGAACGAGATTGCGGCCGTCCTCGGCGATCCGTCCCGGCTGGTCGGGCTGCATTTCTTCGCGCCGGCCCATATCATGAAACTGCTCGAGATCGTGCGCGGCGATGCGACGTCCGATGCCGCCCTTGCCACCGGCTTCGCCTTGGCCAGGAGGCTGAGGAAACTTCCCGTTCTGGCGGGTGTCTGCGACGGCTTCATCGGCAACCGCATCCTCGCGCGCTACCGCGAGGCGGCCGATACGGTGATGCTGGAGGGGTCCACCCCGTGGGAGATCGACGCGGCGATGGTTGCGTTCGGCTACGCGATGGGGCCCTACGAGGCGCAGGACCTGTCGGGGCTCGATATCGCCTTCGCCAACCGGCGCCGGCAGGACGCGACGCGTGATCCAAACCGGCGCTACATCCCGATTGCCGACCGGATGGTGAACGAGGGACGTTTGGGGAAAAAGGTGGGCGTCGGGTGGTATCGCTACCCCGGTGGGGGCGGCAAGGTCATGGATCCGTTGATCGAGGATCTGGTGCGGGAGGAGGCGCGATTCGCCAAGGTTGACCGGCGGGCCTTCGAGCCGGGCGAAATCCAGGAGCGGCTGGTGCTGGCGATGATCAATGAGGCGACGAGGATACTCGAAGAGGGGATCGCGCAAACGGCGGCAGATATCGATGTGGTCACGGTGGCAGGCTACGGTTTCCCTCGTTGGCGCGGCGGGCTCATGCACTACGCCGATACGCTCGGACCCAAAGCTGTTCTCAAGCGCGTGGAGGCATTTGCGCAGGAAGACCCTGTGGCGTGGAAACCATCGGGCCTTCTGCGTCGGCTTGTTGATGCGGGCAAGACCTTCGCCGACCCTTGAACCACACCGAGCTACGCCGCGCAGGCCGGGCGGGCACGAACCGCTTCGGCCAAGCGGAGCGCGGCGGCCAAAGCCGTGGTGAATTCACCCGGCACCACCCGGTAGGCCACGATGGAGCCGCGCCTTTGACGCCGCAAGAGGCCGCATCGCTCCATTTCACGAAGGTGATGGACGAGCGAGGATGGCCGCAGTCGCGTGGCAAGGATCAAGCTGTCAAGCGAATCCGCGACAGAGGGGTCCGCGACTATGAGGCGAAACACCATGGCCCTGCGCGGGTGGGACAGAGCGCGGAAGTTGCGGGAGAGCGACTCGTCGGAGATCATCACTCAAATCCTTTCTGATTGAGACTTGACTGCGGCCTACAATGGCGAACGAGCTGTTAAAGAAACGTTGAGGACCCATCGGATTGCGCGGTTTTTCTCTTGACGGGCAAGAGCAAAGGGCAGACGGGTTTCACCG
Organism: Paracoccaceae bacterium; assembly: GCA_024763335.1. Taxonomy (GTDB): domain Bacteria; phylum Pseudomonadota; class Alphaproteobacteria; order Rhodobacterales; family Rhodobacteraceae; genus Sinisalibacter. The sequence continues at coordinate 1,344 of JANTFS010000084.1, read as the reverse complement.
GAAAACCGGAAAACCGGAAAACCGGAAAACCGGAAAACCGGAAAACCGGAAAACCGGAAAACCGGACCCTCTTTCTTTGCTGTCTACTCGCGTTCGCGTTGGATCTCTTCCCAGGCCCGGTTCACCGCGATCAAGTGCTTTTCAGCCAGTTTTATAGCCTCTTCCGGAACCCCGCGGGCGATGAGCTGGTCGGGATGGGTCGATCGCACCTCCGCGCGCCAGGCGGCGCGGACCTCGCTCGTCGGTGCATCCGGATCGACGCCGAGCACGGTGTAGGGATCGGGCACCGCGTCGGGAACGAAGCGGGCGCGCAGGGAGCGGAACCGTCGCTCGTCTATGCCGAATATCGTTGCCACCTGCGACAGGAATTCATCTTCGGCCGGGTGGTAGGCTCCATCGGCCATGGCGATATGAAACAAACCTTCCATCAGATCACACAATGCAGGATCGTCTCGGCCGAACAGGGCCGCAACCTTCCTCGCGTATTGGTCGAAGCCCGCCACATCCGTGCGCGCGAGGTTGAAAACACGTGCGGCGTTCTTTTCCTCACCCCGGGGGATGGTGAAGACCTCGCGAAACGCAGACACCTCGTCTCGCGTCACCTGGCCATCGGCCTTGGCCATTTTCGCCCCAAGCGCGATCACGGCGATCGCGAATGCGGCGGAGCGTTCCGGCGGTGTGCGCAGCCGGGTGAAAACATCCGAAAGGCTTTCGCCGGCGCGCAGGGCCGCCAAGGTGTCGGAGATGCGGGACCAGAGTGACATGAGCTTGGTTTACAGGAATTCCTGCATCAGGACGAGGCCGGTTGCACGGGCGTTTGCCCAGCGGGCCCGCGCCACGCAAGCCCCGCGCGATACCCGATGCGTGCAGTGACGCCACGCGGGCAATGAGAGCCATGCCTCGGACCGGGGTGCCGTGGCGCAATTGCCGGGGCTCGCGGTGGGCCGGATGCGCCGATCCTGCATCATCGCCGCGGCCTTGCCATCACCGGGGTCTGCGGCCTGGATCATGCGAGCACCTTTTCGCCCGCTGGCGTGTGGATCAGCGCCCGCAGCCCGGGCGGTCCCTCGCGCACAATGAGGCGGTCATCACCGGTCAGCATCGAAAGCGCCCAGCCGAGAGCGCCGGCGGCGGGGTGGCTGAGAGCGAGCGTGATCAGCCGTGCGCCGACGTCCGGCAAGGCCGCCGCAGGTGTTTCGCCCTGCCATTCGATCAGCGCCGGAAACAGCCCGTCGAAGGGTTGCATCCCGTCTGCGGGCACGGTGATCCGCCAGCGCAGGACACCGCGCGTGAGGGGCAGCGGCGCCCCGATCCCTGCTGGTGCATCTTCCAACGCCGCATCGA
>JANTFS010000083.1 GCA_024763335.1 Paracoccaceae bacterium | reverse complement strand
TTGGCACAAAAAAACCGGCCCCGAAAGGCCGGTTCATGGGGGGTGCGCGGTTCCTTCAGGTCAGGTATTGCCCGCCGTTGATCGTCATCGTCGAACCGGTCACGAACCCGGCGTCGTCAGAGGCGAGGAACACCACGGCCCGGGCGATTTCCTCGGGCTCTCCCAGACGGCCCACCGGGATTGACGCGATGATCGAGTCACGCACCTTCTCAGGAACCGCCATCACCATCTCGGTGGCAATATACCCGGGGCAGATCGCATTCACGGTGATACCGTGGCGCGCGCCCTCCTGCGCCAGCGCCTTGGTGAAACCGATGTCACCCGCCTTGGAGGCAGAGTAATTGACCTGGCCGAACTGGCCCTTCTGACCGTTGATCGACGAGATCGTGATGACCCGACCGAAATTGCGCTCGCGCATGCCGGGCCAGAGCGGGTGGGTCATATTGAAGACGCCCGAGAGGTTGGTGTCCATCACCTCTTGCCATTGTTCGCGGCTCATCTTGTGAAACGGGGCATCGCGGGTAATCCCGGCATTGTTGACGAGCACGTCGATCGGCCCGAGGTCGGCCTCCACCCGGGCGATCCCGTCGACACAGGCGTCATAATCGGCGACCGACCACTTGTAGGTTCCGATGCCTGTCTCCGCGGTGAATTTTGCCGCTGCCTCGTCGTTGCCTCCATAAGTGGATGCCACGCTGTATCCGGCCGCCTTGAGCGCCGCCGAGATCGAAGCGCCAATGCCGCGCGTGCCGCCGGTGACCAGTGCAACTCTCGCCATGTGAATCTCCCTGTCGCGATTCGGGTGTGAAACTCTATTGCCGGAACCGGTAGAGCATACGCAATTTTATTGCGCAAGAGATTTTCTGCGTCTGCAAACACCAGTCCGCTGCCGAAGCACCCCGTCGCTGTCGGGTTCACCCTGCGTTCACGGCCGCTCGAGGCACATGGCCACGCCCATGCCGCCGCCTATGCACAGGGTTGCGAGGCCCTTCTTGCTGTCGCGCTTCTGCATCTCATGCAGGAGCGTCGTGAGGATTCGCGCGCCCGAAGCCCCGATCGGGTGCCCGATCGCAATTGCCCCGCCGTTGACGTTGACGATCTCGGGATCCCAGCCAAGCTCCTTGTTGACGGCCAGCGCCTGCGCCGCGAAGGCCTCATTGCTCTCGATGAGATCGAGATCGCCGATCGACCATCCCGCCTTCTCAAGCGCCTTGCGGCTCGACGGGATCGGGCCGGTTCCCATGATCGAAGGATCGACCCCGGCGGTGGCATAGCTCACGATCCGGGCGAGCGGTTCAAGGCCACGCTTTTCGGCCTCCTGCGCCGACATCAGCAGCACACCGGCTGCGCCGTCGTTGATACCGCTGGCATTGCCGGCTGTAACGGTGCCATCCTTGGCGAACGCCGGGCGCAACTTCTGCATCGCCTCGAGCGTCGCGCCATGGCGCACATATTCGTCCTGGTCGACCGTGATGTCGCCCTTACGGGTCCGGATGGTGAAGGGCACGATCTCGTCGGCGAAACGCCCCGCCTTCTGGGCAGCCTCGGCCTTGTGCTGGCTCGCGACGGCGAAGGCATCCTGCTCATCGCGGGTGATCTGGTATTTCTCCGCCACATTCTCCGCCGTCTGACCCATGTGGTATCCGTTGAACGCATCCCACAACCCGTCCTTGATCATCGAGTCGATGAACTTGGTATCACCCATCTTGTGGCCGGCCCGCAGATGCGCAACGTGCGGGCTGAGGCTCATGTTTTCCTGCCCCCCGGCGGCGATGATCCCGGCATCGCCGAGCTGGATGTGCTGTGCGCCCAGCGCCACCGCCCGCAGACCCGAGCCGCACACCTGGTTGATCCCCCAGGCCGCGCTTTCGACCGGGAACCCGGCGTTGATATGCGCCTGGCGCGCCGGGTTCTGGCCCTGGCCACCGCTGAGCACCTGGCCGAGAATCGTTTCATCAACGCTGGCCTTTTCGACCCCGGCGCGTTCGACGAGGGCTTCAAGAACTGCCTTGCCCAGATCATGGGCCGGCGTGTTGGCGAAAGAACCGTTGAAGCTGCCCACCGGCGTACGCGCGGCAGAAACGATAACGACGTTGGTCATGCTTTCCTCTCCTGACTGTCCGGCGCTCGAAACGCGCGCGTCGAAGGCGCGATCTCCCCATCTCGACCGGCCGGACCGGTAGTGGCCGCGGTTCTCTTCCGCGTGCTCGCGCGATCAATGACTATTCTGCGTAGCCGCGCAAATCAACCCGCGCGGGCAGGGGGACGTCTTGTCCGGGAGGGGGGAAGGTCAGGCGCGGCGGCGGTTCTGCTGGCGTTGCCACCATGGCCGCACGGTCGGCGCACCGAAGAAATAGCCCTGCAGCAGATCGCAACCGGCATTGATCAGGAACTCGGCATCTTCGAGGGATTCGACGTTTTCTGCCACGGTCAGCATGTCGAATTGACGCGCCAGCGACAGCATGGCCTGGGTAATCACCTGGTTGTCGGCGTTGGTCGAGATCGACCGGATATAGTCGCCATCGATCTTGAGGATGTCGAAATAGAAATCCCGCAGATGCCGGAACGCGGTGTAACCCGCGCCAAAATCATCGAGCGCGAAAGCGATGCCGTGGCCCTGCATCTCCTGCATGAAAACCTGAACCAGATCAGGCATCACGATTGCCGTGCGCTCGGTGATCTCGAGGATCAGCCGCTCCCCCGCCGTCGGGTCGCGTTCGAGCCCATGACGCAATGTCTGCATCCAGCGTGGATAGCCGATCGACCGCGCCGACATGTTGATCGACAGGCGCAGCGAGGGTTCCTCCTGCAAGGCGCGAAACCCGAGGTCAAGCGCATGGGTATCGAGCTGGCGGCCGAGCTCCTGCGCCTCGACGACACCGATGAAATCGGCGGCGGGAATGATCCGCCCGCTGTGATCGAGCACCCGGATCAACCCTTCATAGAACGCCGGCGTGTCCGGGTTCGAGGCCCGCGCCACCGGCTGAAACGCCAGCATCACTTCGCCCTTGGTCACCGCCCGGCGCACCATTTGCATCGTGTCACGATCTCGCTGCGCGATGGCGACCGAGAGCGGGCTGCCGAGCTCGGCGCCCGGGTCGACGGGATCAATGGCGGCTGGATCGCGCATGGGCACCTCTTCGCTTTGCAAGACATCTATCCGCCAAATCCTCTAACAAGCTGTAAAATGCTGGATTTGCGTCGAATTCTCCGCATTCTTGGGAACCATGGGCGAGGGGAGATCCGCCATGAACGAACGCTGTGGCTGGTGCGGCGATGATCCGCTCTACGTGGCATACCACGACGACGAATGGGGCGTGCCGGAATTCGACGGGCGTGCGCTTTGGGAAAAGCTCATTCTTGACGGCTTCCAGGCCGGGCTTGCGTGGATCACCGTGTTGCGCAAACGCGAGGCCTTCCGCGAGGCGTTCGCGGGGTTTGACCCACAGATCATCGCGCGGTGGGGAGATGCCGAGGTTTCACGACTTCTGGCAAACCCCGGGATCATCCGCCACCGCGGCAAGATCGAGGCGACCATCGGCAACGCGGAGGCCTATCTCGACCTGGGCGGCGCAGAGGCGTTCTCGCAAAGGGTATGGAGCTATGTCGGCGGCGAACCGCAGGTGAACCAGTTCACGCGCCTGGAGGAGGTGCCCGCCGCAACGCCGCTCTCGACGCAGATATCGAAAGACCTGCGCAAGGCCGGGTTTCGCTTCGTAGGCCCGACGATCGTCTATGCCTGGATGCAAGCCTGCGGGCTGGTGAATGATCACCTCGTCGGCTGCCCCGCGCGGCGGGTTTGAGCCTCAGGTGTCCGGTTCCGTCGCCATCTCCGCCTCGAGTATAGCCTTCGCTTCGTCGCTGGCCCAATCAGCGCCACCAATGAAACGCGCCACCTCCATGCCCTCACGATCGATAATCACCGTCACCGGCGGCGCGATCACCCCCATCTGCGATGAAAGCTCGCGCCCCGGGTCGAGGAGTACCGGCAAGGCATCGATGCCATAGCGGGTGAGAAACCGCGCCAGCCCGCCCGGGTGATTGTAGCCAAACGCCACCGGGACCACCGCGAAATCGTCGCCGCCAAGCTCTTTCTCCAGCGCGTTCAGAGCTGGCATTTCCTCGCGGCACGGCACGCAGGACACGCTCCAGAAGTTCAGCAAAACCACCTTGCCGCGCCAGTCGGCAAGATTGTGCACCGCCCCGTCGCGGTCGGTGAAATCGGCGGTGCCCGCGGGCCTTGGCTCGGCATGGACCGCCAGGCGCTTCATCTCTCCGATCTTCAGCGCTTCGAGCGCCGCGGGATCAGCCGTCGCGATATTTGCACCAAGGATGAGGGCCGCGTATAGCAGGGCGGAACGAAGCATGTGACACCTCCCGGGGGGCCGGACGCCATGAGTGATACCAAATCCGCAAACGCCATGTGGGGCGGGCGCTTTGCCTCCGGTCCCGATGCGATCATGGAGGCGATCAACGCCTCGATCGGGTTTGACAAGCGCCTCGCCGCACAAGACATCGCGGGCTCGCGCGCCCATGCCGCGATGCTGGCGGCGCAGGGCATCATCTCTGATAAGGACGCCGAAGCGATAAGGGAAGGGCTGCTCACGGTCCTGTCAGAAATCAAGGCCGGAACCTTCCAGTTTTCCACCGCGCTCGAAGACATCCACATGAATATTGAGGCGCGCCTCAAGGAAATCATCGGCGAGCCCGCCGGGCGGCTGCACACCGCGCGCTCACGTAATGACCAGGTGGCCACCGATTTCCGCCTCTGGGTGCGCGACCAGGCCGACGCCGCGATCGGCGGTCTTGAGGCGCTGATCCGCGCCCTGCTCGACCAGGCCGAGGCGGGGGCCGACTGGGTGATGCCGGGCTTCACGCATCTGCAAACCGCCCAGCCGGTAACCTGGGGCCATCACATGATGGCCTATGTCGAGATGTTCGCCCGCGACCTTGGCCGGTTTACCGATGCAAGGGCCCGGATGAACGAATCCCCCCTCGGCGCGGCGGCGCTCGCCGGCACGGGTTTCGACATTGACCGTGACATGACCGCCAAGGCGCTGGGCTTCGACCGGCCCATGGCCAATTCGCTCGATGCCGTGTCCGACCGCGATTTCGCGCTGGAATTCCTCGCCGCCGCCTCGATCACGGCCATGCACCTTTCACGCTTTGCCGAAGAGCTGGTGATCTGGTCCTCGGCCCAGTTCCGCTTCGTCACCCTGTCGGACCGTTTCTCCACCGGCTCCTCGATCATGCCGCAGAAGAAAAACCCCGACGCCGCCGAGCTGATCCGCGCCAAGATCGGCCGCATCCTCGGCGCGACGATGGCGCTGTTCACGGTGATGAAGGGGCTGCCGCTGGCCTATTCGAAGGATATGCAGGAAGACAAGGAACAGGTCTTCGACGCGGCCGACACCCTGATGCTCGCGCTCGCGGCGATGACGGGCATGGTCTCCGACATGACGGCCAACGGCGAAAACCTCGAAGCCGCCGCGGCCTCGGGCTTCTCCACCGCAACCGACCTCGCCGACTGGCTGGTGCGCGAGGCGGGCCTGCCGTTCCGCGATGCCCACCACGTCACCGGCGCGCTTGTTGCGATGGCCGAGGCGAAGGGCTGCGACCTTGCCGATCTTTCGCTGGGCGAAATGCAGGAGGTCAACGCGGCCATCACCGAAGGCGTCTACGACGTGCTCACCGTGCAGGCCTCAGTGGCCTCGCGGATGTCCTACGGCGGCACGGCCCCGGCCCGCGTGCGCGAACAGATCGCCCGCTGGCGCGAGGCGCTGGGCTGATGTCAGGCCTGCGGATCACCTACCTTGTGCTCGCCGTGATCGGCGCCGTCTGGCCCATGTGGCATTTCGTTGTCCATTTCCAAAGCGGCGGCACCTTGCCGGGGCTGATCGGCGCATGGCTTGCGAATGACGCCACCCGAGGGCTGACCGCAGACGTCATCGTCAGCGGCACGGCGCTTGGCATCTGGTGCGTGGCCGAAACCCTCGTGCGCCGCAACTGGGTCGCGCTCGTCACGATCCCGGCCACCCTCCTCGTTGGCGTGTCCTTCGGCCTGCCGCTCTATTTGTTCCTGCGCACCCGTCCGATCACCTGATCTCCCTTTCATCTTTCTCAAAATATCCCGGGGGGCACGGGGGGCAGCGCCCCCCGCCCGGTCGGACAGGCGCAGCCTGTTCGAAACCTCCATTGCGCGCAGGCATTCCTGTGTTATCACCCCGCCGTTCGTCACCCCGAGGCCGATATGGATCATTTCAACTACCACGGCGGCATCCTGCATGCCGAAGACGTTTCGATCCCCGAGATCGCGGCGACGGTCGGCACGCCGTTCTACGTCTACTCGGCCGCAACCCTGCGCCGGCACTTTCAGGTGTTCGACGAGGCGCTCGCGGGGCTTGACCATCTCGTTTGCTACGCGATGAAGGCCAATTCCAACCTCGCGGTGGTCAAGCTGCTGGGCGAGATGGGCGCCGGCATGGACGTGGTCTCCGCCGGCGAATACCTGCGCGCCAAGGCCGCTGGCATCCCCGGCGAGCGGATCGTCTTCTCGGGCGTCGGCAAGACCCGCGAGGAGATGCGGATCGCGCTCGAGGGCGGCATCCGCCAATTCAATCTCGAAAGCGAACCCGAGATGCTCGCGCTCTCGCAGGTCGCCACCAGCTTGGGCGTCGTAGCGCCGGTGACGATTCGGGTGAACCCGGACGTGGACGCGAAGACGCACGAAAAGATCGCCACCGGAAAGAGCGACAACAAGTTCGGCATCCCGATCGGCAGGGCCCGGGCCGCCTATGCCGAGACCGCCGCCCAACCGGGCCTGAAAGTCGTCGGGATCGACGTCCATATCGGCTCGCAGCTGACCGATCTTGCCCCCTATCGGGCGGCCTATGAAAAGGTCGCGGAGCTGACGCGGAGCTTGCGGGCGGACGGGCACGAGATTTCCCGGCTCGATCTTGGCGGCGGGCTGGGCATCCCCTACGAGCAATCCAATGCCGTCCCTCCCTTGCCGATGGACTATGGTGCGGTGGTGCGCGAAACCGTGGGCGATCTTGGCTGCGAGATCGAGATCGAACCCGGCCGCCTGATCGCTGGCAACGCCGGGCTGATGATCGCCCGGGTGATCTACGTCAAACAGGGCGCGGAGCGGAAGTTCCTGATCCTCGACGCGGCGATGAACGATCTGGTGCGGCCGGCAATGTACGAAGCACACCATGACATCGTGCCAGTGGCCGAACCGCCGGCCGGGGCGGCGCAGGAACGTTACGATATCGTCGGGCCGGTCTGCGAATCTGGCGACACCTTCGCCAAGGGCCGTTCGCTTCCGGCCTTCGCGGCCGATGATCTTGTCGCCTTCCGGTCCGCTGGCGCCTATGGCGCGGTGATGGCGTCGGAATACAATTCCCGCCCGCTCATCCCCGAAGTGCTGGTTGACGGTGACCGCTTTGCCGTGGTCCGTGCCCGCCCGAGCTACGAAGAGATGCTCGCCCGCGACACGGTGCCCGACTGGCTTTGAGCTGATCAATTTACCGCCAATGCAAGGGCACCGGCCTATCAAGCTGGGTCGCCCCGGGCTATGCTGGCGGCCATGACCGCGATCCCGCGAGGCGCAAAGAGCTGCGAATGACGCGACCCGATTTGCCCCAAGACATTGCCCGGCGGCTTGCCCGCCCGCTTCGGCTTACCCGGGCCGGTCTTGCCGCCGAGCGTGGCGCTCAGGCGTTCTGGCCCCTTGTCACGGTGCTCCTGTTTGGCGGCGCGCTCGCCCTGTCCGGAGTGCTGGTGATCTGGCCAGTCTGGCTGGGCCGGGGCCTGATCGGCCTGCTCGCGGTGCTCGCCCTGGCCACCTTCGTGCTTGCCGTTCGCCGGTTCGACCCCCCCGGGCGTGAAGCGGCGCTGGCCCGGCTTGATGCCACCTTGCCGGGCCACCCGATTGCCGCTGTGACCGACATTCAGGCCATTGGCGCCACCGACCCGGCAAGCGCTGCCGTCTGGGCGGCGCATCAACGCCGGCAGAGGACCCGGCTCGCCGGGCTGCGCGCCCCGAAGCCTAACCCCGACCTTGCGCGCCGCGACCCCTTCGCATTGCGCCTCATCGCGGCCACCGCATTCGCGGCGGCCATCCTCTTCGGCGCCGGAACCCAGCGCGGTGACCTCGCCACGCTCCTGCCCGGATCTGCCGATGCCGCGGTTTCCGCCGCGAGTTGGGAGGGCTGGATCGAGGCCCCGTCCTACACCGGCAAACCCACGCTCTATCTCGCCGACCAGCCGCCCGGCCCGCTCGAAGTGCCCATTGGCGCCCGTGTCACGTTGCGGCTCTACGGCAAGCTCGGGGCGCTCGACGTGGTCGAGACCTTCTCCGACAGCCCGCCGGCAGACACCGCGCCAACCCGGCTGTTCAAGGTCGACGGGGACGGCACTCTCCAGATCGGCTCCGACACCTGGGAGATCATCGCCATTCCCGACACCCCGCCGCGCATCCAGGCTGCTGGCGAACTCACCCGGACGCTCGATGGCGAGATGCGGCTGCCGTTTGCGGCCTCCGACGATTACGGCGTGTCCGCCGGTGTGGCCCGGATTGCCCTCGATCTTGCCCGGGTTGACCGCCGCCACGGCCTTGCCGCCGAACCGGAGCCGCGCGCTGCCATCGAGGTCGATCTGCCGATGCCCTATCGCGGCGACCGGACAGATATCGAGGAGCTTCTGGTCGAAAACCTCGCGCAACACCCATGGGCCGATTTGCCGGTTGCCGTCACCTTCGAGGCAACGGACGCCGCAGGGCAGACAGGCACCGCCGCGCCGGTCGAGATCATTCTCCCGGGCCGGCGGTTTCTCAACCCACTCGCCCGCGCGATCATCGAGCAAAGGCGCGACATTCTGTGGACAATCGAAAACGCGCCGCGCGTGGCGCGGATTTTGCGGGCGGTCTCGAACCGCCCCGAGGGCCTGTTTCCGAAAGACGCGCAGTATCTCGTGTTGCGCACCGCAGCGGGCACGCTGGAGGAACCCGACCTCCGCCCCGCCGACCGCGATGCCGTGGCGAAAGCCCTGTGGGACATCGCCGTGGAGATCGAGGACGGCAGCCTCGCGGATGCGCTGGAGCGGTTGCGACATGCCCGTGAGCGGCTGTCGGAGGCGATGCGTCAGGACGCGACACCGGAAGAACTGTCGCAGCTCATGGAGGAATACCGCGATGCCATGCGCGACTACATGAAGGAACTGGCGCAACGCGAACCGCAGAACCGGACCGACGAGCCAGACTCGGGCAGTCAGCAGATGGAGATGACCCAGCAGGATCTTCAGGAGATGATGGATCGGGTCGAAGAGCTGATGCAGCAGGGCCGGATGACGGAAGCGCAGGAGCTTCTCGATATGCTGCAGCAGATGATGGAAAACATGCAGATGACGGAGGGCGCGTCCGGGCAGCAGAGCCAATCACCGGGCGAGCAGGCGATGGAGGGCCTTGCCGATACCCTGCGCGGCCAGCAAGGCCTCTCCGATGAAGCCTTTCGAAACCTCCAGGAACAGATGAATCCCGGCGCAAGGACCGGCGAATCGGATGAAAACGTCGGACGGGACGGAGGCGCCGGACAAGGTCAGAGCCACACCGGACAGGGGGGCGAGCAACCCGGCCAAAGTGACGGGTCGGAGCCCGGCGGCGACAACGCCCAGAGCCTCGCCGGGCGCCAGCGCGCGCTGGAAGACGAGCTGGCCCGGCAACGCAACAATCTGCCGGGCGCCGGAACGCCGGATGGCGATGCCGCGCGCGATTCGCTTGATCGTGCCGGCCGGGCGATGGATCAGGCCGCCGATGCGCTCGAACAGGGCGACGTTCCCGGTGCGCTTGATCGGCAGGCCGAGGCGATGGAAGCGCTGCGCGAAGGCATGCGAAACCTCGAGGATGCCATGCGCCGCGATGCCGAGATGCGCCAGCCCGGCCAGCAGGGCCGCCTTGCCGGCGATCCGAGCGGCGAAGACCGGTCTGATCCGCTCGGACGCCGCCCTGGCGGCAGCGGCACCACCGCCACCGACAGCCCGCTTGAAGACCGCGAAGACGTCTACCGCCGCGCGCAGGATCTGATGGATGAGCTTCGGCGACGTGCCGGCGAGAGCGACCGCCCCGAGATCGAGCGCGATTATTTGCGGCGACTGCTCGACCAGTTCTGAGCGTGTCCGCCGCGCCGGTCCTCTAGCTCTGGCCCGCCGACAGTGCCTCGATCTTCGCGATGATGCCCTGAATCGCCGTGTCGAGCCAGGCCCGCCCCGCGTTGACTGCATCGACAAAGGCCGCAAGCGCGGGCTCCAGGGCCGGAACCGTCTCGGACAGCCGGGGCGCGACAAGGTAGAGTGCGAGAAGCAGGGCCGCGAGGAAAATGATCAGGAAGAACCCGCGCCCGAAACCTCTGGACTGTTCGGCTTCTCGCGCCGGATTCGCCGCCTCGCCAGCGGCACCGTGCCCGTCGAGCGTCGAATTGATTTCCTCGATATCGGGGAAAAGATCGCGCCGCGGCACCTGTTGTCCGGCCTCCTGCGGCGCCGGTTCCGCGCGCGGTTCCACCTCCGCTTCGCTCTCGGGCAGTTCCTCTCCTTCAAGACCGCGCATTCTCGCGATGCGTTCGCGCGCCACGCGCCGCCGTTCCTCTTCCGGGGAAGGGCCGGTCTCCAGCCCAAGGTCGGGCTGGGTCTCGACCTGTTCGCTCGCGCGACGAGCCATTTCGGTCTGCGCTTCTTCCTGGAGGATCGTGCGCACGCCTTCGTCGATCGCCGCCCGGCGTGGCTCGTCCTGCAGCGATTCCGGCTCGTCGGTGACCGGCTCCGCGGCGCCGCCTTCCGGCTCGCCACTTTCTTCGGCGGGCTCTTGTTCGGGTGCCGCGATAGACGGCTCTTCGGCGGGTTCCAACGCAGCGTCGTCCTGGGCTGCCTCGCTTTGGCCTTGTGGCATCTGATACCAGGCGTGGCCGCAGGCAGAGCACTGCACATCGCGCCCCGATTCCGGGATGACCCGGTCATCGACCTCGTATTGCGCCCCACAATTCGGGCAAACCAATCGCATCCTGCCCACGCCCTTTCTACCCCGGCATACCCACCGGACATTTGCCCCCAGACTTCCTTTGAGTATGGGGAGAGAACCGCCGGAAATCAAACCATTGCGAGAGCGAGATTGCAACAATCCCCGCGGTGGGGCAAAACTGTCGCCAAAGAGAAAAAGGGGCCGCAGGCGTGATCGAATTCGAGGAAGTCTCCTACGGCTATGGCGGCGGACCCCTTCTGGCGGATGTTTCGCTGAAGCTTGCCGCGGGCTCGTTTCACTTTCTCACCGGTCCCTCCGGGGCGGGGAAAACCACGCTCCTGAAGCTTTGCTACGGCGAGCTGATCGCGCAGAAAGGCCGGGTGTCGCTGTTCGGACAGGATGCGCGCGACCTCAGCCGCGACGACGTCGCAATGATCCGCCGCCGCATTGGCGTGGTGCACCAGGACCAGCAATTTCTCGACCACCTGTCGGTAGCCGACAACGTGGCGCTCCCGCTCACCGTGTCCGGGCGCTCTGCGACGGACGAAGACTTGCGTGAACTGATCGGCTGGGTAGGGCTGGAAAACCAACAATCGGCCCGCCCGCCCGAGCTTTCGGGCGGTGAACGTCAGCGCGCGGCGCTTGCGCGGGCTATCATCATGAGCCCCGAGGTGATCCTTGCCGATGAACCGACCGGCAATGTTGATTGGGAGATGTCGCTGCGCTTGCTGAAGCTGCTCGTCGAACTCAACAAGATGGGCAAGACAATCATGATCGCGACCCATGACCTGAACCTGATCCGGGCTGCCAAGCAGCAGGT
>JANTFS010000082.1 GCA_024763335.1 Paracoccaceae bacterium | reverse complement strand
GCCAGCTTCGTCGAGTGGTTCGCCGAGGAGGGCAAGCGCATCTACGGCGAAACCATCCCGCCGCACCTGCCCAACATGCGCCTGACGGTGATCAAGCAGCCCGTGGGCGTCGTGGCCTCGATCACGCCGTGGAACTTCCCCAACGCGATGATCACCCGCAAGGTGGCCCCGGCGCTGGCGGCGGGCTGCGGCGTGGTGGCCAAACCAGCCGAAGACACGCCGCTTTCGGCGCTGGCGCTGGCCGTGCTGGCCGAGCGCGCCGGCCTGCCCAAGGGGCTCTTCAACGTCGTCACCGCCTCGCGCGGCGAAGACATCGGCAAGGAGTTCTGCGAGAATCCCACCGTGCGCAAGCTGACCTTCACCGGCTCGACCCTCGTCGGCCGCATCCTGCTGCGCCAGGCCGCCGACCAGGTGAAAAAGGTGTCGATGGAACTGGGCGGCAACGCCCCCTTCATCGTCTTCGACGACGCCGATCTCGATGCCGCCGTGCAGGGCGCCATCGCCTCGAAATTCCGCAACAACGGGCAAACCTGCGTCTGCGCCAACCGCATCTACGTCCAGGAGGGCGTCTATGACGACTTCGCCGAGAAACTCTCCCGGGCCGTCAGCGAGATGCACGTGGGCGATGGCTTCGACGAGGGCACCGAGCTCGGGCCGCTGGTCAGCGAAGAGGCGGTGAAGAAGGTCGAGGAGCACATCGCCGACGCTGTGGCGAAAGGCGCCAAGGTGGTGCTCGGCGGCGACCACCACGAGAAAGGCGGGCTGTTCTTCCAGCCCACCGTGATCACCGGCGCCACCCGCGACATGGAATTCGCCGAGGAAGAGACCTTCGGCCCCCTCGCGCCACTGTTCAGCTTCACCGACGAGGCAGACGTGATCGCCAAGGCCAACGACACGATCTTCGGCCTCGCAAGCTACTTCTACGCCCGCGATCTGAGCCGGGTCTACAAGGTGGCCGAGGCGCTGGAATACGGCATCGTCGGGGTCAACACCGGGATCATCTCGACCGAGGTCGCGCCCTTCGGCGGCGTCAAGCAATCCGGCCTCGGCCGCGAAGGCTCGCGCCACGGGATCGAGGAATTCCTCGAGATGAAATATATCTGCATGGCGATCTGACGACCGGTCTTCTTTGGTCGGGAAATACCTCGGGGAGTTTGAGGGGCAGCGCCCCTCATCCAGAAAACATGCGCGCCGCAGGCGCTCCGTTTGGAAGCGCCCGCGCTCGCACAGGCGCGCCGGGTCGCCCCGACGCGCCGCAGATCACCCTGAACGGGCGATCAGACCTCGATGGTCTTTGCTTCGCCTTCGATCTGCTTGTCACCTTCGATGTGCTTGTCGGAGGCAATCTCGATCCGGCGCGGCTTCAGCGCTTCGGGCACCTCGCGCACGAGGTCGATATGCAGCAGCCCGTTTTCGTGCACCGCACCGGTCACGCGCACATGTTCGGCCAGCTGGAACCGGCGCTCGAAAGCGCGGGTGGCGATGCCCCGGTGCAGGTAGGTGCGCTCCTTGTCCTCCGGCGCCTTGCGGGCCGAGATGAACAGCGCATTCTCCTTCACTTCCACGGTAAGCTCGTCGTCGGTGAAGCCCGCCACCGCAACGGTGATGCGCCAGGCGTCTTCGCCGGTCTTCTCGATGTTGTAGGGCGGGTAGGTCTCGCGGCTCACGTCATTGGTAAACACCCGGTCCATCATGTCGGCAAGCTGGTCAAAACCGACGGTGGCACGGTAGAGCGGCGACAAATCAAAGTTTCGCATGGGTCATCCTCCTTTGAGCGACAACTATGTTGAGCCCTCCTCAAGGGACGGGCAGGAAACGGGCCCGCGTGGCGGCACCCGCCAGTCAGATCTAGGGAGGAAACCGCGCCGTTCAAGCGCCTCAGGGGCGCAGGAACCGGGCCCCGGTGGGCTGCCGCTCGCCAACGCCCATGCGCCGCGCCGTGAAGTCGTCGGCGGGGAAAACACCCGTGCCGGATCGCAAGGCCCGTTTCAGCTCGTCCAGCCGCGCGGGAAGCTCCATGCCGAAGGCCAGCCCACCGGCCCCTCCCGACGACACCAGCGACACGATCCGCGCCCGGCGGCCCGAAAGATCGAACACCGGCGCACCCGAGGCGCCGAAGGTCACATCGCAATCGAAGGCCACAACCCCGCCGTGGCGCCCGCGCGTCGTGCACACGGCTTGGCGCGATGGGGCCTGCGCCCGGCCGCGCGCATAGGAAACAACGCTCACCGCCGATCCGGCAGGCGACACCTGCTGAACCGCAAACGGCGCCGCGACCGCCGCCGGGATCGCCTCGGCCAGTTGCACCAGGCCCAGGTCGTGGCGGATGGTCTCGGCGCTCACGCCCGCGGCCGGATCATAGCCGTCATGCATCACCGCGCGCGCCGCCCGGGCCTGCGCCACCGCGACCCCGTCGCGCAGCCCGGCCCGAAACCTGATCGCGTCAACCCGGCCGAGGGCGCGCGCGTCGGCGAGGCAATGCGCCGCCGTCAGAACCAGATCGGGGGCGATGAGCACACCGGTGCAAAAGGCCCCGTCGCCGAGATCGAGCCGCCCGACCGCCTCCCAGCCCAGAAGGTCGCTGCGCAGGGTCAGCCTGTCGAGACCGCTGGTGTCGGCGCTCGCCGGCCCTGCCGCGCAGAGCCCGAGGATGAGCAGAATGGTTGAAATCCGGCGCATCTCAGGGCCGCAGGAACTTGGCCCCGGTCGAGGCCGCCGCGTCGTCGCGGGTCATCCGCAAGACCCGCGGCTCGGCGCGCTCGAACACCCCGTCGCCCTCGGCCGCGAGCATCGCGCGCAACTCGGCCAGCGGCGCCTCCAGCGCCGTGCCGAGCGACACCTCGACATCGCCCGCAAAAGCCTTGGCCGACACGACCGAGACGATGCGGGGCGATCCGGTGGAGAAATCGAACACCGGCGCGCCGGACGATCCGAAATCCACGTCGCAATCGAGAACCAGCGTCGCCCCGGCCTTGCCGAGCACGTTGCAGACATTCTGCATCGACGGCATCTCGGCGCGATCGCGGGCATAGGACACCACGCCCACTTCACGCGCCAGCCCGGGCAACCTGCCGGTCTCGAACGGCCGCACCCCGCTCTTGCGGATCGGCTGGTCGAGCTCGATCAGCGCCAGATCGTTGGCCCGGTCTTCGCCGCCGGGCGCATAGCCCGGATGGGCGAGCGCGCGCCGCGCGCCGCGATAGGCCGCCGCCCGGCCGGCGCGCCACCCGGCGAGAAACTCGATCTCCTCGGCGCCGAACCGGCGGCCGCTGGCCTTGTCGTAGAGGCAATGCGCGGCGGTGAGCACGAGGTTGTCGGCGATCAACGCCCCGGTGCAGAAACTCGCGCCGCCGATGTTAAGCCGCCCCACGCCCTCCCAGCCGCGACTGTCGTCGCCGGTCATCAGGCTGCGCAGATGGCTGCTGTCACCGGCATGCAGCACATGCGGCGCGGCAAGAAGGAGGAGGAGCGCGAGAAGCTGTTTCATCCCGGCGGGGTAGCAGCCCGATGGGGCAGGATTATGGCGCGAAGGTGAAGCCTGTCAGCCCGCCAGCTTGGCCGGTTTCGGCCCGCCGGTGGCCCAGTCGAGCAGCTCCACCGTATGCACCACCGGCACCTCGGTGCCCGAGCCGATCTGCACCATGCAGCCGATGTTGCCCGCCGCGATCACCTCCGGCTCCCGCGCCTCGAGCGTGGCCACCTTGCGGCGCTTGAGCTCGGCCGAGATCTCGGGCTGCATCAGGTTGTAGGTGCCCGCCGATCCGCAGCACAGATGGCTGTTTTCCGGCTCGACCACCTCGAACCCGGCCCGCCGCAGCAGGTCTTTGGGCGCATCCTTGATCTTCTGGCCGTGCTGGAGCGAACAGGCCGCATGGTAGCCCACCCTGAGCCCCATCTCCGCCGCGGGGATCTCGATCTCCGACAGGAACTCGGTGATGTCCTTCGCCAGCGCCGAAACCGCCGCCGCATCCTCGGCCAGCGGATCGTGCCGGAACATGTCGCCGTAATCCTTCACCGTGGTGCCGCAGCCGGACGTGTTGATCACGATCGCATCGAGCCCCGCGCCGCGCGCTTCGGCCATGAAGGCGCGGATGTTGCGCGCCGCCGACGCATGGGCCTCGGCCTCCTTGCCCATGTGATGGGTGAGCGCGCCGCAGCAGCCCATGCCCTCGGGCACCACCACCTCGACACCGAGCCGCGTCAGGAGCCGCACCGTGGCCTCGTTGATGTCGGTATCCAGAACCTGCTGGGCACAGCCCGTCATCAGCGCCACGCGCTTCTTCCGCTCTGGCACCGCAAAGGTCTGCGGCCTGTCGCCCGGGCTCGGCCTGGGCAGCCGGTCGGGCGCCATGTCGAGCATCGCCCTGAGCCGCTTGTCGGGCATCAGCCGCTTGAACGGCCGCCCGATGCGCGCCCCGATCAGCGCCAGCCGGAAGCGCCCCGGATACGGGATGATCCGCGCCAGCGTCCAGCGCAGCATCCGGTCCATGAACCCGCGCTTGTGGGTCTTCTCGATATAGGCGCGGGCATGGTCGACGAGATGCATGTAATCGACCCCCGAGGGGCAGGTCGTCATACAGGCAAGGCAGGACAGGCAGCGGTCGACATGCTTGACGGTGCGCGCGTCGGCCGGACGCCCGCTCTCCAGCATATCCTTGATCAGGTAGATCCGCCCGCGCGGACTGTCGAGCTCGTCGCCCAGAACCTGGTAGCTCGGGCAAGTCGCGGTGCACATGCCGCAATGCACGCAGGCGCGCAGGATCTCGTTGGCGCGTTCGATGCCGGGATCGGCGAGTTGCGCGTCGGTGAAAAACGTTTGCATCAGCCCATCAGCCCCGGATTGAGAATGCCCTTGGGATCGAATTTCTGCTTCAGGCCGCGGGTGATTGCCGCCAAAGCCCCGCTTTCAGGTTGGAAAACATCAACCCTGGCCCGCAGCTCCGCCGGCGCCTTCACCAGCGTCGCATGGCCCCCGTGCGCCGCGATCTGCTGGCGGATCAGCGCCGCGCCCCCGTCTTCGCCGCCCCGGTCGTCGGGCGCGATCCACATCAGCCCGCCACCCCAGTCGTAGAGCACCTTGTGCCCCAGCCCCGCCGCGGCAAGCGCGGCACCGACGACCGGCCCCGCCGATGGCTTGACCGAAACACGCCAGACGACCCGAGCATCGGCCAGCGGCGCCACGTCGCGCACCTCGCGCCAGAGCGCCGCGCTGTCATCGCCCCGCACAATGTCCCAGCCCGCGCAGATCTCCTTTTGCAGCGCCTCGGCGCGGTAGTCGACGCTGGCCCCGAGTCCCTCGATCCGCACACGGGTTTCGCTGTCGCCCCCGCTCACGCCGGCCTCCAGATGCGCCGCGCCGGTGATGTCCCAGGGCGAGCCGAGCGCCGCCGCCAGCGCCGCGACACCTTCCGCCGCGTCCTTGCCGCGGGCCACCAGCGTCGCCTCGGTCTCAGGCCGCGCCTGCACCTTCAGGCTCACCTCGCTGAGCACGCCGAGCGTGCCCCAGCTGCCCGCCATCAGCTTCACCAGATCATAGCCGGTGACGTTCTTCATCACCCGGCCGCCATTCTTGATCACCCGCCCCGCGCCATCGACAAAGCGCGCGCCCAGCGTGAAATCGCGCGCAGCCCCGGCCTGGATGCGCCGCGGCCCCGACACGTTCGCCGCCACCGCGCCGCCTATCGTCGGCCTGCCCCCGGTGCCCAGCAACACCCGGTGATCCATCGGCTCGAAGGCCAGCCTCTGCCCCTGCTCCGCCAGCAGCGCCTCGATCTCGGCCAGGGGCGTCCCCGCCCGCGCCACCAGCGTCAAGGCGCCGGGCTCGTAAAGCTGAACCCCCGATATCGCCACTTCGAGAACCTCGCCCACCACCGGCCTGCCGATGTCGCGCGTGCCGCCGCCCTGCACCCGCACAGGCCCGCCCGCGCCGCCAATCGCTTCCGCCAATTCCGTTTCGGTCGTGATCTTCATCTTGGGAAAAATACTCCGGGGGGTTCGGGGGGCTGGCCCCCCGCCCGCGTTACGATCTGCGTCCCGCGCTCGCCTCGAGCGGAAACACCTTGGCCGGGTTCAGGCCCCAGTCCGGGTCGAACACGTCCTTCACCTGCATCTGGATCTCGAGATCGTCGGCCGTGTATTGCGCCGTCATGATCTCGCGCTTCTCCACGCCGACGCCGTGCTCACCGGTCAGGCAGCCGCCCACCTCGACGCACAGCTTCAGGATGTCCGCGCCCAGCGCCTCGCATTTCTCCAGATCGCCGGGCTTGTTGGCATCATAGAGAATGAGCGGATGCATGTTGCCGTCGCCGGCATGGAACACGTTGCCCACCTGCAAGCCGTAATCATCGCCCAACTCGCCGATCCGCTTGAGAACGAACGGTAGCTCGTTCACCGGGATCGTCCCGTCGAGGCACATGTAGTCGTTGATCCGCCCCATCGCGCCAAAGGCGGTCTTGCGGCCAAGCCAGATCTTCTCGCTCTCCGCCGCGCTCGCGCTTTCGCGGATCTCGACCGGGTCGTGGGTCCGCGCGATCGCGGTGATCCGGCCAAGCTGATCGGCGATCTCGGCCTCGCTGCCCTCGACCTCGATGATCAGCAGCGCCTCGCAATCGGGATAGCCGACGCCGACATGCGCCTCCGACGCCTGGATGGTCAGCCGGTCCATGTATTCGATCGCCACCGGCACGATGCCCGACTTGATGATGTCGCTCACGCACTGGCCGGCCACTTCGGGGCTGTCGAAGGCCACCAGCACCGGCCGCGCCCCCTCGGGTTTGGCGAGAATGCGCAAGGTGGCCTCGGTGACGATGCCCAGCTGGCCCTCCGAGCCGGTGATCAGCCCCAGAAGATCGAGCCCGCCGGCATCGAGATACGGCCCCCCGATCTCGACCACCTCGCCATCGGCCATGACCATCTTCACCCCCATCAGGTTGTTGGTGGTCACGCCGTATTTGAGGCAATGCGCCCCGCCCGAGTTCATCGCGATATTGCCGGCGATGGCGCAGGCGAGCTGGCTCGAGGGGTCGGGGGCGTAGAAAAAGCCATCCTGCTCCACCGCGCCGGTCACGCTGAGATTGGTGCGCCCGGCCTGCACCCGGATGAAGCGGTTGTCATAGTCGGTCTCCAGCACCCCGGTGAGGCGTGCCACGCCCAAGAGCACGCTGTCGGCGGTGGGCAGCGCCCCGCCCGCCAGCGAGGTGCCCGACCCGCGCGGCACCACCGGCACGCCTTCCTCGTGGCAGATCCGCATGACGGCCGAAACCTCCTCGGTCGAGCCGGGCAGGACCGCGCACATCGGCGGGCAGCGATAGGCCGCGAGCCCGTCGCACTCATAGGCTTTCAGCTCGATGTCGTCCTCGATCACCGCATTGTCCGGAAGCGCCGCGCGCAACCGTTCAACGATCCGCGCCTTGCGGCTGAGCACATCGGCACTGGGCTCGGGCATCTGCATGGCGTTCCTCCCTATTGGTCAAAAAGAATAACCAATTTTGCAAAATGCGCAAGCCGCGGCTCTATTTCCTCTCCCGGCGCAACCGCTGGCGGGCCACCGCCTCGTTCTCTTCGGCGGTCCGCAGATCGCGGATCGCTTCCATCGCGTAATCGAGATGCACCTCGATCGCCGCGCGCGCCGCCGCCGGGTCGCGCGCCTGGATCGCGGCGTTGATCGCCCGGTGCTGGTGCAACAGCGCATCCCGGGTGCTGTCACGGGCGAAGACCGCCTCGCGATTGTAGAACACGCCCGCCGACAGCAGCTCGAACATCGACCGCATCATGTGCAGCAGCATCACGTTGTGGCTGGCGTCGAGAATGGCCATGTGGAAATCGGTATCGCAGGCCGGGGCCTGTTTCGGGCCGGCGACCTCGAGCTTGTCGAGGGCCGCCTGGATCACCGCCAGATCGGTGTCCGACCCGAAGCGCGCCGCCCGTTCGGCGGCCAGCCCTTCCATGTCGCGCCGGAAGGCGATCGAATCGAACAGGGCTTCCTCGTGGATCGAGAACAGCCGCACCAGCGCCGGCGCAAAGGCCGAGCCCAGCACCTCGGCGACGTAAACGCCGGCACCGGGGCGCGAGACAAGAAGGCCGGCCTCCTGCAGCGCGCCCAGCGCCTCGCGCAGGCTGGGGCGCGAGACCCCCATCCGCTCGGCCAGTTCGCGTTCGGCCGGCAACCGCTCCCCCGGTCTCAGGATGCCGCGCAGGATCAACAGCTCGATCTGGCGCACCACCGCCGCGGCGAGCTTCTCAGACTGGACCTTTTCGAAAGGCATGGCCTCCTCCCATCCCGTCGCGCGTGACGGCAAAGATAGGGCGCGCGCCGGGCGGCTGTCCATCCGAAAAGGCCGGGCCCCCGGCCCGGCCTTCGCTGGCAATCTTCGGCGCGGCTCAGGTGATCGGAATGATGACGATCTCGACCCGCCGGTTCTGCGCCCGGCCCTCCGGCGTCAGGTTCGACGCCACCGGCTCGCTCTCGCCCCGCCCGATCGCGGTGATCCGCGAAGAAGCGACACCGTCGCTGATGAGCGTGTTGGCCACGGCCGCGGCACGCTGGCGCGACAGGTTGAGGTTGTAGCTGGCGGTGCCGACATTGTCGGTATGGCCAATCACCTGCACGTTCGAGCTGGCGTATTTGTTCAGATGGCGCGCCAGCACCGCGAGATCGGCCCGCAGGCTGCCCGACAGCTGGGCGCTGTCGGTGGCAAACAGGATATCCTGCGGCATCGTCACCACCAGCGACGAGCCGGTGTTGACCACGCCGATCCGGTCATCGCCGAAGGCGGTGCGCAATTCGCCGGCCTGCTTGTCGAGTTCCGAGCCGATCGCGCCGCCGACGATGCCGCCGGCCACCGCCCCCGCAGCCGCCCCGGCGGCCTGGCCGGTCAGCAATCCGCCGAGAATCCCGCCGGCGACGGCGCCGGTGGCCGCCCCGGCATTCTGGCGAGGCCCGGTATCGGTACAGGCAGACAACAACAGGGCCGCCGCAAGCGGCACAGCGAGAACAGGTTTGGCAATGACCATCGGATCCCCTCCAAGACGTGTGAGTCGCGGGCAATACTACCGGGATTCCCGTGAACCGACAGCGCCAATTCGCCGCAAGCCCCTGTTTTCAGCAGCAAACCGCCGGCACGGTCAGGCGCCGCTCTCGGCCCGGGCCGCTTCCCATGCCAGCATTGCCCGCTTCACCGGCAGGCCCCAGTGATAGCCGCCGAGGCCACCGGATTTGCGCAAGGCCCGGTGGCAGGGAATGAGCCATGAGACCGGGTTGCGCCCCACCGCCGTGCCAACGGCGCGCACCGCCTTCGGATTGCCGATGGCGCGCGCGATCTCGCCATAGGTCGTGACCTGCCCCGAGGGGATCGCCAGCAGCGCTTCCCAGACCTTGATCTGGAACGGCGCGCCGATGAGGTGCAGCCGGGCCTCGCCGCTTTGGCCCAGCGCGGCGGCAACCCACGGCGCAATCGCCGCCGGGTCTTCGACGAACTCCGCCTGCGGCCAGCGCGCCCGCATATCGGCCATGGTGGCCTCGTCGCCCGTCTCTTCGGCAAAGGCGAGGCCGCAAAGCCCGCGCCCGGTGCCCATCGCCAGCATTCGGCCGAAGGGGCTGTCGAACCAGCCCCAGCGGATCTTCAGCCCCGCGCCGCGGCGCGCGTAGTCGCCCGGGCTCATCGCCTCCCAGCGCAGAAACAGATCGTGCAGCCGGCCCGACCCCGACAGGCCCACGGCATCGGCGGTGTCGAGCGTGGTGAAATGCTCGCTCAGCAGGGCGCGGGCGTGATCGAGCGCGAGGTATTGCTGATAGCGTTTCGGGCTCACCCCGACCCAGGCCGAGAACACCCGCTGGAAATGCGCCGGGCTCATGCCGACGCCGGCCGCGAGCGCCTCGAGAGAGGCCTGCGGCCCCGCCGCGTCGATCGCCTCCAGCGCCCGGCGGATGACCTGGTAGTGATAATGGCCCTCCGCGGCCGTGGTCGGCTTTGCCCGCATCGCGTCGCTCCTTTGGCCGCAGACTAGGCCCTCCCCGCCAGCCGCGCGACCCGAAACCTGCGCAATGGGTTCACTTGGTCGCGCCGCGCCGCCGCAGGCCACGCTTGCCAAGCCGGGGCAAACCCCCGATACCGGGCGCATGGTAAAGCAGATGGATTACAAGACGATCCGCGAGGTCTTCCAGCGGTTCCACAGGGCCGAGCCCGAGCCCAAGGGCGAGCTCGAACACGTGAACGCCTATACCTTGCTGGTGGCGGTGGCGCTGTCGGCGCAGGCCACGGATGCCGGCGTCAACAAGGCCACGCGCAAGCTCTTTGCCGTTGCCGACACGCCCGGCAAGATGCTCGAACTCGGCGAAGAGGGGCTGGTCGACCACATCAAGACCATCGGCCTCTTCCGCCAGAAGGCCAAGAACGTCATCAAGCTCAGCCGCATCCTGATCGAGGCGTTTGACGGCGAGGTGCCCAATTCGCGCGCCGCGCTGCAATCGCTGCCCGGGGTCGGGCGCAAGACCGCCAACGTGGTGCTCAACATGTGGTGGCACTACCCCGCGCAGGCGGTCGACACCCATATCTTCCGCGTCGGCAACCGCACCGGCATCGCCGTGGGCAAGGATGTGCTGGCCGTCGAGCGCGCGATCGAAGACAACGTGCCGGTTGACTACGCGCTGCACGCCCATCACTGGCTCATCCTGCACGGCCGCTACATCTGCGTGGCCCGCAAACCCAAATGCGGCGCCTGCATCATCCGCGATCTGTGCCAATTCAAGGACAAGACACAATGAGTAAACGTTTTCAGGTGGTCGGCATCGGCAATGCGATGGTCGATGTGCTCAGCCATTGCGACGATGCCTTTCTTGCCGACAACGGCGTCGAGAAAGGGATCATGCAGCTCATCGACATGGCGCGCGGCACCGAGCTTTATGACAAGATCGGAGCCGCGACCGAAATGTCGGGCGGATCGGCCGCCAACACCATCGCGGGCGTCGCGCATCTGGGCGGGCGGGCGGCCTATGTCGGCAAGGTCAAGGACGACCAGCTCGGGCGCATCTTCGTCCACGACCTGCGCGCCCAGGGCGTGAGCTACGACGTGCCGCTTGCGCATGCCGATCATGCGCACGAGACCGGGCGCTGCATCGTCCTCGTCACCCCTGACGGCGAACGCTCGATGAACACCTACCTCGGCGTGACCGAACACCTCTCGCCCGATGATATCGACGAGGCCGTCATGGCCGAGGCCGAGTGGATCTTCCTCGAGGGCTACCGCTTCGACGGCCCCGAGAGCCACGAGGCTTTCGCCAAGGCCATCGCAGCGGCGAAAGGCGCAGGCGGAAAGGTGGCGCTGACCTTGAGCGACCCGTTCTGCATCGACCGCCACCACGAGGCGTTCGCCCGAATGCTGCGCGATGACGTCGACCTGCTCTTCGCCAACCGCGCCGAGATCGAAGCGATGTATGACGTGGCGTTCGACGCCGCGCTCGAGGCGGCGGCGGCCGAGGTCGAAACCGTGGTCTGCACCGAGAGCGAACACGGGGCGCATATCCTGGCCGGCGGCACCCGCATCCATTGCCCCGCGGTTCCGACGAAGGTCGTCGATGCCACCGGTGCGGGCGACCTGTTCGCCGGCGCCTTCCTCTGGGCGCTTGCCGAGGGGTATGACCTCGAGACCTGCGGGACCATGGCCAATATCGCCGGCAGCGAAGTGATCAGCCATCTCGGAGCCCGGGTCGAGACCGATCTGAAGCCCCGGTTTCGCGAGTTCGGGTTGAAGGTTTGAAATCCCTGCCGTGCGCGGCAAGCCGGCCCCGGAATACGAGACCCGGCCCTCCGGTTTTCCGGTTTTCCGGTTTTCCGGTTTTCCGGTTTTCCGGTTTTCCGGTTTTCCGGTTTTCCGGTTTTCCGGTAACATCCACCAATGAAATGAAA
>JANTFS010000081.1 GCA_024763335.1 Paracoccaceae bacterium | reverse complement strand
GGTCAACGGAAAACGGGAACGTTTTTGGGACGGCTGTATGTTAAACACTTTTGCCGATGATGCCGGCGGTCTGATCATCCTCGCGATTTTCTATCCCTCCGGGGAACTGGCGCCGGAATGGCTTCTGCTCTCGGTTGGGGCGGCGCTTGCGGTGTTCTTGCTGTTCAACTGGCTTCCCCGCCGGCTCGACGCGGGCGACGCAATGCGACCGCATTCGACCTGGGTGCGCAAATACCTGTCGTTCTGGCCCTACGCCGTTGCCGGGGCGCTGAGTTGGTTCGGCTTCGCGCAATCGGGGCTTCACCCGGCGCTGGGCCTGCTGCCGGTGGTGCCGGCCATTCCGCATGCGGATCGCGCATTTGGCTTCTTCTCGGAGGCCGAGCAATACCTCCACGACCTGCTGAACGTGATGGAACATGCGTTGAAATTGCCGGTCGAGGTGGTGCTGTTCTTCTTCGGCCTTGCCAACGCCGGGGTGGAGTTCTCGGCCATCGGTGCGCCGACATGGCTGGTTCTGGCAGGGCTTTTGCTGGGCAAGCCGATCGGGGTGTTCCTGTTTGGATTTTTCGCGGCGAAAGTGCTGCGGCTCGGCCTGCCCGCGGGGATGCGGGCGCTCGATCTGGTGGTGGTCGGCTTCGTCGCGGCGATCGGTTTCACGGTCGCATTGTTCGTCACCGCGGTGGCCTTCGATCCCGGGCCGACCCAGGATGCGGCAAAAATGGGGGCATTGTTGAGCTTCGGCGCCGCCGCTGTCGCCATATTGGCGGGACGGCTGTTGCGGGTCGAAAAGAAGGAAGACTGAGCGGGCTTCCGCGCAATTGTTGCCAATTGCCGAACAGTTGGGCGCAGAATAGGTCTTAGTTTCGCCGCAATCG
This sequence comes from Paracoccaceae bacterium, assembly GCA_024763335.1. Classification (GTDB taxonomy): domain Bacteria; phylum Pseudomonadota; class Alphaproteobacteria; order Rhodobacterales; family Rhodobacteraceae; genus Sinisalibacter. The sequence continues at coordinate 11,177 of JANTFS010000081.1, read as the reverse complement.
GCGCGAAACCGTTGTCTTTCGGGCATTCGGTCCGACATAATACCGCCCAATTGGCCGGCTATACCCCTTCGTTAATCAAGCTCGGCTACAAGAGCAAAACGAGGCAAACGCGGCGTCGGGGCACGCAAAGATGATCGAGTTCAGAAACGTCAGTAAGTCCTTTTGGACAGGCCAGCGGCGCAAGGTCATTCTCGACAATGCGTCGTTCCGGGTCGATATTGGCAAAAGCCTCGGTATCCTCGCCCCGAACGGGTCGGGCAAGACGACGATCATCCGGATGATGGCCGGGCTCGAGAAGCCCGATGAGGGGGAAATCATCAAGACATCGCGGGTTTCGTTCCCTCTCGGGTTCATGGGGGGCGTGATCTCGAAGCTGTCGGCGAAGGAGAACGCGCGCTACGTGGCCAAGCTCTACGGCCTCGATCCCGACTACATCGAAGCCTACACGCGCTGGCTCTGCGGGCTCGAGGAATACTACGACTTCCCGGTCGGCACCTATTCCTCGGGCATGCGCTCGCGGTTTTCCTTCTCACTCCTGCTCGCGCTCGAGTTCGATATCTACCTGATCGACGAGGGGATGCCGCAGACGACCGATGCGGAATTCAACCGCAAGGCCGGCGACGTGCTCAAGGAGCGGCTGGAAAATGCGACGGTGATCATCGTGAGCCATCAGGCCAAGACATTGTCGAAGTTTGCCCGCTCGGCCGCCGTGTTGCGTGACGGCCAGCTTTTCATGTTTGATACCTTGGAAGAAGCGAAACAGCTCTATGACTATGAAACCCAAGGCTAAGAAGTTCCGGATCCGCCGCTCGCCCTCGGCAGGCGCGAGCCAGCCCGCGGCAGCCCACCCGCAGCCCGATGCGCGGCGGCCAGCTCAGCCGCGCCAGCTCAACCCGCTTGAGGAATCGGTTCTCGACGGCACCGAGGACGGCTTCCCCGATGATGGCTTTGCCACCGCGGGCCGGGCCGGTGCGGCCGAGCCGGCGGCCGAGCAGGCGAATGCCGGGGCCGATGACGAGCTTGCCGCGATCCGCAAGGAAGGGCTGACCGGGCGCCAGCTGCGCATGGCGCGGCGCCTGGCCCAGAAGCATGGGCTTCCCGCCACGTCGGATTACGATGCCGTGCGGCTGCTGCGCCGGGCGGGGATCGACCCGTTTCACCGCGCCAACATGCTGGAGCTCGTCTCCGCCGACGGCAAGGCCACGGGAGCGGACGGCTCGGGCGCGCAGGATGGCGTGGTGAACCTGCCGCAAACCATCCAGCCGAAAAAACAGCAGCTGCCCTCGACCCAGGTGATGGACGCGGCCGAACGGGCGCGCTCGGTCATGGAAATCCAGCACGACATCGCCCGCCGGCGCCGCCGCAAGCTTGTGCTGCTGTTCACCCGGCTGGCGTTCTTCGTGTTCCTGCCGACGATCCTTGCGGGCTATTATTTCTACGTCATCGCCACCCCGATGTATGCCACCAAGTCGGAGTTCGTGATCCAGAAGGCCGATGTCGGGCAGTCGTCGCTGGGCAGCCTGTTTGCCGGGTCCGGCCTCGCCACGAGCCAGGACTCGGTCACCGTCCAGAGCTACCTCAGCTCGCGCGATGCGATGCTCAGGCTCGATGCCGAGCTTGGCTTCAAGGCACATTTTTCCAACCCGCAGATCGACCCGATCCAGCGGCTCGAAGCCAATCCGACGAACGAGCAGGCCTACAAGCTCTACAAGCGGAACGTGAAAATCGGCTTCGATCCGACGGAAGGGATCATCAAGATGGAAGTGGTGGCGGCAAGCCCCGAGGCTTCGGCCGCCTTTTCCGAGGCTTTGATCCGGTATGCCGAGGAGCGTGTCGACAATCTGACAACGCGGCTGCGCGAAGACCAGATGGCCGGTGCGGTGGCCAGTTACCGCGAGGCCGAGGAACGTCGCGCCGCGGCGCAGTCGGAAGTCTTGCGGTTGCAGGAAGAACTCGGCGTGTTCGATGCCGCGTCCGACGCGACCGCGGTGATGAGCCAGGTCACCAATTTCGAGACGCAACTTGCCCAGAAGCAGCTCCAGCTCCAGCAGCTGCTCGACAATGCGCGGCCAAACCAGGCGCGGGTCGAGGGCGTGCGTGGCGATATCCGCCGCCTCGAAGCGCTGATCGCGGACCTGCGCAGCAAACTCACGGAATCGGGGGGCACCACGACCAATGGCGAAAGCCTGGCGCAGATCTCGGGCCAGCTCCTCCTCGCGCAATCGGATCTTGAGACCCGAACCGTCCTGCTCCAGCAGGCGTTGCAGCAACTCGAAGCGGCGCGGATCGAGGCCAACAAGCAAACCCGCTACCTCGAGATGGGGGTGCACCCCGTCGCGCCGGACCAGCCGACCTATCCGCGTGCGTTCGAAAACACCATTCTCGCCTTCCTCGTGTTCTCCGGCATCTACCTGATGCTGTCGCTCACCGCCTCGATCCTGCGGGAGCAGGTGTCGGGATGACACCGATGCGCCGGATCGGCATCGGCGGCGTCACGGTCGGAAACGACGCGCCGCTGGTGCTGATCGCGGGCCCGTGCCAGCTCGAAGGGCTCGACCACGCCCTCGCGATTGCCGAGACCTTGCAGACGGCCTGCGCCGCGGCCGGGGTCGGCTTCATCTTCAAGGCATCCTTCGACAAGGCCAACCGGACCACCGGGGCGGCCCCGCGCGGCCCCGGTCTTGAGGCGGGGCTCGAGATGCTCGCCGGGGTCAAGGCGCGGCTGGGTGTGCCGGTGCTCACCGACATTCATCTGCCCGGGCAGGCGCCGGTGGTGGCCGAGGTTGCCGATGTGCTGCAAATCCCCGCCTTCCTGTGCCGGCAAACCGACCTGTTGCAGGCCGCCGGGCGCACCGGGCGGGCGGTGAACATCAAGAAGGGCCAGTTTCTTGCCCCGTGGGACATGGCCCGGGCCGCCGACAAGGTGGCCGCGACGGGCAACGAGGCGATCTTGTTGACGGAACGGGGCAGCAGCTTTGGCTACAACAACCTTGTCACCGACATGCGCGCCTTGCCGGTGATGGCCGAGACCGGCTTTCCGGTGATCATGGACGCCACCCATGCGGTGCAGGCCCCGGGCGGGCAGGGGGCCACCTCGGGCGGTGACCGGCGCATGGCGCCGGCCCTGGCGCGCGCCGCCGTGTCGCTGGGGATCGCGGGCGTGTTCCTCGAAACGCATCCCGACCCGGACAATGCGCCGTCGGACGGGCCCAACATGGTCGAACTCGGGGCGATGCCCGGCCTGATCGACGATCTTGCCGCTTTCGACCGCCTGGCCAAGGTGCGCCCTTTCCGCCTGCGCTAGCCCTGGCCCGCTGCGATCGGGCGAGGCGGGCGCGGATTGCGGATATCGCGACGCCGACGCGGGCTGGCAATCTGGCCGGGTTGTCGTAATCTCACGAAAAACCAAAGAGATTCTCCATGGCATTGCTGCGTTTCCTGTTCCTGACTTTCGCCCTCGCCCTGTCGCTGCCTGCAATCGCGCAGGAGGGCGCGATCACCACCGACGAGGGCACCAGTGCCACGGCGCAGGCCGAGGCCGATGCCGCCATCGCGACGCGAATCCGCGATATCATCCATGAGCTCGATGGCTATGACGATGTCACCGTTGCGGTGAAAGCCGGTATCGTGACGCTCCGAGGCACCACGCTCGACGCAACGCTGGTCGAAGACCTCGATGCCCTCGTCGGCCGCGTCGACGGCGTGGTGGCGATCGAAAATCAGGTCACGCTCTCGACATCCGTCACCGAACGGCTCGCGCCGGTCTGGGAACGGCTCGTCGGGCGGGCGCAACAGGCCTTGGCCTTCCTGCCACTCGTGGGCGTCGCCCTCGTGGCCTTTGGCATCGTCGTCTGGATCGGGTTCTTCCTCGCCCGCCGCCACCAGCCATGGGACCGCCTTGCGCCCAACGCCTTCATCGCCGAGATCTTCCGCACCATCGTTCGGCTCTCCGCCGTCGTCGCCGGGGTTGTCGTGGCGCTCGACATCCTGGGGGCCACGGCCCTGCTGTCGACGATACTCGGCGCCGCCGGTATCATCGGCCTCGCCATCGGCTTCGCGGTTCGCGACACCGTGGAAAACTTCATCGCCTCGGTGCTGCTGTCGATCCGCCAGCCGTTCCGGCCCAACGATGCGATCGAGATCAATGGCGACGAGGGCAAGGTTATCCGGCTGACCTCGCGCGCGACGATCCTGCTGTCATGGGATGGCAACCACATCCGCATCCCGAATTCGACCGTCTTCAAAAGCCGCATCCTGAACTATTCGCGCAATCCCGAGCGTCGCTTCAAGTTCGATATCGGGGTTGCCTATGGCACCGACCTCGCCGCGGCCAAGGCACTGGTTGAAAAGACCGTCGCCGCGCTGCCGTTCGTGCTTCGGACACCTGCGGTCGATTCCTGGACCACGACGCTGAACGGGTCGGACATCGGGATGACGGTTGTCGGCTGGATCGATCAACGCGAGACGGGCCTCTTCGCGGCCCGCTCCGAGGCAATCCGGCAGGTGTTGATCGCCTTCGACAAGGCGGGGATTGAAATGCCCGAGCCGACCTATCGGCTGCTCATGCAGGAGGCGGCGGGGGTGCAGGTGCCGCCGATGCAAGCCACGCCGCTGGCGCCGCGCGATCAGGCCAAAAGCGCCGCCAGCGCAGGCGTGCAGGACGTGGCCGCGAAAGCGGAGATGGAGCTCGAAGCCATGGTGGATGCCGAGCGCCGGGACGCCGAGGCAAGCGATCTGCTGGCCCTGTCGTCACGCGAGGAATAGCGCCCGCGGCGTTGGAATTTTTCGGTTGCAGCACTGCGTGGCTTTGAGTAGGAACACGCCCACCGTTGGGGTGTAGCCAAGTGGTAAGGCAGCGGTTTTTGGTACCGTGTATCGTAGGTTCGAATCCTACCACCCCAGCCAGCCCTCAAGCAGCCCGCGAACTGGATGAGCATGGGCCGGTGCGCCTCGCCATCGGGACGCAGGGATCACGCCCCGCCGGCCGGGGGGCGGGCAGGCCGATCGGGTGCCCCCGATGCGCCCGCCCGCGGTCTCATGAAACCGAGAATTGCCCCATCATGCCGCCGTCTTCATGTTCGAGGATATGGCAATGAAACATGAACGGCAGAGCCTCGCTCGCCGGCTGATCGAATTGCATCAGGATCTCCGCCTGACCATCAATCAGGATCGTGTCTTTCCAGCCGGTGTTCTGCGGCCTGGGCGCACGACCGTTCTCGCTCAGGACCTGGAACTTCACGCCATGCACGTGGAATGGGTGCATCATCATGTTGGCCGAGATCGACCAGTGCTCCGTGTGGCCCAGACCGACCTTGAAATCCGTGCGGGTCATGTCGAACGGCCGGCCGTTGATCGCGAACCTGTCGCCGTTCTGGCGCATCATCATGCCCGGGCCCATCCCCATGTCGAGGGTAACGCCGCGCCGCGTGGCTCCGGCGGGATCCAAAGACGGGCGCGAGCCGCCGAGGTCGTCCGGCAAGGCCGTGATCCGCGCCGGCAGATCGGCGCGCACCGCGAAGGGCAAGACTTCGAACGGCGGGCCCGAGGCTTGGCGGCCACCCATCATTCCGCCCATCATGCCCGTGTTCATGCTCTGCTGACTGAGCAGCGAAACATCGGCGCCATCCGAGAAATCGACAAGGATTTCATAGCGTTCGCCGGTTGCGATCGTCAGGTTGTCGAGCTCGATCGGGCGGTCCAGCAGGCCGCTGTCGGTGGCGATCAAGTGGATCGGGCGCCCGTCGGACATGGACAGGTCATAGATCCGGGAATTCGATCCGTTCAGCAGACGCAGCCTGACGATGCCCTTGGGCACCTCCGCCGTGGCGCCAATCTGACCGTTGACGACCATCGTATCGCCCAAGAATCCCATCATCCGGTCGGGCATGGAGAGCGCATAGTCCATCCGCCCGGCCCGATCGAAGCGGCGGTCCTGCAAGACGATCGTCAGATCGTCGATGCCGTAGTCCGAAGGGAGGCCCCGCTCGCCATCGCGCCCGTCGCTGATCTGCATGACGCCGGCAAGGCCCTTGTGAACCTGCGGGGCGGTCTGGCCGTGAATGTGGCTGTGATACCAGATCGTTGCGGCGGGCTGGCTGACCGGCAGGACCGGCGTCCAGCGATCGCCCGGAGCGACCGGCTGATGCGGCCCGCCATCGACCTCGCCGGGCGCGACAAGGCCATGCCAGTGAACCGAAATGGCGTCGCGCAGATGGTTTTCGACCTCCGCCTGCACGGTGCTGCCGCTGGCGATCCGCACCGTTGGCCCAAGGAAGGCCTGGTTGAACCCCCAGGTCTCGGAAGCCGACCGGCCGAGAAAGTCGGTCTGGCCCGATTGCGCTGCCAGCTGGAAGCGTCCGCTGGCTGTTGCGTCGAGCAGCGGTGGCATTTGTAGCGGCCGTGCCACCTGTTGCGCCAAGATGGGCCGCGGCAGGAACGCCGCAATGGCGCCTCCGCCGAGGCCCCCCAGAAACTCGCGTCGTGTTGTCATCAACCCTCTCCCTTGTGTGTGTCGTGTCCCGTGTCCGGGGTGGCATTGTCGCCGTCTCCGCTCAGCCCTTCCAGAATGGGGCAGTCCGGCCGGTGATCGCCGGCGCATTCCTCGTAGAGCCGCGTCAGCGTCGCATGCATCGCCTGCAGATCGGCGATCTTGGCTTCGATTTCGCTCAGATGCCGTCTCGCGACATTCTTGACCTCCGCGCTGGCGCGGGTTTCATCCTCGTAGAGCGCCAGAAGCGTGCGGCAATCCTCGATGGTGAAGCCAAGCGCCCGGGCGCGGGCCAGGAAGGTGAGCTTGTGCAGATCGGCATCGCTGAAGACCCGATAGCCGTTGGCCTCGCGTTTGGGCGTGACCAGCTCGATGTCCTCGTAGTAACGGATCGTCTTCGCGGGCAGACCGGATTTTCGGGCCACGTCACCGATGTTCATCGCCATCTCCCTCATTCTGCCACCACGGGTGCGCCCGCGGGCGCGGGCCGATCCTCTATGGCATCTTCTGCCATCGCGGGCGCGACCCGGCGCAGTCTCAGGGCGTTGGTCAACACGAAGACGGAGGACAGCGCCATCGCGCCGGCGGCGAGGATGGGCGAAAGCATCACCCCGAAAGCCGGGTAGAGCACACCGGCGGCAACGGGGATCAGCGCGGTATTGTAGCCGAAGGCCCAGAACAGGTTCTGGCGGATATTGCGCATTGTGCGCGACGAGATCTCGAAGGCATTCACGACGCCGCGCAGGTCGCCGGACATCAAGACGACATCGGCCGATTCGATCGCGACATCCGTGCCGGTGCCGATCGCAATCCCCACGTCGGCATGGGCCAGCGCCGGGGCGTCGTTGATGCCGTCGCCGACGAAGGCAACCTTCGTTCCATCGGCCCGCAACGCGTCGACCGCCCGAACCTTGCCGTCCGGCAGAACGCCGGCCACGACATGATCAATCCCGCTTTCGGCGGCAATGGCCTCGGCGGTCTCCTGCTTGTCGCCGGTGATCATCGCAACCTTGAGACCTTGGGCGTGCAACGCGGCGATGGCCGCGCGGCTTGACGGTTTGATCGGGTCAGACACGCCGATCACCGCTGCGACCTTGCCCCCGAGTGCGGCATAGAGCGCGGTGCGTCCGCGCCGCGCCAGATCGGACTCGACGTCGGCCAGCGGCCCCGGATCGATCCCCTCGCGCTGCAACAGGCGGTCGGCGCCGATGAGGATTTCAGCTCCGTCGACCTCGGCCTTCACGCCATAGCCGGTGATCGACGCGAAGCCCGATGCTTCGAGGCTGGCCACGTTTTCGCCCCGCGCGGCGCGAAGGATGGCTTGCGCGATGGGGTGTTCGGAATGTGCTTCGACGGCGGCCACGCGTGCCAGAACATCGCTGCGCGAAAAGCCGTTGGCGAGAACCAGATCAGTCAGTTCCGGCCGGCCCTCGGTGACCGTTCCGGTCTTGTCGAGTGCCACCACGCCGGTGCTGGCGAGGGCCTGCAACGCGTCGCCCTTGCGAAACAGAACGCCCATCTCGGCGGCCCGTCCGGTTCCCACCATGATCGACGTGGGCGTGGCCAGCCCCATTGCGCAGGGACACGCGATGATCAGCACCGAGACCCCCGCAACAAGTGCGAAAGTCACAACCGGGTCGGGGCCGAAAGCCAGCCAGATCAGCACGGTGGCGACCGCGATGCCCATGACGGCGGGGACGAACCACAGGGTGATGCGGTCGACCAGCCCCTGGATGGGCAGCTTGGCGCCTTGGGCTTCTTCGACCATGCGGATGATCTGGGCCAGCGTGGTGTCGGCGCCCACCCGGGTGACGCGAAACTGAAGGCTGCCCACCCCATTGACGGTTCCGCCGGTGAGATCGTCGCCGGCGCCCTTCGCCACGGGCAGCGGCTCGCCGGTAATCATGCTTTCATCGACATGGCTTTCGCCGGTGACGACCTTGCCGTCCACCGGCACCCGTTCGCCAGGGCGCACGAGGACGAGATCGCCTTCCTTGAGATCGTCGACATCCACCTCGACGGTGTCGCCATCGCGCAGCACCCGCGCAGTGCGGGCTTGCAGGCCGAGGAGTTTCTGAATGGCGGCCCCGGTGCGCCCCTTTGCCCGGGCCTCGAGGTAGCGGCCGAGCAGGATCAGCACGACGATAACCGCCGCGGCCTCGAAATAGACGGCCCGCACCTCTGCCGGCAAGACGCCGGGCAGGAAGGTCGCGACGACGGAAAAGAGGTAGGCCGCCCCGGTTCCGACCGCGACGAGGCTGTTCATGTCGGGCGCGCCCTTCAGAAGCGAGGGAATGCCCTTGAGATAGAACACCCGCCCCGGCCCGACCAGCACGATCGTCGTGAGCGCGAACTGGATCAGCCAGCTCGTCTGATGCCCGATGGTGTGGTCGATCCAATCGGCGAACCCGGGAATGAGATGCCCTCCCATCTCCAGCGCAAACACCGGGAGCGCCAGACAGGCGGCCAGAATGGTGCGCCGCGCGATCTCCTGTGCCTCGGCTTCCTTGCGCGCCGCCCGGTCGAGCGTTGCATCGGCCTGGGCAATCTCGGCGGGGTATCCTGCCGCCGCGGCGGCCGCGGCAAGGGCGGCCGGTGTCGTGGCGCCTTCGAGGTAGGAAATGGTCGCCGTCTCGGCAGCAAGGTTCACGCGCACGTCGAGCACCCCCGGCACCGCCGCCAGCGCCTTGTCGACCCGGCCGACACAGGAGGCGCAGGACATCGAGGCGATACTCAGGGTGACCTGCGCGCGGCGCGGCGGGTATCCCAGCTCGTCGAGCGTTTGGGCGGCCAAGACCAGCCGGGTCGGATCGTCGACCGAAAGGCGTGCGGTTTCGCTCGCCAGGTTGACGGCCACGTCATGCACCCCGTCGAGTGCCCCCAGCGCCCGGTCGACGCGGCCGACGCATGAGGCACAGGTCATTCCTTCGATCGACAGGGTCGATTTGTGCTCGGTGGTCATGGCGGCCTCCTTTGCCAGGGTTCGGACATCAACATGGGCCTTCCAGTAACTGTAAGGTCAAGAGGGGCGAAATTTTTTTCTTCCGGTGAGGCTTGACCTTTCCCCTGCTGGAATCTCCAAACTACCACCTCCGGCAGGGAATCATGATGAGGAGCCAAGTATGAAATTCAGCGTTCCCGAGATGAGTTGCGGGCATTGCACCGCGGCCATCGAGAAAGCGGTCAAGGAGGCAGATCCGGCGGCCGCCCTCGATTTCGATCTGTCGTCGCGCAATGTGACGATACGCTCGTCACTGTCGGCCGATGATCTCGGCGCGGCGATCAGCCAGGCAGGATACGAGTCCGAGCCAGTCGCCGGCTAGGCGCGCCATCCTGCGCGTCGCGCAGATGTCACGAGGCGGTTTCGAACACGATCCCATAGTGGAACGGGGGGAGGTCGAGCTCCAGCATGGCCTTGAAGCCGGCTGGCTGCACGATCTGCCGAACGGTTTCGGGGGCCATGCGCAGCGCCGTCTTCGGCCCACGCGGCTTGCCCAGAACCTGCGTGGTTTCCCGGTCCAGGGGATGCCAGTTCACGATCCCGAGTTTACCGCCGGGCTTCAGCGCCCCGGCCACGCTTTCGGCGAACCCACGTTTGTCCGGGACGCCGTGAAAGGTGTTGGCGACAAGAATGTAGTCCACCGGCTCGGGGACCACCTGCGCAAGGTCGCGCGCATCGGCGCAGATCAGCGCGCGTGCCTGCGCGCCCTGCCGGCTGAGCGCATCCCGCGTCTTTTCCAGCATGTCCGGATCAAGATCGACGCCATACAGTTTCCCCGCCGCGATCCCCGCCAAGGGGGCGGTGAAATGGCCATCGCCACAGCACAGATCGATGACGGTCATGGCCTCGGTGACCCCCATCTTGCGCAGCGTGTCCTCGGGGTCTGGCCAGAGCGCCTGCCACCAGTCCTGGTCAGGCATCCCGGTGGCAGGGAAAAGGCGATCGGTTTCCATCGTTTTGCAAAGGCCCACTTTGACTGTCGCACGCCGTCATGTGGCGGCAATCCGTGCCAACACTCGCAGCGGCCCGGTGGTTTGTCACGCACATGCGGGCCAATGTTCCAATCCGACGGACCCCGCCTGCAGGGTCACCTGTCGCGTTCGAGCCAGCCATTCGTGCCGCCCTCGAGCCAGCGCGCGTCCGGATGCCCGAGGCGACGTAGCAGCGCCGCGCCTTCCGCAGAGCGGCCGCCGCCCTTGCCGCAGATGGTGACAGGCGTCTTGTCGGCGGGGATCTCGCCGGCGCGGGCCGCGAGGTCGGCCAGAGGAATGTGCACCGCGCCCGCGACATGGATCGTGGCAAAGTCCTGTGCCTCGCGCACGTCGATCAGGAACAGGCGCCCGGGGTCGGCCGCGAGCTCGGCAAGCGGCAGCATCTCGGCAGCGAGAGGGGCCTGTGCCTGCTGCCGGCCGGTTTCGCCGGCTGGTCCGGTGGTGGAGCGTGACCGAGGGTGCGTTTCTTCCATGCGCAACACCAGCCACAGCCCGGACAAGGCCATGGCAAGTCCGGTAAACCAGAACCCTGCCGCAAGCATGCCGGCGGCATCGGCGACCAGCCCCATCGCGAGCGCGCCGATCGCATAGCCGAGATCGCGCCAGAACCGGTAGACCCCGAGCGCCGAGCCGCGCCACGAGGGGTGTGCGATATCGCCCATCGCGGCAATGAGCGTCGGGTAGAGCAGCGCCATGC
>JANTFS010000080.1 GCA_024763335.1 Paracoccaceae bacterium | reverse complement strand
CGCGGGCTCGAAAGACCGCGCCGCGATCCGCGATCACGTGTTCGATGCGGCGCGCTGCCGTCGAAGCTACGGCGCGCTTGGCGGTGCCGAGACCGGGCGGGGCCTGATGATCGGCGCGCTGCGGGCCGGCGGCGTGGCGCCGTCGACGCTGTTTACCGGCGCGGGCTATGCCCCGGCGCCTCTGGCGCCAGAGGAGGCCGTGGCGCCGGCAGCGGCGCTTGCCGAGGCGGTGCGGCTGGATTGCCCCGATTGGCTGGAGGCGCCCTGCCGGGCAAGTCTGGGCGAGGATTTCGCCCCGGTCGCGGAGGCGCTGCGCCATCGGGCACCGGTTTTCCTGCGGGTCAACCTGGCGCGCACGACCGTGCCGGAGGCGGTGGCCGCGCTCTCGCGCGACGGGATCGAGGCGCGCCCGCACCGGCTGTCGCCAACTGCGCTGGAAGTCGTCGAGGGCGCGCGCCGGGTGCAGGCGGGCGCGGCATTCAAAGCGGGGCTGGTCGAGATGCAGGACGCCGCCAGCCAGGCGGTGGTCGACGCGCTGCCGCTGTTCGCGGGCATCCGGGTTCTGGATTATTGCGCCGGTGGCGGGGGCAAGAGCCTCGCGCTGGCGGCGCGCGGGGCGCGGGTCACCGCGCATGATGCCGACCCGGGCCGGATGGCCGATCTGCCCGCGCGTGCGGCCCGCGCCGGGGCGGTGGTCGAGATTCTGCCGCCGCAGCGCCGGGGGCAGGCGGGACAATTTGATCTCGTGTTCGCCGATGTGCCCTGTTCGGGATCGGGGGCCTGGCGCCGCAACCCGCAGGGAAAATGGGCGCTGACACCCGGGCGCCTGGATGAGCTTTGTGCGATACAGGCAGGAATTCTCGATGAAATTGTCGAATTTGTCCGACCCGGTGGCGCGATCGGCTACGCGACCTGTTCGCTGCTCGATGCCGAGAATGGGGCGCAGGTGGCCGGGTTTCTGGACCGTCATCCCGGCTGGCAGGCCACCTTTTCGCGTCAGTTCACCCCGCTCGATGGGGGCGATGGGTTTTACATCGCCGTATTGACGCGGCGAAACGTTCCCGGGTAATACAACGTTAGGTTGAGTCTCCTTTCGGCTGGCGCCGGTTAACCGCCTGTTAACGATGGACGGACACAGTCGGGAGACCGAATCAGGAACAGGGGCCGGCGCATGCCTCACCCAGCGTTGTCACCACCACCACCCGCCACCCGGGCGGCGCTCGATCTGGGGCCGCGGGCGCTGTGGTTCCTGCTGCCCGGCGGCGGGCTTCTGGCGTTGGCATGGGTTGCGCCGGTGTCGATGGTCACCCCCGGCCTGGCCCTGCTCGGGGCCACGCTGATCGCGGTCGCGACGCTGGCGCGGGCGCTTGCGCGGCGCCACGGGCGGGCCAGGGCCGGGCTTCATGCCGCCGTGGCGGAGATTGTGGCGCAGGATGCCTCGGCCTGTTTCATCACCGATGCGGACGGCGAGATCGGCTATGCCAACGGCGCGGCCAAGGACCAGTTCGGCGCGGTCGAGGGCCGCACGCTGGTCGCGGCGTTCGGCGATCAGATCGCGGCTCCGGCCACCGTGCTCTACCGGCTGCAGAACCGGGCGCTTGCCCGTGGCGGCGCGCGCGACGATCTGGTGCTCCGCCACGGCCAGATGCGGCTCTCGGTGCACCGGGTCGGGGACGAGCGGTTTCTGTGGCGGGCGGACAATCTGGGCGAGCGCGGTGCCGCGGGGCGCAGCGGCGAGGCGATCGCCCTGCCGATGATGAGCGTCTCCAAGACCGGCACGATCCTGTTCATGAACGAGGCCCTGCGCCGGTTGCTGGGCGGGCGCGAAACCACGCTCGACCGGGTGTTCACCGACCTGCCGCTCAGGCCGGGGGAGACCCATCGCGTCTCGGGTGCGCAGGGGCCGGTCAACGTGCTTGTCGTCGAGGCGCCGCTGTCTGCGGGGCGGCGCGAAATCTACCTTGTGCCCGACGCGCGCCAGCACCGGGTCGGCCCCGGCGAATGGGGGGTTCTGGAGAGCCTGCCGGTGCCGCTCCTGCGGCTCGACCGGGCCGGGCAAATCACCATGGCCACCGGCCGGGCGCGCAAGCTGCTCAATGACGATGAGGCGATCGGAAGCCATCTTTCGGATCAGCTCGAAGGGCTCGGCCGGCCGGTGTCGGACTGGCTGCGCGAGGCCTGGGACGGGCGCAACCTCGGGCGGATCGAGACGATGCGCGCGAGCCGGGCGGCCGACGAGCGGTTCCTGCAAATCTCGCTCGAGCAGTTTCACGATGACACCGGTCCCGCCCTTGTTGCCGTGCTGAACGATGCGACCGAGCTCAAGTCTCTCGAGACGCAATTCGTCCAGAGCCAGAAGATGCAGGCGATCGGCCAGCTGGCCGGCGGCGTCGCGCATGATTTCAACAACCTGCTGACCGCGATCACCGGCCATTGCGATCTGTTGCTGCTGCGCCATGACGCCGGCGATCCGGATTTCGCCGATCTGAGCCAGATCGCGCAGAATGCCAACCGCGCGGCGTCGCTGGTCAACCAGTTGCTGGCGTTCTCCCGCAAACAGACGCTGCGCCCCGAGCGGCTTGATCTGGCCGAAACGGTCAGTGATCTCAGCCACCTGCTCGGGCGGCTCGTCGGCGAACGGGTCAAGCTCGAGTTCGATCCCGGCCACGCGATCCTGCCGGTGCGCGCCGACAAGCGGCAACTTGAGCAGGTGTTGATGAACCTGGTGGTGAACGCCCGCGATGCCATGTTGCCGGAAGGCGGGCACATTCGCCTCGAGCTGGAAAACCTGTTTCTCGACCGCGCCCTGGCGCGGGATCGTGCCGTTGTCCCGCCGGGCGATTATGTGACCATCCGGGTGATCGACGAGGGCTGCGGGATCAGCCCCGATCACCTCGGCAAGGTGTTCGAGCCGTTCTTCACCACCAAGGGCGCGGGCAAGGGCACCGGGCTGGGGCTGAGCATGGTCTACGGCATCGTCAAACAGTCCGGCGCCTTCATCTTCGTTGATTCGGTGGAAGGGTCAGGCACCACCTTCACGCTCTACTTCCCGGTGTTCAGCGAGGATGAGCCGGCCGCGGACGCGGCGCAGGCAACACCGGAGGCGGCGGGCGACGCAGTCCCGGCCGCCGAGCTGGTCCCGGCGGCGGGGCCGGAGGTGGCGCTGCCGCGTCCGACGCATGACCCGCTGTCGCGTGAGGGCGGGATCGTCTTGCTTGTCGAAGATGAAGCGCCGGTGCGGGCGTTTGCCTCGCGGGCGTTGCGCCTGCGCGGCTACACGGTGCTGGAGGCGGATTGCGCCGAAGCGGCGCTGAAAACGCTCGAAGACGAGAGCCTCGCGGTGGACGTCTTCGTTACCGACGTGATCATGCCGGGGATGGACGGGCCGACCTGGGTGGCCGAGGCGCTGCGCGCGCGTCCTGGCGTGCGCGTTGTGTTCGTGTCGGGCTATGCCGAGGATTCGGTCAGCGAGCACCAGGCGCGAATCCCGAATTCCGTTTTCCTGCCGAAACCGTTCTCGCTGGCGGAGCTGACCGAGACGGTCTCGCGCCAGCTCCATTGAACCCACCGCGACCCGACTTCGCGCCTCAACGAAGTGTTAACCATTCGTCGGGCAAAGTGATTCATGAAAATTCGTCTTGAAATGTTCTCATTTTGTGCGCATGGTGCGGATAAGAACAAGAGGCGAACACGAGCGGTGATTGCCGCACGTCCAACGGTATGAAATAAGGAAGACAACGATGGCAACGGCGGATCTCCTGGACATGAAAAGCAAGCGTGACGGCGACAAGCAGAAGGCGCTCGATTCGGCGCTGGCACAGATCGAGCGGCAATTCGGCAAGGGCTCGATCATGAAACTCGGCGCCGACAACCCGGTGCAGGAGATCGAAGCCACCTCGACCGGCTCGCTTGGCCTCGACATCGCCCTTGGCATTGGCGGCATCCCGAAGGGGCGAATTGTCGAGATTTATGGCCCGGAAAGCTCGGGCAAGACCACGCTCACCCTGCATTGCGTGGCCGAGGAACAGAAGAAGGGCGGCGTCTGCGCCTTTGTCGACGCCGAACACGCGCTCGATCCGCAATATGCCAAGAAGCTCGGCGTCGATCTCGACGAGCTCCTGATCTCGCAGCCCGACACCGGCGAGCAGGCGCTTGAGATCGTCGACACGCTGGTGCGCTCGGGGGCGGTCAGCATGGTGGTGGTCGACTCGGTCGCCGCACTCACCCCGCGCTCGGAGCTCGAGGGCGACATGGGCGATTCGAACGTCGGCGTGCAGGCCCGGCTGATGAGCCAGGCGATGCGCAAGCTCACCGGCTCGATCTCGCGCTCGAAATGCACGGTGATCTTCATCAACCAGATCCGGATGAAGATTGGCGTGATGTTCGGCAGCCCCGAAACCACCACCGGCGGCAACGCGCTGAAGTTCTACTCCTCCGTCCGGCTCGACATCCGCCGCATCGGCGCGATCAAGGACCGCGACGAGGTGGTCGGCAACGCGACCCGGGTGAAGGTGGTGAAGAACAAGGTGGCGCCGCCGTTCAAGCAGGTGGAATTCGACATCATGTATGGCGAGGGCATCTCGAAGACGGGCGAGCTGCTCGATCTCGGCGTCAAGGCCGGCGTGGTGGAGAAATCCGGCGCGTGGTTTTCCTACGGCGACGAGCGCATCGGGCAGGGCCGTGAAAATGCCAAGAATTTCCTGAAGGAAAACAAGGCAATGGCCTTCGAGATCGAAGACAAGATCCGGGCCGCTCACGGGCTCGATTTCGACATGCCCGAGGGTGAACGCTCCGGCGACGACGACGACCTGATGGAAGCCTGACCCATCGGCACAATGGATTTTGACCGGCCGGGGCCCGCCGCCCCGGCCGTTCTGTTGTGGACACGCGCCAACGGCTTATTTAAACCGGGGCGACCGGCCCCCGTGGCCCCCAATTCCGTAGCCGGACAACCCGGAAAATGACATGGCCAGCCTGAACGACATCCGCTCCACCTTCCTGAGCTATTTCGCCCGCAACGGCCACGAAGTGGTCGACAGCTCGCCGCTCGTGCCGCGCAACGATCCGACGCTGATGTTCACCAACTCCGGCATGGTCCAGTTCAAGAACCTGTTTACCGGCGTCGAGCACCGCGACTACACCCGCGCGACCACGGCGCAGAAATGCGTGCGCGCCGGCGGCAAGCACAACGATCTCGACAATGTCGGCTACACCGCGCGCCATCACACCTTCTTCGAGATGCTGGGCAACTTCTCCTTCGGCGACTATTTCAAGGAGCAGGCCATTCCCTTTGCCTGGGAGCTGTTGACCAAGGATTTCGACATCCCGAAAGACAAGCTGCTGGTCACGGTTTACCACACCGACGACGAGGCCGCCGAGATCTGGAAAAAGGTCGCCGGCCTGCCGGACGAAAAGATCATCCGCATCCCGACCTATGACAATTTCTGGCAGATGGGGCCGACCGGCCCCTGTGGCCCCTCGACCGAGATTTTCTTCGACCACGGCGAGCATATCTGGGGCGGCCCGCCGGGCAGCCCGGATGAAGACGGCGATCGCTTCATCGAGATCTGGAACCTCGTGTTCATGCAGAACGAGCAGTTCGAAGACGGCTCGATGGTCGAGCTCGAGATGCAGTCGATCGACACCGGCATGGGGCTGGAGCGGATCGGCGCGCTCTTGCAGGGCAAACACGACAATTACGACACCGACCTCATGCGCGCGCTGATCGAAGCCTCGGCCCATGCCACGAATGCCGACCCCGATGGCACCGGCAACGTGCACCACCGTGTCATCGCCGACCATTTGCGCTCGACCTCATTCCTCATCGCCGACGGGGTGATGCCGTCGAACGAGGGCCGTGGCTACGTGCTGCGCCGGATCATGCGCCGCGCGATGCGCCATGCCCACCTGCTCGGCGCGCAAGATCCCGTCATGCACCGGCTGGTGCCGGAACTGGTGCGCCAGATGGGGCAGGCCTACCCGGAGCTCGGCCGCGCCCAGGTGTTGATCGAAGAGACGCTGCTCACCGAGGAGACGCGGTTCAAGGCCACGCTCGACCGGGGCCTGAAACTGCTCGACGAAGCGCTCGATGCCCTGCCGGCGGATGCCGATTTGCCGGGTGAAACCGCGTTCAAGCTCTACGACACCTACGGCTTCCCGCTCGATCTGACCCAAGACGCCCTGCGCGAGAAGGGCCGCAGTGTCGATACCGAGGGCTTCGATGCCGCCATGGCCGAACAGAAGGCCAAGGCCCGCGCCGCCTGGGCGGGCTCGGGCGAGGCGGCGGACGCGCGGGTCTGGTTCGACATCGCCGAAGACAAGGGCACCACCGAGTTTCTTGGCTATGATACCGAGCATGCCGAGGGGCAGGTGCTGGCACTGGTGAAGGACGGGGCCGAGGTCGATGCCGCCACGAAAGGCACGAAAGTGCAGATCGTCGTGAACCAGACCCCGTTCTACGCCGAATCCGGCGGTCAGGTCGGCGATACCGGCCTGATCCAGACCGAGACCGGCCGCGCCAAGGTCACCGATTGTCAGAAGGTTGCCGGCGTTTTCATCCACGTGGCCGAGGTTGAAGACGGCCAGATCGAACGCGGGCAGGGGGCCGAGCTCACGGTCGATCACCTGCGCCGCAGCGCCATTCGTTCGAACCACTCGGCCACGCACCTGCTGCACGAGGCGCTGCGCCAGGAGCTGGGCGAACACGTCGCCCAGCGCGGCTCGCTCAACGCCCCCGACCGGCTGCGCTTCGACTTCTCGCACAACAAGGCGCTGAGCGCGCAGGAGCTGCACAATGTCGCGCGCGAGGTGAATGCCTATATCCGCCAGAACGCGCCCGTGGAAACCCGGGTGATGACCCCCGACGAGGCCCGCGCAATCGGCGCACAGGCGCTGTTTGGCGAAAAATACGGCGACGAGGTGCGGGTGGTGTCGATGGGCCATGCGCCCACCGGCAAGGGGTCCGACGGCGAGACCTATTCGATCGAGCTGTGCGGCGGCACCCATGTCAGGCGCACCGGCGACATCGGGCTCTTCGTGCTGCTTGGCGACAGCGCCTCTGCGGCCGGCGTGCGCCGGGTCGAGGCGCTGACCGGCAAGGCGGCCTTTGCCTTCCTCGAACGCGAGGCGGGCCGGGTGGCCGAGATCGCCGAGGTGCTGAAGACGCAGCCCGACGATCTGGTGGCGCGGGTGCGGGCGCTCGTTGACGAGCGCAAGGCGCTGCAGGCAGAAGTGGCGCAGCTGAGGCGCGAGCTGGCCCTCTCGGGCGGCGCGAGTGAGGCCGCGAAGCCCAAGGACATCAATGGCATCCCGTTCCTGGCCCAGGTGCTCACCGGGGTCACGGGCAAGGACCTGCCGCCGCTCATTGACGAGCACAAGGCGGCGATGGGGTCTGGCGCGGTGCTGCTTATCGCCGATGTCGGCGGCAAGGCGGCGGTGGCCGCGGGCGTCACCAAGGATCTCACCGACAAGCTCTCGGCGGTCGACCTCGTGCGCGCCGCCGTGGCCGAGCTTGGCGGCAAGGGCGGCGGCGGTCGTCCCGACCTCGCCCAGGGGGGCGGCAAGGATGCCACCAACGCCGAGGCGGCCATCGCCGCTGCCGAAACCATTCTGGGAGGATAACATGGCCGCACTCTGGATCGCCCACGTCACCGTCACCGACCCCGACGCCTATGCCAGGTATGCCGAGCTTGCGGGCCCGGCGGTTGCCAAGCACGGCGGGAAATTCATCGCCCGGGGCGGGCGCTACGTGCAGCTCGAGGGCAAGGAACGCCCGCGCAACGTGGTGGCGCGGTTCCCGTCGGTCGAGGATGCCGAGGCCTGCTATCACAGCCCGGAATACCAGGCCGCGCTCGATCACGCCCGGGGCGCTTCCGAACGTGAACTGCTGATCGTCGAGATCACCGACTAACGCCGGGCCGCGCCCGCGCGGGCGCGAGTTGCGCCGCCGCGCGGCGGCGCTTGCCCGCCTCAGCCGGCCGCTTTCGCCGCCCGCTTGCGCTCGTGCGGATCGAGGTGGCGTTTGCGCAGCCGGATCGCGTTGGGCGTCACTTCGACCAGTTCGTCGTCGTTGATATAGGCAATCGCCTGCTCGAGGCTCATCCGGGTGACCGGCGTGAGCCGCACCGCCTCGTCGGAGCCCGAGGCGCGCACGTTGGTGAGCTTCTTGCCCTTGAGCGGGTTCACCTCGAGATCGTTGTCGCGCGAGTGCTCGCCGATGATCATGCCCTGGTAGACCTTGTCCTGCGGCTCGATGAACATCTTGCCGCGCTCTTCGAGATTCCACAGCGCATAGGCCACCGCCTCGCCATCTTCCATCGAGATGAGCACGCCCGCGCGCCGCCCGGGGATCGGCCCCTTGTGCGGCGTCCAGCCGTGAAACACCCGGTTCAGCACGCCGGTGCCGCGGGTGTCGGTGAGAAACTCGCCGTGGTAGCCGATCAGCCCGCGCGAGGGCACGTGGGCGACGATCCGGGTCTTGCCCACGCCCGCCGGTTTCATCTCGACAAGCTCACCTTTGCGGGTGCCGGTGATCTTCTCGATCACCACGCCGGAATAATCGTCGTCGACGTCGATGGTCACTTCCTCGACCGGCTCCATCATCTGCCCGTCTTCTTCGCGCATGATCACCTGCGGGCGCGAGATCGACAGCTCGAACCCCTCGCGGCGCATGTTCTCGATCAGCACGCCCATCTGCAATTCGCCCCGGCCCGACACCTCGAAGGCCTCGCCGCCGGGCGTGTCGGCAACCTTGATGGCCACGTTCGATTCGGCTTCCTTCATCAGCCGCTCGCGGATCACCCGGCTTTGCACCTTCTTGCCGTCGCGCCCCGCCAGCGGGCTGTCGTTGATGCCGAAGGTGACGGTGATGGTCGGCGGGTCGATCGGCTGGGCGGGCAGGGGCGTCTCCACCGCCAGCGCGGCGATCGTGTCCGAGACGGTCGCTTTTGTCATGCCCGCAAGGCTCACGATGTCGCCCGCCACCGCTTCGTCGATCTCGGATTGCGCAAGGCCGCGGAAGGCGAGGATCTTGGAGACGCGAAACTGCTCGATCTTCTGGCCCACGCGGCTGATCGCCTGCACCGTCGCGCCGACCTTGAGCTTGCCCGATTCCACCCGGCCCGTAAGCAGCCGGCCGATGAACGGGTCGGAGCCCAGCGTGGTGGCGAGCATGCGGAAATCTTCGTCCTGATGCGCAATCTGGCGCGGCTTGGGCACGTGGTTGACGATGAGTTCGAACAGCGCGTGCAAGTCCTTGCGCGGCCCGTCGAGCTCCGGGTCGGCCCAACCGGAGCGCCCGGAGGCATAGAGATGCGGGAAGTCGAGCTGGTCGTCATCAGCGCCGAGATTGGCAAACAGATCAAACACTTCGTCAAGCGCGCGGTCGGGTTCGGCATCGGGCTTGTCGACCTTGTTGAGCACCACGATGGGCCTGAGCCCCAGCGCCAGCGCCTTGGAGGTGACGAACTTGGTTTGCGGCATCGGGCCTTCGGCCGCGTCGACCAGCAGCACCACGCCGTCGACCATCGACAGGATCCGCTCCACCTCGCCGCCGAAATCGGCGTGGCCGGGGGTGTCGACGATATTGATCCGCGTGCCCTTCCACTCGACGCTGGTGGCCTTGGCGAGGATGGTGATCCCGCGCTCGCGCTCGAGGTCGTTCGAATCCATCGCCCGCTCGGCCACCGCCTGGTTTTCGCGAAACGCGCCCGATTGCTTCAGGAGCTCGTCCACGAGGGTGGTCTTGCCGTGGTCCACGTGAGCGATGATGGCGATGTTGCGCAGGTCCATGAGGTGCCTCTTGTCTGGGGTCGCAGGGCCATAGCCCGGGCAGGCGGGAAAGGCCAGCCCCCTTCGCGCGTCAGCTGACGACGTACCAGTCGCGCCGATGGTTGAAGGCGATCACCGCGTTGAGCACCACGGCGCCGAGCAGCGACCAGGCGACGCGCTCGGGCGGCAGGACGAAGGCGGCGAAGGCGAAGAGCAGGCCATCGTGGATCAGCTGGGTGTAGCCGGCGCGAAAGCCGAAGCGGTCTTGCAGGATGAGGGCGATGATCGACATGCCGCCGAGGCTGCCGGAATGGCGAAACAGCCCAAGCAGCCCGACGCCGGCACTGACGCCGAACAGCACCGCGGCCACGCCGGGGTGGATGTAGCCGATCTCGAGCACCGGCTTCAGCGCCTCCGCCATTACCGACACGAGGCTCACGGTGGCGAGGCTCTTGACGAAAAAGCTGGCCCCGCGGGCATAGAAGGCAAGGGCGAAGAAGGGAATGTTGATGATAAAGAACACCAGCCCGAAGCTCCAGCCGCCGAGGTAGGAGAGCACCAGCGCAAACCCCGCGGTGCCGCCGGTGACCAGCCCCGCCGCGCGCAGCAGGTGAATGCCCAGCGCCGCCTCGGCCGAGGCAACGAGAAGGCCTTGGGCGTCCTCCACGGCGGTGTAGTGCGGCGAATCTGGTAGGTCAGCATTCATGACCATTAATTAGGTCAGTAAAGCTGTCCTGGCAAGGGCCTACGTGGCAATGTACCGGTCGCGCCGATGGTTCATCGCGATGATGACGTTGAGCAGGACGGCGCCGGCGAGCGACCAGAGCACGGTGGGCAGGGGAAACAGCAGGAAGGCGACGATGAAGACGAGCGCGTCGAAGCCGAGCTGGACCAGTCCCGCGCGCAGCCCGGTGCGGTCCTGCAAGTAGAGCGCGAGGATGCCGACGCCGCCCAGCGTCGCCCCGTGGCGGAACAGCACGAGCAGGCCGGTGCCGGCAAGAATGCCCGCCACCAGCGCCGCAAGCGCCGGGTGGGCCAGCTCGAGGGTGACGAAGTTCGACAGGATTTCGGAAAGCCCCGAGAGCAGCGCCACCGCCACGAAGGTGCGCAGGGTGAAGGCCCACCCCATCCGCAGCACGGCGAAGACGTAGAACGGCAGGTTGAGCAGGAAAAAGAAGAGCCCGAACGGCCAGCCGCCCCAGTAGCTCAGCACCAGCGAAAGCCCGGCGATCTGGCCGGTGATCAGCTCGCCCGCCTGCAGCACCTGAACCGCGAGGGCCACAAGGACCGTGCCGGTCAGCAAGGCGAGGGCATCTTCGAGGCGGGTGTGCCGGTCGGGGGGCGCGGAGAGCAGCAGCATTACCGGGCCGCCGCGGTGCCGGAGAACAGGTGGATGACGAGGATGCCGCCAAGGATCATCGCCATGCCGAGCACGGCGGGCAGATCGAGCCGCTGGCCGAAGACCACGAGCCCGATCAGCGCAATCAGCACGATGCCGAGGCCCGACCAGATCGCGTAGGCGATGCCGACGGGCAGGAACTTGAGCGCCCAGCCGAGCAGCACGAAGCTGACCGCATAGGCCACCACTACCACGGCCGAGGGGCCCGGGCGGGAGAATTGCTGGCTCGCCTGCAGGGCGGTGGTGCCGATGGTCTCGAAGGCGACGGCAAGGAAGAGAATGAGATAGGGCATCTGGCGCTACTCCGGTGCGATGCAGGTCTCGTGGATCCAGGCGAGGTAGTCGGCGCTGCCCCAGGCGATCGGCAGGGCGGTGATCTGCGGCACGTCATAGGGGTGGTCGGCCGAGATGCGCACCTCGATCGCGCGCAGACAGGCGCCGGTGGTCTTGGCGGTCAGCAGCCACTCGGGATCTTCCACCACATCGCCTTCCCAGGTGTAGACCGAGCTGATCTCGCTGACCTGTCCGCAGGCGGCGAGCCGGGTTTCGACGAGCGCCGTTGCCGCGGCGCGGGCGCTGTCGGCATCGGGATAGGTGATCTGGATTTCGAACGCGTCGGTCTCGGTCATGGCGCGAAGCTAGGGCGGCGCGGGCGGAAAGGCCAGAGGCCATGAGCGCGGTTCTGCCCGGGCCGCGGGCTCAGCGTTTCGCCTGGTAGTGGCGCAGCACATAGACCCGGATGGCCGAGGCGAGGCCGGCGGAAACCCCGCGCGCCGCATCGATCTCGGCGGCAAGCTCGTTGATCCCCTTGCCCTCGGCCGCCGCGACCTCGCGGAACGCCTGCCAGAACGGTTCTTCGAGCGACACGCTGGTGCGATGGCCGCGCAGGGTGAGCGAGTGCTTGACGGGCCGCGC
>JANTFS010000079.1 GCA_024763335.1 Paracoccaceae bacterium | reverse complement strand
ATGGACGGGCGTGGCAGATACCTCGACAACATCTTCATCGAGCGCCTCTGGCGATCCCTGAAGCAGGAGGCGATCTATCTCGAAGAAATCGGCGATGGCTTCAAGGCACGCCGCGTCATCAAGAACTGGATGGCCTTCTACAACACCAGACGCCCACACTCCGCGCTTGATCGGCAGACGCCGGACGACGCATATTGGGCTGGCTTGGAAGAGCAACACGCAGCATGAAACCTAAACCGGATACACCTTAGAAACCCCGCAAACCTGTCCAAAAAGGTGGGACCACTTCACAAAGCCCCAGACCTCAGTGTCCCAGTGCTTCCGGGTCCCCTGACCGGAGAAGGGTAGCTTCTTTGCGTAGGTCTCTGTGAGCTTGGGAAATCTGCAGGTTTTTTGTCGGTATTGAACGGAACAAACTGGTGCCACTATCAAATCAGAGAGATTTTTCAAGTTAACAAAAAGAGTGTATTAGAATGTATCGGAAGCGTTCGGAATTGGGGCGCGTTTTCTTGGAAGGCTGAGGTCTTACCACTACACAACGCCCGCAACAGGTCGTAGTGCCTATTTGATCGCGGTTTTTCCGTCAAGATGTCTTTCACGATCCGCGCGGTTGATCCTTCATCCCTGCCGGATTTGTGCGGGCCGACATTTCGAGGCCTTCAGATCGGGTGGGGCAGGATCGCCGCCGCGGCCCAGATGCGGCTGGCGTCGTCTGAAACAGCATTTGCACAACGCGCTCGTGGCATTGGAGCGGCTACTGGCGGGCGCGGCGACGTCCTTTGGCAACCATGCCGCTGATCACGTAGATCCCGGCGATCGCACTCGTGCACAG
The DNA here is from genome assembly GCA_024763335.1 of Paracoccaceae bacterium. Lineage (GTDB taxonomy): Bacteria > Pseudomonadota > Alphaproteobacteria > Rhodobacterales > Rhodobacteraceae > Sinisalibacter. The sequence goes on along the minus strand of JANTFS010000079.1, from coordinate 11,351 downwards.
GAGCGCGGCGGCAAGTGCCGCAACTCCAGCAGGCAGGCCGCCGGCAAACGACCGTATCGGTGCTGCTACCTCCCCCGACAGCGCCCACGGCAGAACAAGGCCCAGGTTCACGGCAAGGATTGCAAGGCCAGCCAGACCCGTGCCGGCGCGCAGCCACTTGGGCACGCGGTGCCCGGTGGCCAGCCGCCGCAAACTCTGGAACGCTTTCGCGACATCGGCTTGCGCCACCACAAGTGAGGGCACCATCAGCAAAACGACAAAGAAGCCGACCGAAAGGCCATAGACCAGCGTGACCACGGTGGGTTTCAGAAACAGCGACTGCCGGCTTTCCTCGAACATGAGCGGCGCGAGGCCCAGAACCGTGGTCAAAGTCGTGAGCAGAATCGGCCTGAGGCGGTCCTTGGCGCCGGCCACGGCGGCCCGCGCGATCGGCAGACGTTGCGCATAGTCCTGCACCGTCGTGACCAGCACGATCGCGTCATTGACGATGATCCCCGACATGCCGATGAGCCCGATAATGGTAAAGAGCGACATGGCAAGGCCGAACTGGGCGTGACCCCACACCGTCCCGATAAGCCCGAAGGGGATGATGGCGAGCACGATGAGAGGCCGGAGCCAGTTGCCGAAGATCCACCCGAGCACGAGATAGATCCCGACAATGCAAAGCACGAACCCAACCAAGGCTTCGTTGAGAAAATCGTCCTGTTGCAGCGCAAGCCCGCCGACATCCCACGCGACATTGTGCCTGGCGCTGATCGCGGGGAGGATCTCGTTGCGCAGCGCCGCCCCGATTTCGGCGGCGCGCGCCGGATCGTCTTCCGCCATTGCGCCCGTAACCGAAACCAGCCGGCGCCCGTTTTCGCGATTGACCGTCGAGAATGACAAGGCGCTCTCGGCGGTCACGATCTCGCCCAGCGGCACCCATTCGCCGGACGGGCTGCGCATCAGGGTCGTTTCGAGGAAATCGGCGTGCACTTCATCTTGCGGCAGCCGCACCGTCACCGCTGTTGTCCGGGTGCCGGCCGGAAATTCAGCCGCTGTGATGCCGTTGAGGCGGGCGAACAGCTCGGCGCCGATCGCCGCGGTCGTGAAGCCGAGGGCCGTGCCCTGCGGCGTCAGCTCGAGGACCAGATCTTCCTTGCCGTAGGGCAGGCTGTCTTGCAGGCCGGTCACCTCCGGATAGGCGCCAAGCGCGGCGATCAGGTCGGTCGCGGCGGCTTTCAGCGCGAAGCTGTCGTCCCCAAAAAAATTCACCGCGAGCGAGTCGCCCCCGGGGCCGGCGCCCTGACTGCGGAAGCTGAGCACGGCCAGCCCGGCCGGGCGCGCGATCTCCTGCTGCAACATGCGCACGAATTCCTGCGCCGAGAAATCGCGCTCGTCGGCCCCGACAAGGCCGATGTCGATCGAGCCGAGCGTGTCGGGGTCCATCGTTTCCTGCCCCGGTATGCCCTTTGCGGCCGTGCCGCCGACCTGGGTGAGCGCATGCACGATGGGATAGCTGACGCCTTGGGCTTCGACCGATCTGCCAACCGCTTCGACCGCTCGATCGAGCTCCCGGGCAAGGGCGCGCGCGTCGTCCCGGGTTGCTCCGGGCAGGAAGGCGAAATTGCCCGTAACCGAGCCGCTCTCGGGCGGGGTGAAGAATGAAAACGGCACCGTGCCCCGCATCACCTCGCTGCCGGCCTGCGCCAGAAGAAACAGCATCGCCGCGATCACCACGTAGCGCCCGCGCACGACCCAGCCCATGAACGGGGCGAACAGGTGGTCAGAGACCCACGCGAAGCCGCGGTTGAACTGGGTCGAGGGCCAGTCATACCAGCGCTGCCTTGCCCCCGCGATCAGCGCATGGCGCATGTGGTTTGGCAGGATCAGGAAGCTCTCGACCAGCGATGCCATCAACACCGCGGTGACGACGTAGGGGATGTCGGCGATGAGCCGTCCGAACTCGCCGCCGATGAACAGCAGCGCAATGAAAGCGAGCACGGTCGTGGCTGTGGAGGCAAACACCGGCCCGAGCATCTTGCGAACGGCATTGACCGGGGCCGCGTCGGGGCTCTCGCCCAGCCGGCGGCGGCGGTGATCGGCGTGCTCGGCCACCACGATGGCGTCGTCGACGACGATGCCCAGCGTGATGATGAGCGCGAACAGAGACATCATGTTGATGGTGAGCCCCATGGCATACATCACGCCGACGGCCGCCAGCATCGAAACTGGAATACCCATGGCGACCCAGAAGGCGGTGCGCGCCGAGAGGAACAGAAACAACACGACCAAGACAAGCAGAAGGCCCGAAAGGCCGTTTGAAAGCAGGATGTCGAGCCGATCGGTGATGTCCTGAGCGCGGGCGTTGATGAGCTCAATCTTCACACCGCGCGGCAGCTCGGGGCCGACCTTGGCGGCCAGCGCGCGCACCGTCGCCTCCATGCCGATGGCATCGCCTTCCGCGGTGCGATCGACACGGATCAGCACGGCGGGGTCGTCGCCCATGAAATAGGCCCGGCCTGCATCCGTGCCGCTGACCGTCACGGTGGCGAGATTGCGCACGTAGAGCTTTGAGCCGTCCGGGTTTTCCCGCACCACAAGGTTGCGGATCGCATCGGCGTCACGGGTCTCGCTGCCCGCCCGCAGCCGCGCCGTGCCCCCCGCCACGTCGCCGGCCGGGCGCGTGTCGATCTGGCCGGCGATGGCATCGGCCACATCCTTGAGCGCAATGTCGTGGCGCACCCGCGCCGCCTCGGGAACCGCGATGTCGATCTGCGGCGCGGCGATGCCGGTGATCGTGGTGCGGGTGATGCCGGCGCGGTAGAGGCGCGAGACGAAATCGTCGCCGATCCGCGCCAGTTGATCAGGCGCGATGGGGCCAAAGATGACGACCTCGGTGACCTTGTCCTTCCAAACCCCCCGGCGCACCACCGGCACATCGGCGGTGTCCGGCAGGCTGCGCACGCTTTCGACCGCCGCCTTCACCTCCTCGGTGGCGCGCGCCATGTCCCATCCCGGCTCAAGCGTCAGGGTCACGGTCGTCGCGCCATCCTTCGAAACAGCCGTCGAGCTGGTAACGCCTTCGACGCCCTGCAAAGCGGGCTCGAGCAGGGCCACGACGGCGCGGTCAAGCTCTTCCGGTCCGGCGCCGTCCCATCCGACGGTAACGGTGACGGTGTCGATCACCACGTCGGGGAAGAACTGCGAACGGATTTTCGTGGAGGCGAACACGCCCAGCGTCAGCATCACGACCATCAGGAATGTCGCTGCGGTGCGGTGGCGGGTGAAATAGCCCAGAACCCCGTTGCTGGCCGACGACATCACTGGCCCTCCGCCATGAGCGTTTCAAACTTCTCGACGGTGGCAAGCGGGACTTCCGGCTGACTCAGCTCCTGCAGATATTGCTCGCGTTTCTCGGGCTTCATTTTCTCGCTTGCCTCGATGAAGGCAATGATCGCGGCGCGGCGATCGTCGTCGAGCGCGATGGTCTGGGCCGGGGCTTCTGCCGGGGTTTCAGATGGGGCGTCGGACGGGGCCGCAGCCGGTGTTTCCGCCGCTTCTCCCGCGGGTTCTGCCGGAGTCACCTGAATGCCCGGGCCGAGCTGAAGCGCGCGGACGGTCACGTATTGCCGCCCCATCGGGGCATCCTCCACGATGATCGTATCGCCCTGGTGGCGCAGAACGGTGATCTGGGCTTCTTCAAGTCGGTTGTCCTCGCCGATGAGAAGGATCCGCCCATCGGTTGTGGCCGCCGCTGCCGGGATCACCGCCACAGCCTCCATCGGGCGCTCGGGGATGCGCACGGTGACGAAATCGCCAGGCTGGACAAAGCTCGGGTCGGGGTCGATGAGCTTGGCGAAAACCAGACGGCCCACCTTGTCTTCGGCAATCTCGGCGCCGGCACGGTCAAGCGTCGCGGCGAGCTCTGTCACCTGCCGCCCGCGTTGAACTTCGACGACCAACTCGGTCTGGCGCAGTTCACCGCGCGCGTTGAGGAGCCGGGAAAACTGGTTCGAGGTGACCCGGAAAGCCACCTGCATATCTGTCGGATCGACCAGAACCGCGAGCTGCTCGTTGGCTGTAACCAGCCGCCCCGGCACCGCCGTGACATCGGCCAGAACGCCGGCGAAAGGCGCCGAAACGCTGGTCTCGGCAAGGGCCCGGCCCGCTTCCTCCAGCGCGATCCGGCGCCGGGTGAGCGTGATCTCGGCCTGCGCGACACGCGCCTCGTCGCCGGCAACGACCTGCTGGCGGTTGATCAGCGTCTGGTTGGCCGACGCTTGGGCGAGCTTTGCCGCCTCGAGATCGGCCTCGGTGGCGACGCCCCTGTCGCGCAGGTCCGTCTGACGGGCAAGGGCCTGTTTGCGAAGATCAAGCTGCTGCCGGGCGGCATCGGCCTCGAGCTTGGCGAGGTCCAGCGCCGAGCGGGCTTCAGCCAGCTCCGCTTGAGCTTCGGTCAGGTCGGTCTCGGCCAGCGCAAGGGCGGTTTCGAGCTTGGAAGGGTCGATCCGGTAGAGCAATTCGCCCTCGGTAACAGCGCCGCCATCGCGGAACGTTTCCGACAGTTCGACAAGCGTGCCGGCCAAAGCCGCGCGCAGTTCGAGGGTCCGACCGCTTTCGAGCCGGCCATAGGAGGTAATGATCGGCGTCACCGTCACCGCTTCGAGCGTGGCCGTCTCGACGGCATAGGCGCGTTCACGCGGCGTGCGGGCGGCTGTTGCCCCCCCGTTGCCGTCCTGCCAGGCGCGGTAGGTGATGCCGAAAGCCGCCAAAGTGAGGGCGATTGCTGCCCCGCTGATCGCGAGGCCCATGCCGGCCCGTGTCAATGATCCCATACTGGTGGGCCCCTCAATTCCTGTTCCGCTGACCCGCAGTGGACGTGCTATTTTTCAAGCCGTCAAGCTGCACGTTCCCCCGCGACTCCTGCGACCATGCCCCACCACGCAATCGCCGTTGTGCCGCACGGGGGCAAATCGTGGGTCTGGCATGGGGGCCGATCGCGCGAGTTGACAAGTCCGCGCGCAACCCGCCAATTGGCGCCATGAGCCGATTGTCCGTTCTTCCTGCCCTTGGTTTCGTCCTTGCCGCGGCGGTCCAGCCGGCCGCTTCCCAAGTGCCCGAGACAACCGCCTATCGCGACTGGCAGGTCATGCGCGATGGCGACGGGCGCTGCATTGCCAGCACAACGGTCGGCCTGCGCGAGGCCGACAGCGGGCTTGTCACCGTGTCGCTCATGCGCGCGGGGCAGGGCGATGCAGCGGCCCTGATGTCGGCGCGGGTTCCGCTCGGAGCGGCTCTCGATCAACCACTTGCCTACACCTGGCGCAGCGGGCCAACCGCACAGGGGCTCGAATGGCAATCCTGCGACAGCGACACCTGCTTGGCGCTCGCGCCGCTTGATGCGGACGAGCTCGAGCGGTTGAAGCGGGGGCGGCGGGTGTTTTTTGCCTTCCGCCCGCTGCCGGGGGCAAGGCCGCTGATCGTGCCGGTATCGCTGTTGGGCCTGACCCGTGCCTGGGCCGAGGTTCAGGACTGCCGCTGATCGGCCAGGTCGCGCACGACGCGCAAGACTGTCTCAGGTTCCTGGTAGAACACGAGCTGGCCCGCGTCGGGGCGGGCGACAAGCTCGATGCGGTCGGGCTCGGTGGCGGCAAAGTCGCGCACGCTGTCGAGGCTCACGACCGGGTCGTGCGCGCCGTGGACGAGCCGCACCGGGCAGGGGGCGGACTGCGCAACGAGGTCTGACCAGTCGCGCACCACCTGATAGCTGTCGGTCTGGAACGCGAGGTGGCCTTGGGCGACCGAGAAACGGTAGCCGGCCAGGATCAGCTCGCTGATCTCGTCATCCTGGATCATGGCGTTGTCGACGGGGGCGTGTTCGTAGAGCGAATGCATGAAGCGGCGAGACGCCGAGCCCTTGATCTGTCGAATTCCCGCGCGCAGCACAAAGGGCAACACAGACGGCGTGTGGCGCGCGGTGTAGGCGACGAGGCGCTGGCGCCGGGTCATGGCCGCGAACTGGGCGCTCGAGCGGATCGGCACGCCGCCCGCGACGTTGACGATGCCGGCAGCCCCGCAGGCGCGCGCCGCCGCAAAGGCGTAGAGCGCGCCGGCCATATGCCCGAGCATGATCGGGCGGTCGAGGTTCATGCGCCGGGCCAGCTCGCCGAGGAACTGGGCGAACCGCTGCGGTGCCCCGACCGGGCCTTCCGGATCTGGATCTGAAGCCCCGAACGCCGGGCGGTGCGGGCAGATGAGGCGGAGGTTGAGATCGTGCAGCGCCTTCGTCGCGCGCCGGGTTACCCCGGTGCCATCCAACATGCCGTGCATAAACAGCACCGGCGTGCCGTTTTCCGGGCCGTGCAGCTCGACGGGGAGGCTGCGCGACGGCAGTGCAAGATGGTCGGTCCGCGAGGCGGTGTGCGCGATGGCAGGCGCCTCGGTGGCGGGTGCGGGCATGGTTTCAGCGAGCCGCATCACGCTGTGGAGATAGGCCACCAGTTCCGGCTGCGATGACCGTGCCGTCTTGGCCATGATTTTCTTGATCTGGGTGCGCACCGTCGCCAGCGACCGCCCGCGCAGCTCGGCGATTGTCGCGGCGCTTTTGCCCTGCGCCAGCTGGGCGCAGATTTCGCATTCCCCCGGGCTGAGATCGTGGCTGTTGGCGAGAACGCTGTCGGCGGCGGCGGGCCATGCTGGGGCGATCGAGGCGATCAGGACAAGGTTGGCTTCGGGGCCGTCGCGCACCGGTTCGATTCGGAACGGGTGCGGCTGCGCCGGTGTGTCGCGGGACGCCGGGGTCAGGTGGAGAACCAGCGGCGGGGGCACGCCGTCGCCGGGCAAGCCCCGCAAAAGCGACATGAATTCAGACTTTTGCCGATCAGACTGGAAATGGCTCGCGATATCGGAACCGCGTGTCGCACCCAGGAGCTGTGCCGCTTCGCTGTTCAGCCAGAGGATCGCGCCGGTCGAATCAACGAGCATCTGCGGGCCCTGCATTCCACCTTGTGATGACGGCGGTTCATTGATCCGTTCGAGCAGTCGCGAGGCGAGGTCGAAATGCGCATCGAAATCCTTCGCATTATAGGCCGGGTCGGACTCGCGCAGGTTCTCCAGCGCCGAGAGCCGCTGCTGGAACCAGTCGTTCCACTCGATCATGAACGCGTCATAATCCTTGGGCTCGAGGGCGGCCCTGTAGATCGTTTCGATCAGCTTGTGGGGCGGGTCGGTCTTGGACATGGCTGGCGGTTCGTGGTTCCTGTGCGCCGGGACGAGGTTGGCATACACCAGTTGGTGTATCAACCGGGGCGACCTGCCAAAAATCGCACGCGCCCGCCGCACGACCCGGAAAAACCCGGTTGGTGGCGTTGACAGGCGTCAGGCGGATTCGAAAAATTCCCGTGACCCGGGATTTAAGTCCGGCATTTAAGTGGCGCGCGGTTCGTGACAAGTCGATTTGATTACCTAAGGATTCTGTCTGCGCGGGGGGTGGCTCTCAGTGCCGCCGTCAGCCTTTCCATTCAGCCCAGTCTTGCCCAGGTTGTGTCTGACGGCCGCACGGCCACGACGGTCGCAACCACCGGAAGCACCACCAACGTCACCACCACCACCACCAGCCAGGGCTATGGCGTCAATTCCTTCTCTGCTTTCGACGTTGGGTCCGGGCAGACGGTGAACCTGCATGCGCCCGCCGGCACCGGCGGCACGGTGAATGTTGTCACCGGCGCCGGTCAGTCGCAAATCCACGGCATGGTGCAAGGCATGGTCGGCGGCAGTGTCGGCGGCGATGTCTACCTTGCCAATCCGAATGGGTTCGTCGTTGGCCCCGGCGGCACGGTGCGCGCCGGGCGTGTACATATGGGGACGCCCTCGCAATCTGCTGTCGGCGCGATTTTCGGTGCGGGTGGCAGCATCAACGGGCAGGCCGTGCAGGGCATCGTCAACGGCACTGCCGAATTGGGCCCCGGGGCGATCACGGTGCAGGGAACGGTGGCCGGCGACGAGCTGGTGCGCCTGCGCGCCGGCGGTGCGGTGACGGTGGACGGCACGGTCGAGACAAGCAACGGCGACATCATGGTCGACGGCCGCGGCGGCGTGCAGTTTTCCGGATCTGCCCTGCTCGAGGCGCGCAAGGGCACCGGCGGCGGTAATGTCACGGTGCGCTCGGGCGCAAACCTGGTGCTGGAGATCGGCTCGCGGGTGCTTGCGCGGTCGACAGGCGCTGCCGATGCGGGCGAGATCGATCTGTTTGCGGAAGATTCCGCTTTGCTGGAAGAGGGGGCGCTGATCAGCGCGGCGGCGCTCGGTTCCGGCGCGGCAGGGGTGGTCAAGTTCGGCGCCGAAAACACGGTTGAAGCGCTGGGCGACATCGAGGCCTATTCCGCAACCGGGGCAAATGGCACGATCCGCTTCGATCAACGCGTCCTCGAGCTGACATCGCTCGATACCAATGGCGCCGATCTCGTGGCCGTCGCGGCGCAACGGGTGACGCTTCTGGAGGGCGAGACGATCACCACCGCCGGGGCCAAGAACGTTGGAGACGTCACTCTGACCGCGCCCAAGATCGAGCTTCTGGCCGGGTCCGTGATCGACACGTCCGCTGCCAATGCGGGCGACCCGGGCGGCGATATCCACATCGAGGCGCGGCTCGACGACCGCCGGACCGACCCGGTCTCGGCGCCCGGCGATGTCGAGGGTAATGCGCTGCCGTTCGGCAAGGCCGAAGTGTCGATGACCGGGGCGGTGCTGCGCGGCGAAAACGTTCGGGTGACCGCGACGGTGTTCAAGGACAACCTCGTCGACGCCGATGCCGCGATCAACACCTTTGCCGAATCGTTGTTTGGCCCGGGTGGCGAGATCGCGGAGATCGCGGAAATCATCGACCTTGCCAGAGCTGGTGCGGCCGAGGTGCAGGGTTTTCTCGACCGGATCGACATCGAAAACCGGCCGATGGCCCTTGATGCCCGCGCCGAAATCTCGATCGACGGCTCGCACATCATCGCCGCCAACGATGCGGAGGTGCGGACCGAGGCGACGACGAATTTCCGCATCTTGCCGGAGAACCTGAACCTCGCGCTGGCGCTGGCGGCGAGCAACACCGAGGCGACGACGCTGCTGCATGACAGCGCGGTCGATGCCGGCAATTCGATTGCCGTGACCGCGGTCGTCAACGAGCAGCAGGCGTTGGCGGCCCAGTCCGGCATCAGCGGCGGCGATACCGATGCCGAGGCCTCGGCGTTCAACCTCGCGATCGCCGCCTCGCTGCGGCGGGCCCGGGCGCAGACCATCGTGAACGGCGTGCGTCCACCGTTGGCGCTTGACCCGTTTGCGATTTCCGATCCGAAGGGCAGGTATCATCCGTGGAACCCGAATGCTGACCAGGGCGAATACGCGATCCTCGTTGCGGGCGGGGATATCTCGGTCGTGTCGGAGGTGGTCAAGGATATCCTTCTGACCGCCGAGGCGGTGCTGAGTGATGAGGCGCAGGGGCTGTCGCTGGCGATCTCGCTGGAAGACAGCGCCGCCGATACCCGCCTCGGCGGCGTGATCGCCTCGGAAAGCGGCGAGGTTGATATTCGGGCCGAAACGATCGTGGAGCGCTTCGCCTCGCGCTCGCGCGTTAGCGGCGGCACCGAAACGGCGCCCGGCGTGGCCGGCGGCGCGGACGATCAGGCCGTGTCGCCCGAACAGCAGGCTGCGCTTCAGGGCGACGCCACTGCGCTCACCGCCAACATGTTTCTTGGCTCCGACGCATTGACCGAGGCGCTCGGCGCGCTGGCGACGACGCCCGGTGCTCCCGATCCCGGGGCCGGCTCGGGCGGCAGCGGGGACGAAGGTGGCCGGTTCGCCTTCGCCGGCACGATTGCCTCGCACAACACCCGCTCTGTCGCGGCCGCCGGCGGGCCCGACTTCGAATATGAGGCCCCGGATGGCTCGATCGCCAAGCTCTATGCCCCGGGGCTCAGGACCATTCCCGATGGGTCCTATGGGCGTCCCGGCGGGCAGTTCTATGGCGATGCCGACAAGGTCGACCTGACCGCCGATCCCAGCGTGTCGATCATCGCGCGCAACATGTTCGGTGACATCCGCGTCGAGACGCTGGCGCAAGTTGGCTCGGTCGCGCCCGAGCCGGTGGAGCCGGTCGACCCGACAACGCCCGCCGACCCGACAACGCCGGCTGACCCGACAGCGCCCGTCGACCCGACAGCGCCCGTCGACCCTCCCGCAGGTGAGCTGACCGGCGAGACCGAGGCGGAACTGGCATCGAGCGGCAACCGCGTATTGTTGACGACTGTCGGTGTCGTCAACTGGTCGGCCACCGCCGATGCCTCGATCGACGCCGGCGGCGTGGTTGACCGCGAAGGTGCGGTGCGCGCGCCTTCGGATGCGGAGATCGTGGCGGAAAACATCTTTGCCGAGACCGAGGGGCGCGATGAAGTCGACACATGGTGGGACGCATACCGAGAAGACCTCGCCGCCACCCAGAGCGACAACCCCGAAGATCTGCCGCCGGATACCGAGACGCCTGCCGATGACCCGGCCGATCCCCCTGCCGATGACCCGGCCGATCCCCCTGCCGACGACCCCGGCGATGGCACTGCGGGGGACGGTGATGGTGGCGGGTTCAGGGGCCGGATGGGCGGTCGTGTCGGGGGCGTGGCCGAGGGCACGGCGTCGTCCCTTACCGGCGCCACGGCGGATGACGATGCCGGGGCAGATGCCGGTGCCGCACCCGACCCCGACCCCGTCGACACGCCTGACGCACCGCCGGCCGCGACGCCGACCGACACGCGCATGTTTGTCGCCGAGAGCACCGGGCGCGGCACCGAGGTGGGTGCGGGGATCAACGTCCTTTCCGTGCAGATCGCGCTCGAAGCCGATGCCGCCGTGCGCAGCTCCCGCATCGAACAGGAAGGCTATTACCGGGTCGATGGCGACCTGACGGCGCTGGACGATGAGGCCACGGCCCGCGTGATCGCGCGCAATGCCGGCGATATTCTGGTGCAAGCCGGTCTTCCCGGCGTCTCGACGGGCGGCGAGAAGGGCGGCTATGGTGGCGCGCTTTCGCTGACCTCGGTCCATACGCGGGCGACGAGCGAGGTGGATGCGCTGTCGGTCCTCGATATGCCCGGCGCCGATCTGCTGGCCGAACAGGACCTGCTGGTCGGAAACGTTGCCCGTTCGCATGCGCAGAACGATGACGGCGGCACCGGGCTGAACGTCGCCGTTGCGGTGACCCGGTATGACGCGCGCACCGAAACGCTGGCCTATGCCGATCAGATCACCAGCGACAACGACGTGTCGATCGCGGCTCGTGATGGCAGCTCGGCTGTCACGCTCGCCGGGTCGGGATCGATCGATGCGAAAAC
>JANTFS010000078.1 GCA_024763335.1 Paracoccaceae bacterium | reverse complement strand
AGGCGGGGCGCGGGCGGGCGGCCCGGCGCCGCCCGGTCGGGGCGGATGCGCCGCTGCATGTGCTGGCACGCCGCCGCCGTGGCGACGGCACCCCCTACCTTGCGCCCGAGCTCGTCGCTGCGGCGATGCGGTTTCGCGAGAGCTTCGAGCTGGCGCAGATGGGCGGGCCAATCACCCGCGACTGGGAGAGCCTGCTGCGTGGCCGGATCAGCGCGCGCCAGGCCTCGAACGGCGCCGGCCCGACCCGGCGGCTGGAAGCCGAACGGAGCCTTGCCGCCGCCATTCGCGCCCTTGGGCCGGACCTGTCGGAAAGCGTGATTCGCGCGGTCTGCCACGAAGAGGGCATGGAAGAGATCGAGGACCGTCTGGATTTCCCCGCGCGCTCGGGCAAGATCGTGCTCCGCATCGCCCTGCGCACCCTGGCCCGGCACTACGCCGCGACGGGATCGGACGGATACGATCTGATCTACTGAGCCGGACCCGGTTCAGGAGGCCTTCGACGTGGGCTGCACCCCGGTGATCACGATGTCGAAATCGAGCCCCGGGCAACAGGCCGTCACCTCGCGCTTCACCAGCGCGGGGTCGGGCACGAAGCTCACCACCGCCCGGTAGGCACCGCCAAAGCCGATATGAGACAGGGCCATGGCCACGTCGAAACAATCGAACCCGCCGGCGACCAGCGGCGACAGAACAACATCGGGTTGCAGGCGCGCGAATGTTTCGGCATTGAGGTCGGGCAGCTCGATGATCATCGGATCTCCCGACGCGGGCTGCACCATCGCCTCTCGCGACGGATCGCGCACGGTGACGATGCGAAGCGCCGCAGACGCGTTGTCTTCACCCGGCGTGCCCGTGGTCTCCGCCACGTGGTCTTCCGGTTTCGAGGTGTCGTTCATACCGTCTTCCGCAGTTCCGCGTGGCGCAAGTCGAGGCTCTATCCGGCTACAATTATAGCGCGATTATCACCGCGCGCAATTCCCGAAATGAGCGAGGCAGGTCCGGAAAACAAGGCTTTACAGCCGCCCCGTCGCGGTGGATGGTCGCCGCGAGCAATCGGAGTGCGTCATGACCCCCGCCGAGTTTCTGTCCGCGATCCCGGTGCCCTGCGTGCACATTGCGGCGGACGGGCGCGTGACGGCGCTGAACCGGGGTGCCGAGACGCTGTTCGGCAGCGAGATCGTTGGCCATCACTACATCACGGCCTTTCGTCAGCCGTCGCTCATCGACCGGATCGAAGCGGCGCTTGCGGCGGGCGAGGCAGCGGAAGGAAGCTATATCGGGCGCGACGGGGGGCGCGACACCACCTATCACGTGACGCTCTCGCCGCTGACCGAGAAGGGAAGCGGCCGCGGCGTTCTGGCGGTTTTCGAGGACCGCACACATCTCGAGGAAGCCGGCGAGCGGCGCTCGCAGTTCGTTGCGAATGCCAGCCATGAGTTGCGGACCCCGCTCACCGCGATTGCCGGGTTCATCGAAACCCTGCGCGGACCTGCGCGCGAGGATGCCGAGGCCCGCGAACGATTCCTCGACATCATGGAGCGCGAGACCGCGCGGATGAACCGGCTGGTCGGCGATCTCCTGTCGCTCAGCCGGGTCGAAGACGTCGAACGGATGCGCCCGGACATGGAAGTCGATGTGGCCGAGATCGTGATGGCCGCCGCGACCGGGCTCGCGCCACTGGCCGAGGCCGCCGGGGTTCGGCTCGATGTCGAGGGCTGTGACGCGCCGCAGATCGCGGTGGGCGATGCCGATCAGCTCACGCAGGTATTTACCAACCTGATCGAGAACGCGATCAAATACGGCGCTGAAGGCGGGCATGTCACCGTGTCGCTCGTCCGGCTCGACAATGCCCAGGTCTTGCGCGGGCCGGGGTTGCGGATTTCGGTGCGCGACGACGGGCCGGGGATCGACCCGCGCCACCTCGGCCGGCTGACCGAACGGTTCTACCGAGTCGATTCCCACCGATCGCGCGGCATGGGCGGCACGGGGCTCGGTCTGGCGATCGTCAAACACATCGTAAATCGTCACAGAGGCCGGCTGCGGATCGAAAGCGAGCCCGGGAAGGGCAGCACGTTTTCGGTTTTTCTGCCTTTGGATTGAAGGGCTTGCGGCGGCGCGGCGCGGGGCGCGGCGGGGCGTCATAAACCTGTTACACGGCTGTCATAAAAGCTTCGCGACGGGCGCCTAGACAGCCCGGCAGGACGCCATGGGGCGCGTCCCATGACATCACATTCAGGAGACTCATATGTCCGCCATGAAACTGACCGCCTCCGCTCTGGCGATCGTTACCCTTTCCGCAGCCGCCGCCACGGCGCGCGACCAGGTGCAGATCGCCGGTTCCTCGACCGTGCTGCCCTACGCTTCGATCGTGGCTGAAGCCTTTGGCGAAAACTTCGACTTCCCGACCCCGGTTGTGGAATCGGGCGGCTCCTCGGCCGGCCTCAAGAAGTTCTGCGATGGTGTCGGCGAAAACACCATCGACATCGCCAACGCCTCGCGCAAGATCCGCGACAAGGAAATCAAGGCCTGCGCCGAAGCCGGTGTGACCGACATCATCGAAGTGCGCATCGGCTACGACGGCATCGTCTTCGCCTCGCAGCTCGACGGCCCGGCGTTCAACGCCTTCACCCCGTCGGACATCTTCAACGCGCTGGCCCCGAAGGTCATGGTTGACGGCGCCCTGGTCGACAACCCCTACACCAAGTGGTCACAGTTCAACGCCGATCTGCCGGATGCCGAGATCATGGCCTTCATCCCCGGCACCAAGCACGGCACCCGCGAAGTGTTCGAGGAAAAGGTTGTCGCCGCCGGCTGTGAAGCCACCGGCGCGATGGAGGCGATGATCGCCGGCGGCATGTCGGAAGATGACGCCGAAGACGCCTGCCTGGAAGTGCGCTCCGATGGCCGCGCGGTCGATATTGACGGCGATTACACCGAGACCCTGGCGCGCATCGACGCCACCGCGAACGGCATCGGCGTGTTCGGCCTGGCCTTCTACGAGAACAACACCGACAAGCTGAAAGTGGCAACGATGTCGGGCGTGGCGCCCTCCACCGAAACCATCGCCTCGGGCGAATACCCGGTTTCGCGCCCGCTGTTCTTCTACGTGAAGAAAGCCCACATCGGCGTGATCCCCGGCCTGAAGGAATATGCCGAGTTCTTCGTCTCCGACGACATGGCCGGCCCCGACGGCCCGCTCGCGGCCTATGGGCTGGTGTCGGATCCCGAGCTTGCCGCGACGCAGGCTGCGGTTGCTGCCGAAGAGACCATGCAGTAAGACGTTTCGGAGCGGCGCGGGAGTCTCGCGCCGCTCCAGACATTGCCGGACCGAGCCGAACCGGCGCTTTCAGACCTATTCAGCCCCGGTGCCGCCATGTCGCCTCTCTGGCTTCTGATCATCATCCTGGTTCTTGCCATTGCCGGGTTTGTTCTCGGCCGCGCACGGGCGCTCGCCAGTGTTGACGACCACCGCGAACTGCATTCGCGTCCGACCTACTACGGTATCAACGTCGCGATGCTGGCCTTCGTGCCCGCCGCGCTGGTGCTTGGCGCCTGGATGCTGGTCCAGCCGCTGGTGATCAACGTGATGGTCTCGGGGATGATACCCGAAGACAGCTATGCCGATGCCGGGGCCCTCAGCCTGATCATGAGCGACGTGCGCCGGGTGGCCGACGGGCTGGATCTGGCGGTGTCCGCGGGCGCGATGACGGAGGCGGAGGCCGGCTCGATCAGCACCGAGGAGACCGACATCCGCGCCCGGCTGGGCGAGGTGGGTGTGGCGCTCGGCTCGAATGTCGAGCCCGCCGTGCTGGCGGCCGCGCAACGGTATCGCCACCTTGCCAAGACCGGGCGGGCGATCATGTCGGGTGTCGTGGTGTTGATCGCAGGGGCGGGGTTCTTCATCGCCTATCGCCAGACCAACGGCCAGTTCCGCGCCCGCAACCGGGTTGAAGCGGGCATCCTGTGGCTGCTGATCGCCGCGGCAACGGTCGCGGTTCTGACCACCCTCGGGATCTTCCTGTCGCTGCTGTTCAACACGATTGAGTTCTTCCGGCTCTACCCGGCGCTGGATTTCTTCACCCGCCTCGAATGGGCCCCCAGCTTTTCCGGGCGGGGCGGCGCTTCGGCGCTGGGGATTCTGCCGCTGCTGTGGGGCACCTTCTACATTTCGCTGATTGCCCTGCTTGTCGCGGTGCCGATCGGCCTGTTCTCGGCGGTCTATTTGTCGGAATATGCCAGCGCGACGGTGCGTGCCGTCGCCAAGCCGCTGCTCGAGGTGCTGGCCGGGATCCCGACCATCGTCTACGGCCTGTTTGCGCTGCTCACCGTCGGGCCGCTGCTGGTGTCGGTGTTCGGCGAAGGCGGGTTGCTCGGGGTCGGCTGGATGCAGGGCGGCACCGCGGTGATGACCGCCGGGCTGGTGATGGGGATCATGCTCATCCCCTTCGTGTCGTCACTGTCGGATGACATCATCAACGCCGTGCCGCAGGCGATGCGCGATGGCTCCTACGGCCTCGGCGCCACCCAGTCGGAAACCGTGCGCAAGGTGATCCTGCCGGCAGCGCTGCCGGGGATCGTCGGCGCCATCCTGCTGGCCGCCTCGCGCGCCA
This sequence comes from Paracoccaceae bacterium, assembly GCA_024763335.1. Classification (GTDB taxonomy): domain Bacteria; phylum Pseudomonadota; class Alphaproteobacteria; order Rhodobacterales; family Rhodobacteraceae; genus Sinisalibacter. The sequence goes on along the minus strand of JANTFS010000078.1, from coordinate 7,607 downwards.
TCGGCGAAACCATGATCGTCGTGCTCGGGGCAGGGGCCGCGGCACGGATGAGCCTCAACCCGTTCGAAGCGATGACCACGGTGACCGCCAAGATCGTCAGCCAGCTCACCGGGGATGCCGACTTCGCCAGCCCCGAGGCGCTGGTGGCCTTCGCGCTGGGGATGACGCTCTTCGTCATCACCCTCGGGCTCAACATTCTGGCGCTCTACATCGTGCGGAAATACCGGGAGCAATACGAATGACCGATGTCGCCGACAGGCCGAACGGCCGCCGATCGCTGCACGACACCGACCGCCACACGCGCCGGCGCAATGCCGCCGAAAGGCGCTTCCGCCTCTATGGCATCGCGGCCATCGCCACCGGTCTGATCTTCCTCGTCGTGCTGTTGGTCTCGATCGTCTGGAACGGCATTCCCGCCTTCACGCAGACCTTCGTGACGCTTCAGGTGGAATTGCCCGAGGAGAAGCTCGACAAGTCCGGCACGCGCGATATCGCGGTGATGAAGAAAGTGTCGACCTTCGGCTATGCGCCGCTGGTCGACGCCGCCATTGCCGCGGCACTTGCCGAACACGGCATCGACAACCCGTTCGACAAGGCCAAGAAGCTGCGCGCCATCGTATCGGCCTCGGCCCCGGCGCAGATCCGCAACGCGGTTCTGGCCAATCCCGAGCTTGTCGGCACCACGCAGGAGTTTCGCCTGCTGGCGACGAGCCGGGTGGACGGCTATCTCAAGGGCCGGGTGACGCGCGAGAGCATCGCGCGCGACAAGAACATCGACGCCGAACACCTCGATATCGTCGACGCGCTGCGCGACGCCGGCGTGGTGCAGAAAACCTTCAACTGGAGCTTCATTTTCGGCTCCGACGCCTCCGAGAGCCGGCCCGAGTCGGCCGGGATCGGGGTGTCGATGGTCGGGTCGTTCTTCATGATGCTGGTGGTGCTCGCGCTGGCGCTGCCGGTGGGGGTTGCGGCCTCGATCTACCTCGAGGAATTCTCGACCCAGAACCGCTTCACCGATCTTGTCGAGGTCAATATCTCCAACCTTGCCGCGGTGCCCTCGATCGTGTTCGGTATCCTCGGCCTCGCGGTCTTCATCCAGTTTGCCCATCTGCCGCAATCGGCCCCGATCGTGGGGGGGCTGGTGCTCACCCTGATGACCCTGCCAACGATCATCATCTCCACCCGGGCCTCGCTGAAATCGGTGCCGCCGTCGATCCGCGAGGCGGCGCTCGGGATCGGGGCGTCGAAGATGCAGACGGTGATGCACCACGTCCTGCCTCTGGCGATGCCGGGGATCCTGACCGGCACGATCATCGGCCTTGCTCAGGCGCTTGGCGAAACCGCGCCGCTCTTGCTGATCGGCATGGTCGGCTTCATCGCCTCCAATCCGCCGGAAACCTTCGTCGATGGCTTCATGGCCCCGAACTCGGCGATGCCGGCGCAGATCTACGAATGGGCCAAGCGCGCCGATCCGGCCTATTATGAACGCGCCTGGGGCGGCATCATCATCCTGCTTCTGTTCCTGTTGGTGATGAACATCGTGGCAATCGTGCTTCGGCGCCGGTTCGAACGTCGCTGGTGAGCGGGGAGGCGAAGATGAAAGACAACCTGGAAGGACGCAAACTCGTGGACCAGATGGACGTGAAATTCAAAGCCCGTGACGTGCAGGTTTTCTACGGCGAAAGCCAGGCGATCAAGGACGTCAACGTCGATATCCTCGACAAGACGGTGACCGCGTTCATCGGGCCCTCGGGCTGCGGCAAGACCACGTTCCTGCGCTGCCTCAACCGGATGAACGACACCATCCCGATCTGCCGGGTCGAGGGCGATATCCGGCTCGACGACGAAGACATCTATGCCCCCGAGGTGGACCCGGTTCAGCTGCGCGCGCGGGTGGGGATGGTGTTTCAGAAACCCAACCCGTTCCCGAAGTCGATCTACGACAACATCGCCTATGGTCCGCGGATCCACGGGCTCGCGCGCAACAAGTCCGATCTCGATGATATCGTTGAGGATTCCCTGCGTCGCGGGGCCCTCTGGGACGAGGTGAAAGACCGGCTCGGCGAGCCCGGCACAGGGTTGTCGGGCGGTCAGCAGCAGCGCCTGTGCATTGCCCGCGCCGTGGCCACCGCGCCGGAGGTGTTGCTGATGGACGAGCCCTGCTCGGCGCTCGACCCGATTGCCACCGCGCAGGTCGAGGAACTGATCGACGAGCTCAAGCAGAATTTTTCCGTCGTCATCGTCACCCACTCGATGCAGCAGGCCGCGCGGGTGAGCCAGAAAACGGCGTTTTTCCACCTCGGGAACCTCGTCGAATACGGTGACACCGACCACATTTTCACCAATCCCGTCGATCCGCGCACCGAGAGCTACATTACCGGCCGCATCGGCTGACGGGCAAGGAGGCCCAAGGGACATGAGCGACATGACCGACCAGAAACACATCGCGTCTGCCTTCGACCGCGACCTCGAATCGATCCAGGCGCAACTGATGAAGATGGGCGGGCTCGTCGAGGAGAGCATCCGCAAGAGCGCCAAGGCGCTCAAGAGCCGAGACATCGAGCTGGCGGAGACGGTCCGCAAGGGCGACAAGAAGATCGACGACCTCGAGGAGCGCGTCACCATGGATTGCGTCCGGCTGATCGCCCTGCGCCAGCCCGCGGCCTCTGACCTGCGCACCGCCCTGACGGTGATGAAAACCGCGACGAATCTCGAGCGCATCGGGGATTACGCCAAGAACATCGCCAAGCGCACCGAGGTGCTCTCGCACCTGCCGGCGATCGAAGGCGCGGCCGGGGCGATCAAGCGGATGGCCAAGGAAGTCGATCACATGCTCGCCGATGCGCTCGACGCCTTCATTAAACGCGATGCCGCGCTGGCCGACGAGGTGCGCCACCGCGACCTCGAGGTTGACCAGATGTACAACGCGCTGTTTCGCGAGTTCCTGACCTTCATGATGGAAGACCCGCGCAACATCTCGGCCTGCATGCACCTGCATTTCATCGCCAAGAACATCGAGCGGGCAGGGGACCATGTCACCTCCATCGCCGATCAGGTGGTCTACCTCGCCACCGGCGAACTTCCGGAGGAGGCCCGGCCGAAAGGCAACGGCGTGCCTTATGAGGTGAGCACCTTCAAGGAGTCGGAGGAATGACGGCAGAAAAGCCGTGCGTTCTGCTCGTCGAAGACGAACCGGCGCAACGCGAAATTCTGCGCTACAACCTCGCGTCGGAAGGCTACGAGGTGACCATGGCCGAAAACGGCGATGACGCGTTGCTGCTTGCCGACGAAGTGCGGCCCGATCTGGTGCTGCTGGACTGGATGCTGCCGGGCGTGAGTGGCATCGAGATCTTGCGCAGGATGAAGACCCGCCGCCAAACCACTGATATTCCGATCATAATGCTCTCTGCACGTTCGGAGGACGTCGACCGGGTTCGCGGGCTGGAAACCGGCGCTGATGACTACATGGTGAAGCCTTATTCGGTGTCGGAGCTGATGGCGCGCATTCGCACGCAATTGCGCCGCACGCGCCCGGTGTCGGTGGGCGAACGCCTTGAGTTCGAAGACATTTCTCTCGATGGCGAGACCCACCGGGTGACCCGGGCGGGGGTGGAAATCAAGCTCGGGCCGACCGAGTTCCGGCTGCTGGCCACGTTGATGGAAAAGCCCGGGCGGGTCTGGAGCCGCGATCAATTGCTCGACCGGGTCTGGGGCCGCGACGTCTACGTCGATACCCGGACCGTCGACGTGCATGTCGGCCGGCTGCGCAAGGCGCTGCGCAAATCCGGCGGGACGGACCCGCTGCGCACCGTGCGGGGCACGGGATATGCGCTCGGTTAGGGCACCGCGGCGGCCGATGGTGGGTTCACCCATAAGTCGCATAATCGGTATTATGTAATATGTATTGTTGCCCAAGCTGGCGCTCCGCCCGACGCGGCCCCGCAGGCCGCTTTTCCCTTTTTTCTCGACAGACGGGCACCTTGGCGCTTCAATGTTGCGCACCATGCCGTCCATCTCGCCTCCAGACCACCGCGTCCCGGCAACCGGCCGGATCCTCGATTTTCTCGACGCGGTTGCGCGGGCGTCGGCGCTGGAAAGCGTGTGGGAACTGCATTGCGCCGCGATGGCGTCGTTCGGTTTCGACCGGCTGATCTATGGCTACACCCGGTTTGGAACCAAGCAATCGCTCGGCCGGTTCGAAGACGCCCTCTTCCTGACCAATCACGATGGCGCCTATATCGAGGGGTTCCTGCGCAGCAAGATGTTCTTGAGTTCGCCCGTCCTGCGCTGGGGCCGCAGCCATGAGGGCGCCTGCAGCTGGGGCCGGTTCCGACGCAATCCCGAGGCGCTGTTGCCCGAAGAACGGCGCGTGGTCGCATTCAATGCGTCGATGCAGGTGGTCGCAGGCTACTCGATCAGCTTTCCCGAACCGGATTCGCGGACCTTCGGGATGATTTCGCTCACCGGGCGCGACGGCCTCACGCAGGATGATGTCGACGGGATCTGGGACGAGCATGGCCGCGAGATCGAGGCGATGAACAACATGGTGAACCTGAAGATCCGGTCCCTGCCCCATGTCACCGCCCGCGGGGTTCTGTCGGGGCGGCAGCTCGAAGTGCTGGAATGGGTTGGTCAGGGCAAATCGAACCAGGACATCGCCCAGATCCTCGGCGTTTCGGTGGCGACCGTCGAGAAGCACCTGCGTCTGACCAGAGACCGGCTCGGGGTCGAGACCACCGCGCAGGCGCTGCTCAAGGCCTCTTTCATGAACCAGATCTTCCGGCTTTGACCGTCCGATCACGGTCTCGTGACGCTGAAGCCCAAAATTTGCCCAAATGGTAAGGATATCCTGACTTTCCCTAACGGCACATCTCTTGGATGATTGTCGTGTTCCGTGAGTGGTGGCTTTTGGCCGGGAACAGGGGATGAGGAACCTGCGATTACAGGTCTTCCTCATCTCGCACCGGGTCGCGCGTGTGCGTGTGCGAGCCCGACGGTCTGAGGCGTGTAAGGTGATTTTTCGTTTTCAGCAGCCAGGTCGATGACCTGACAAAAAAAGACGGCGGCGCCGGAGGTTTCTCTGGCGCCGCCTATTGTTTCGGGTCTGCCCCGGATTTCAGGTCTTGGCCATCGAGGCAACTTCGGCGGCGAAGTCATCTTCCTTCTTCTCGATCCCCTCGCCCACTTCCATGCGAACGAACCCGACGATCTCGGCGCCCGCTTCCTCGGCGGCCTTGGCCACGGTCAGATCGGGGTTGATGACGAAGTTCTGGCCCAGAAGCGTCACTTCCGAGAGGAATTTCTTCATCCGGCCCGCGATCATCTTTTCGATGACATTGTCGGGCTTGCCGGATTCCTTGGCGATGTCGATCTGGATCTGACGCTCGTGCTCGAGCACGGCGGGATCAAGATCGGCCTCGCCGAGCGATGCGGGGTTGGCCGCGGCCACGTGCATCGCCACCTGCTTGCCAAAGGCTTCGTCGCCGCCCTTGAGCGCAACCAGCACGCCGATCTTGCCCATGCCATCGGCCGCGGCGTTGTGGACATAGGACGCCACGACATCGCCCTCGACCGAAGCCATGCGGCGCAGCGTCATGTTCTCGCCGATCTTGGCGATCTTGTCGGTGATCAGGTCGGCCACGCTCTGGCCGTCGATCTCGGCGGCCTTGAGCGCCTCGACATCGTCGACGCCGAGCGCGGCGCGGGTGACGGCGGCAACCATCTCCTGGAACTCGGCATTCTTGGCGACAAAATCGGTCTCGGCGTTGATTTCGACCGCGACACCCTTGCCGCCGTCGACGGCGACGCCCACGAGGCCCTCGGCAGCCACACGGCCGGATTTCTTGGCCGCGGTCGCGAGGCCCTTGGTGCGCAGCCAGTCAACCGCGGCGTCCATGTCGCCGTCGGTTTCGGTCAGCGCCTTCTTGGCATCCATCATGCCCGCGCCGGTCGTGTCGCGCAGTTCTTTCACTTGTGCTGCGGTGATTGCCATCTCGGCTCTCCTTCCAATGGGTCTCCGGGCGCGGTCTGCACGCGCCCGGTATCAGAAATGTGACAAAGGCTCAGGCGTCGGCCTTGGGCTCTTCGGCCTTGGCTTCGGCTTCGGCTTCGGCTTCAGCAGGGGCCTCTTCGGCGACGGTCTCTTCCACCGGGGCCTCTTCAAGCGCGCCGACGTCGATGCCGGCGGCCTCGAGCTGGCCCGACATGCCGTCAAGCGCGGCGCGCGCGGCGAGATCGCAGTAGAGCGCAATGGCGCGCGCGGCGTCGTCGTTGCCAGGGATGATGTAGTCGACCCCGTCGGGCGAGCAGTTGGTGTCGACCACCGCCACGACCGGGATGCCCAGCTTCTTGGCTTCGGCGATGGCAAGGTCTTCCTTGTTGACGTCGATGACGAACAGAAGGTCCGGCAGCCCGCCCATCTCGCGGATACCGCCAAGCGATGCCTGAAGCTTGGCCTGCTCGCGCTCCATGCCAAGACGCTCTTTCTTGGTCATGCCCTCGGCCCCGGCGGCAAGACGCTCGTCGTATTCCTTGAGCCGGTTGATCGACTGCGACACGGTCTGCCAGTTGGTCAGCGTGCCGCCGAGCCAGCGGTGGTTCATGTAGTACTGGGCCGACTTTTCGGCCGCCTCGGCAATCGCCTTCTGCGCCTGACGCTTGGTGCCGACGAAGAGCACGCGGCCGCCCTTGGCCACGGTCTCGCGGATCACGTTCAGCGCCGCGTCGAGCATCGGCACGGTCTGCGTCAGGTCGATGATGTGAATGCCGTTGCGGTCCCCGTAGATATACGGGCCCATTTTCGGGTTCCAGCGCTGGGTCTGGTGGCCGAAGTGAACGCCAGCTTCAAGCAGCTGGCGCAAAGAGAATTCAGGGAGCGCCATGTCCAAGGTCCTTTCCGGTTTGCGCCTCGGCGGGGCATCAGGGTTGGGTGCGCGGTGCCGCGCCCCCTTCCCAACCGGTGGACCATACGGGGATGTCTCCCCCGCCGGCCCGACCCCGCCTGTGAAGTGCGCGCGTCCTACCGCCCTTTGTGCGCTATTGCAACCCCTGCCCGTGCCTGCAACAAGCGGGACATGGCGCGCGACTTCGATATCCTGTGCATCGGGTCCGTCTTGTGGGACGTGATCGGCCGCGCGGGCGGCCCAATGCGGCTGGGGTTCGACGTGCCCGGCCGGATCACCCGCCTGCCCGGCGGTGTGGCGATGAACATCGCCATGGTGCTGTCGCGCTTCGGGATGCGGGCCGAGCTCCTGACGGCGGTGGGCACCGATGCCGAGGGCGATGAACTGCTCGCCGCCTGCGCGGGCCACGGGCTCGGCACGGCGCATGTCTGCCGCGACCCCGCCCTGCCGACCGACCGCTACATGGCGGTGGAAAGCCCCGACGGGCTGGTGGCCGCCGTTGCCGATGCGCGCAGCCTCGAGGCGGCCGGGGATCGCATCCTCGCGCCCCTCGAAGATGGCCGGCTGGGCAGCGCAAAGGCGCCCTACCCCGGCCTCATCGCGCTCGACGGAAACCTCACGGAAGACCTGCTCGCCCAGATCGCCACCCGCCCCAGCTTTGCCGCCGCCGATCTGCGCGTCGCGCCCGCGAGCCCGGGAAAGGCC
>JANTFS010000077.1 GCA_024763335.1 Paracoccaceae bacterium | reverse complement strand
GAGTTGGATGCGGGCGAGGAATACGAAGACGAGCACGCCGTGGAAATGTTCACGGAAGCCCCGCTTGGGCCGGAGTATGCCGAGGTGCTCGAAGAGGCGATGACCGGTGAGGACGTTCTGCCGGACATCACGATCAGCACGACTGAAGCCGAAACCCCGGTCGAAGAAAACGACGCCGAGGACGTGGCGGTTGCCGCGCGCCTGCACCCACCGGTGATGGAAGAGCCTGACGGCCCCGCCGCCAAATCTCAGGAGCGCGACGCGGAACCGGCGCTCACGCCGGAAGACGAAACGACCCGCGTCCTCGCGGCACTGCGCGGCGATGCGGAAGCGGCTGAGCGCTCGGGCGCGCCAGAGGCCGGGGCGACCGAGGCCGGCGAGGCGGCGGCGGACGCCGAAGCGCCCGCGCAACCGCGCCGCCCCGCGGCCCGGGTGATCAAGGTGCGCCGCCCGGCGCCCGAACAGGCCGAAGCTGCCCAAGCCGAGACCGCGCAACCGGAGACCGAGCCCGAACCGGAGGTGTTCGAGCTGGAAGACGAGGTCGGGTTCGAGGAAGACTATGACGTCCCGGGCCGCAGCACCCTGTCAGAACAGGACGAAGCGGAACTGGCCGCCGAACTCGCCGAGGTCGAGCGCGAAGCGCGCGAGAGCACCGCGGAACCGCTCGCGGTTGAACCCGAGGAGGAGCCGGCAGACCGGATCATTTCCCGCCGGCCGCCGATGCGCACCGCGTTTGACGACCACGAGATGTCGGAAACCGATGTTGCGATCGACAGGATCCTTGAGAAAACGAACACCCAGCTTGAGAACGACGAGGCCTCGCGCCGGCGCTCGGCAATCCAGCATCTGAAGGCAGCGGTTCAAGCCACGCGTGCCGATCAGGCCGCAGGCGCGGCACCGGCGCAAGAGGAAGATCCGCGCGATGCCTATCGCGACGATCTCGCCCGCGTGGTGCGCCCGCGGCGCCCGGGTGCGGCGGCACAACAGGGCGAGGGCGAGCGTCCGCACCGGCGCATGGCGCCTCTGGTTCTGGTTTCGGAGCAACGGATCGACACGCCCAAGAGCCAGCCGCAGGCCGAAGGCGCAGGGCGCCCGGTTGCGCCGGTCCGCCCCCGGCGCGTGACCAAGAGCAACCTTGCGGTCGCCCCCGATCTGGAAGCCGTGGCCGCAGCGGAAACGGTTGCCACCGAGGAAGACCGGATTGAGCCCGATGCGGCGCCGCAACAGGCGAACACCGTGGCTGGCGACCAGGATCTGCTTCAGGCGGGTTTCGAGGCTTTCCTCTCCCACGAGGGGGCCGAAACGGATGATGACCGGGTGGAGGCCGCCGTCGCCTACTACACGCAGGAAGTCGGCCGGGCCCGCGTTCACCGGGCAGACCTGATCTCGCTCGCCCGCGCCAGCGCGCCTGACTTGTCGCGCGAAGATGCCATGGCCGCGTTGGGCCGTCTGCTGACGGACGGGCAGGTGAAGAAGGTCAAGCCCCGTTACTTCGTGATTGGCAAGACATCGCGGTTCTTCGACCCGGAGGTCTGACCGCTTACGGCATCATGACGCGCGGCGGTGTGGCTCCGGTCACTCCGCCGCGTCGTCGTTCTCGTCCGGATCGGGCCGCGCGACGCCGAGGAACAGGCGCCGAAGGGGCAGTATCCAAAGAACGCCGAGCCCGACGTAAATCGCCAACTCAACCGGCATCGACGGGCGTTCGACGAGCCCCACCAACGTGACCGCCAACACGATGTAGGCCGGCAAGCCGAGCACGAGCACGGCGATGGCGAGGCGTTTGCGGGTTTTGAACGTCATCGGCTCAATCCGCGAAAGGATCGGTGACGAGGATCGTGTCCTCGCGCTCGGGGCTGGTTGACAGCAGCGCCACGGGGCAATCGATCAGCTCCTCGACCCGCCGCACGTATTTGATCGCATTGGCCGGGAGCTCGGCCCAGCTGCGCGCGCCCTCCGTCGATTCGCTCCAGCCATCCATGGTCTCGTAAACCGGGCGCACCCGCGCCTGCTGGTCGGCGGCCGTTGGCAGGTAGTCGAGCACGTCGCCATCGAGTTCGTAGCCGACGCAGATCTTCAACGTCTCGAACCCGTCGAGCACGTCGAGCTTGGTCAGGGCGATACCGTTGACGCCCGATGTCTGGCAGGTCTGGCGCACCAGCACCGCGTCGAACCAGCCGGTGCGGCGTTTGCGCCCCGTCACCGTGCCAAACTCGTGGCCGCGTTCGCCAAGCCGCTGGCCGTCGGCATCATCGAGCTCGGTCGGAAACGGCCCCTCGCCGACACGGGTGGTGTAGGCCTTGACGATGCCAAGCACGAAATCCACCGCGCCCGGACCGATCCCGGTGCCGGTGGCCGCCTGACCGGCGATCACGTTGGATGAGGTCACGAACGGGTAGGTGCCGAAGTCGATGTCGAGCAACGAGCCCTGGGCCCCCTCGAACAGGATGCGTTTGCCCGCCTTGCGCTTCTCGTTCAGCACCTTCCAGACGGGCGCGGCATAGGCCAGGATTTTCGGCGCGATCTCGCCAAGCCGCGCGATCACCTCGTCGCGGTCGATGGCATCGATCCCGAGCCCCTTGCGCAGCGGGTTGTGATGCTGCAGCGCGCGGTCGATCCGCGCCTCGAGCGTTGCCCGGTCGGCCAGGTCGGCGACCCGCACCGAACGGCGGCCCACCTTGTCTTCATAGGCCGGGCCGATGCCGCGGCCGGTGGTGCCGATCTTGGTGCCCTTGCTCGCCGCCTCCTCGCGGGCGCGGTCAAGCTCGCCGTGGAACGGCAGGATCAGCGGCGTGTTTTCCGCGATCATCAGCGTCTCCGGGCTGATCTCGACCCCCTGGGCACGGATCTTTTCGATTTCCTCGACAAGGTGCCAAGGGTCGAGCACCACGCCGTTGCCGATCACCGAGAGCTTGCCGCCGCGCACCACGCCCGAGGGCAGCGCGTTCAGCTTGAACACTTCGCCGTCGATCACCAGCGTATGGCCGGCATTGTGGCCGCCCTGAAACCGGCAGACCACGTCGGCGCGCTCGGACAGCCAGTCAACCAGCTTGCCCTTGCCCTCGTCGCCCCATTGTGCGCCCACGACAACCACGTTGGCCATTGTGATCCTCCGGCTTGTGAACCGCGCAGAGCTATAACGAAGCCCGGCCGCGGGCGAAACCCGAATCTGGCGCACCGCCTGCAGCCGCGGCCGCGAGGCCGGACACAAACCCCGCATAATGCTGTTGCAGCCCGGGCCTGCCCCGCACTAGCGTGGGGGCAACTGGAGGCCCCATGTTTGCCGATTTCCTGAGCCGCCTGACCGGCACGAAACCCGACACCCCCCTGCCGCCGCTGGACGCGCGCCTCGCCGTCGGCGCGCTTCTCGTGCGCCTCGCAAAGATTGACGCGCATTACGCGGTGGAAGAAATCGCCCAGATCGACATGATCCTTGCCCGGGCGCATGATCTCAACCCTGTCGAGGCGGCCAAGCTGCGCGCCACCTGCGAAAAACTCGAAGCCGAGGCGCCGGAGACGGAGACCTTCACGCAGATGGTGCAAGACGGGGTGCCCTATGATGCCCGCTCCGAGGTCTACGAGGCGCTGTGGCAGGTTGGCCTCGCCGATCGCACCTTGCGGCCGGAGGAAGAAGAGCTGCTCGGTGCAATCGCCTCGGCGCTCGGAATCACCGCCAGCGATGCGGCCGCCGCGGCGGATCGCCACGGGGCGGGGCAGATATGACACGGAAGGGTTACTGGATCGGCCGGGTCGATGTCCATGACGAGGCCGGTTACCGCGCCTATGTCCGGGCCAACGCCGAAGCCTTCGCGAAGTTCGGCGCGCGGTTCCTGATCCGTGGCGGACCGTTCGAGGCCGTTGAAGGCACGGCGCGCGCGCGCAACGTGGTGATCGAATTTCCCTCCTACGACGCCGCCCTCGCCTGCTATCACAGCCCCGAATACCAGGCGGCGAAAGCCCTGCGGGAGCCGGTTTCGGACGGCGATATCGTGATCATCGAGGGCTATGACGGGGTGCAGCCGGGCCAATGACACCGGCGTGATTGGCAAGACGGCCGGGGCGGACTATATCGGACCCATGTTTGATCGCCTTCTGAAATCGCTGTTCGCGCCCGAACCAACCGTCCTCGCCGACGACGATGCCCGCCTCGCACTCAGCGCGCTGCTGGTGCGCTTGGCCCGCTCCGACAACGACTATGCCGCGGCGGAGATCGACCGGATCGACCAGATTCTCGCCGCCCGCTACCACCTGTCGGCCGAGGAGGCGGCGGCGTTGCGCGCCGAAGCCGAGGCATTCGAGGCCGAGGCCCCCGACACGGTTCGCTTCACCCGCGCGATCAAGGAAGCGGTGCCCTACGAGGAAAGAACCCGGGTGGTGGAATCGGCCTGGTCGGTTGTCCTGGCTGACGGGACCCGGGCCGACGAGGAAGATGCGCTGATGCGGCTGGTGGCGAGCCTGCTCGGGGTGAGCGACATCGATTCGAACGTCGCGCGCCAAAAGGCGGCGAAATCCTGAGCCCGGCGCCCAAGGCTTGAGCGCCGCCCGCCCAATCCCGCAGGGTCCCCCTACGGCATCGTAACCAATTGGTAAAAAACGTTGCATCGCCGGGGAAATTGCGCCCTACTCGGTCCCCGGAACAGCGAGCTGTCAGGACCGTGCCCGAAACCGAACCGCCCGTCATCGAGATCCGGGGCCTGCACAAGGCCTATGGCGACCTTGAGGTGCTCAAGGGCGTTGATCTGGTTGCGCCCCGCGGCCACGTGGTGGCCCTGATCGGATCGTCCGGCTCGGGAAAATCGACCCTGCTGCGCTGCGCCAACCTTCTGGAGGAAAGCCAGAAGGGTGACATCCGCTTCGAGGGGGAGCCGATCCGCTGGCGCGGCGAAGGCCCGACGCGCCATCCCTCGGACCGCGCGCAGGTGACCCGTATTCGCACCAATCTCTCGATGGTGTTCCAGCAGTTCAACCTGTGGTCGCACCTGACGATTCTCGATAACGTGATGGAAGCCCCCGTCACCGTGCTCAAGCGCGACAGGGCGGAGGTCGAGGACCGGGCCCGGCATTACCTCGAAAAGGTCGGGATCGCCGACAAGGCCGATGCCTGGCCTGCGCAGCTTTCGGGTGGCCAGCAACAGCGCGCGGCGATCGCGCGAGCGCTGTGCATGGAGCCGCGCGCGCTCCTGTTCGACGAGCCCACCTCCGCGCTCGACCCCGAGCTCGAGCAGGAGGTGATCCGGGTGATCAAGGACCTCGCCGCCGAGGGCCGCACGATGATTATCGTGACCCACGACATGCGCCTTGCCGCGGATGTCGCGGATCACGTGATCTTCCTGCATCTTGGGAAGATCGAAGAGGAAGGCCCCCCCGAGGTGGTCTTCGGCAACCCGAGAACCGAGCGGTTGCGGCAGTTCCTGTCGCACACCGCCCCGGCTTGAAATGAAACCACTGGCAACTGGGAGAAATCCGATGAACAAGCTGATCCTGACCGCCGCGGCACTGGCGCTCGCCACGGGCGCCGCGCTCGCGGGAAGCCACGAGACCGTGGTCCGCATGGGCACCGAGGGCGCCTACCCTCCGTGGAACTATCTTGATGACAACGGCGAGGTGGCCGGCTTCGAACGCGAGCTCGGCGACGAGCTGTGCAAGCGCGCCGGGCTGACCTGCGAATGGGTCACCAATGACTGGGATTCGATCATCCCCAACCTCGTCTCGGGCAACTACGACACCATCATCGCCGGCATGTCGATCACGCCAGAGCGCGATGAAGTCATTGATTTCACGCAAGAATACACGCCGCCAGATCCGTCGGCCTATCTCGCGCTCTCGGCTGATGTCGACCCGGCGGGAGGCGTGATCGCCGCGCAGACCGGCACCATCCAGGCCGCCTTCGTCGCCCAACAGGGCTGGACGCTCGTCGAGTTCGCCACCCCCGAAGAGACCATCGCGGCGGTGCGCAGCGGCGAGGCCGATGCGGTTCTGGCCGATGGGTCCTACCTTGCGCCGATCGCGGAAGAAGACCCCGATCTGGTGCTGCTCGAGCGCACCGAGCAGATCGGTGGCGGCGTCGGCATGGGCCTGCGCGAGAGCGACACCGATCTCAAGGCCAAATTCGACGCGGCGATCGGCGAGATGAAATGCGACGGCTCGCTCAATGCGCTGATCGAGAAGTGGGACGTCGCCAGCACCTTCCCGCCGTGCTGATCCCTCACGGGCGGGGCGCCACGGCGCCCTGCCCCCCTGCTCGACATGTTTGAATACTGCGCCGACCCGTCCCAACTTTCCGGTCTGACCTGGGCTTCGTGCTACCTCACCACGGGCAAGCACCTGGCCTTTTACGCCTCCTTCGGGACGGTGCTGGTGCTGCTGGCGATCATCGTGCCGGTGGCGCTCCTGTTCGGCTTTGCCGGTGCCGCCGCCGCGCGCTCGCATTTCGCGCCGCTCGCGCTGCTCGGCAAGGGTTATTCGGCGATCGTTCGCGGCGTGCCCGACATCGCCTTCTTCCTGTTCTTCGTCATCGCCCTCGACCAGATCTTCGAATACATCCGCCACAGGATCTATTGCCCCGACTGGACAGAGCCGGTCCGTCAAGGCAACGATTTCGTCGTCTGTGCCGCCGCCAAGCTGCCACTCTCGACCTCGCCGCAATGGGTGCACGAGGTCTACGGCTTCTTTCTGGCCGTGCTGACCTTTGCCATCGTCTACGGCGCCTTTGCCGCGCAGGTTCTTTACGGTGCGATGCGCGCCGTGCCGCGCGCGCAGATGGAAACCGCCGAGGCCTATGGCATGACCCGGCGCCAAGCGTTCTGGCGCATCCTCGTGCCGCAGATGTGGGTCTATGCCCTGCCCGGCCTTGGCAACCTGTGGATGATCCTGATCAAGGCGACACCGCTCCTGTTCCTGCTCGGCATCGAAGACATCGTCTACTGGGCGCGCGAGCTCGGCGGCACCAAGCAGGCGAAATTCACCGATTACCCGCATGGCGACTGGCGGATGCTTTATTTCGGTGCGTTGCTCATCTTCTACCTGATGCTGACCTGGGTTTCGGAAAAGGTGCTCAACCGGCTGATGCGCCGGCTTTCGCACGGCCAGGCCACCGCCGCCGGTGAAGCGATGCGAAAGGCGGGCGCATGAGTTGCCTGCAAACCATCGGCGACTATGGGCTGCGCGCGATCGGCTTTGGCGAACGGTTGCTGCCGCGCACCGATTTCACCCTGTGCCAGCAGTTCACCCTGATCGGCTCGGGCATGATCTGGAACATCTATTTCGGCGTGCTGGCACTGGCGGGCGGCTTTTTTCTGGCCACCGCCGTGGCGCTGGGCAAGAGCTCGCGCCACTGGATCGTCCGCAAACCCTCGGAATGGTTCATCTTCGTGTTCCGGGGGTCGCCGCTCTTCATCCAGTTCTTCTTTGCCTATTTCGCCTTCCTCTCGCTCAAGAGCGTGAGCCCGCTGTTCGACCCGCTCTCGGCGGCCTGGCTCGGCGCGCTGATCGTGTTGTTTCTCAACACCTCGGCCTATACCGGCGAAATCTTTTTCGGCGCGCTCAGGTCGATCCCGAAGGGCGATCTTGAAGCCGCCGATGCCTATGGGTTCTCCGGCTGGGCGCGGTTTCGACGGATCATCTGGCCGACGATGCTGCGGCTGGCCTGGCCGGCCTATACCAACGAGGCGATCTTCCTGTTCCACGCGACCACGCTGGTGTTTTTCTCCGGCTTCCCGGCCTGGCAGCAACGCGGCGATGCGCTCTACTATGCCAAATACTTCGCCGACAAGACCTTCAATCCGTTCATCCCCTACCCGATCCTGGCCATGTATTTCATCCTGCTGACCCTCAGCGTCATTGCCACCTATGGCCTCATCAACCGCTACCTCAACCGGCATTTGCCCAAGGAGGTGCGACCGCGCATGCGGCTGCGGCTGAACCTGATCCGCTAGCCGCCTCGACCGGGCCGGCGCCCGGCCGACCCGGGCGGGGGCGCTGCCCCCGCACCCCCGGAGTATTTTCGCCAAGATGAAGCCCAGGGTGGGGGCCCTTGCCGGCCCCGCGGGGCTCGGATAGGCTGCCGGAAAATTTGATCAAATTGGTGACTCATGCGGATCGGCATCCTTCAGACCGGCCACGCCCCCGACGAGGTGCGCGGCGAACTGGGCGACTACGGCGACATGTTCGAGCGGCTGCTGGCGGGCCACGGCTTCAGCTTTTCCCGCTGGCCGGTGGTTGACGGGATTTTCCCCAAAGGCCCCGAGGAGGCCGACGCCTGGCTGATCACCGGCTCACGGCATGGGGTTTATGAAGACCACGCCTGGCTGCCGCCGCTCGAAGCGCTGGTGCGCCGGATCGCGGCCAGCGGTCGGCCGCTCGTGGGCGTGTGTTTCGGCCACCAGCTGATCGCGCAGGCACTTGGCGGGAAAGTCGAAAAATTCGAAGGCGGCTGGGCGGTCGGGCGCCAGCTCTACGATTTCGGCGGCGAGACGCTGGCCCTGAATGCCTGGCACCAGGACCAGGTCGTCGAACTGCCGCCCGGCGCGCGTGTCGTTGCGTCGAATGACTTTTGCCAATATGCCGCGCTGGTGATCGGCGACAATGTGTTCACCGTCCAGCCGCACCCGGAGTTCAGCGCCGAATTCATGGCGGCGCTGCTTGAGCACCGTGCCGCGGCCGTTCAGCCCGAGCTTGTGGAGGCGGCCCGGACCCGTCTCGACACCCCCACCGACAGCGCGGAGCTGGGCCGGCGCATGGCCGAATTCCTGAACAAGGGAGCCGCGTGATGGCCAAGACAACCTGGACCGATCGCCTGCCGGACGCCGCCCGGGATTACCTGGAAGGCAAGCGGCTTGACGAGGTCGAATGCGTGATCGCCGATTTTCCCGGTGTCGCCCGCGGCAAGGCGGTGCCGGCGGCGAAATTTGCCCGCCAGGCCTCGTTCCACCTGCCCGAATCGATCTTTTTCCAGACCATCACCGGCGACTGGTCGGACGACGCCGCCGACGAGGGGTTTGTCGAACGCGACATGATTCTGAAACCCGACATGGACACCGCCACCGCCGCGCCCTGGACCGCGGACTGGACCTTGCAGGTGATCCACGACGCCTATGACCGCAACGGCGATCCGATCCCGCTGGCCCCGCGTAACGTGCTCAAGCGCGTCGTCGCGCTCTACCGCAAGCAGGGCTGGGAGCCGGTCGTGGCGCCCGAGATGGAATTCTACCTTGTTGCGCGCAACATCGACCCGGCCAAGCAGATCGAACCGATGATGGGCCGGTCGGGGCGCCCCGCCGCGGCGCGCCAGGCCTATTCGCTCTCGGCTGTCGACGAGTTCGGTCCGGTGATCGACGACATCTATGATTTCGCCGAGGCCCAGGGCTTCGAGATCGACGGGATCACCCAGGAGGGGGGCGCCGGCCAGCTCGAGATCAACCTGCGCCACGGCGAGCCGGTGAAGCTGGCCGACGAGGTGTTCTACTTCAAGCGGCTGATCCGGGAGGCGGCCCTGCGGCACGATTGCTTCGCCACCTTCATGGCCAAGCCGATCGGCAACGAGCCCGGCTCGGCGATGCACATCCACCACTCGATCGTCGATGCCGAAACCGGGCACAACATCTTCGCCGGCCCCCAGGGCGGCGATACCGACGCGTTCTTCCACTTCATTGGCGGGTTGCAGCATCACCTGCCCTCGGTCATTGCCCTTCTGGCGCCTTATGTGAATTCCTATCGCCGCTACGTGCGCGACTATGCGGCGCCGATCAATCTCGAATGGGCCCGCGATAACCGCACCACCGGCATCCGCATCCCGATCTCGGCCCCCGAGGCGCGCCGGATCGAGAACCGGCTCGCCGGCATGGACGCAAACCCCTATCTCGCGATCGCCGCCAGCCTTGCGGCCGGCTATCTCGGCCTCGTCGAGGAGCGCCGCCCGGAAGCACAGTTCCGCGGCGATGCCCATGTCAGCAGCGACGAAGGCATTCCGCGCGACTTGGCTGCCGCGCTCGATCTGCTGGCCGGCGCCGAGGCGATGCAGGACTTGCTCGGGCCAGATTTTGTGCGGGTCTACAGCGCGATCAAGCGCGCCGAGCACGCCGAGTTTCTCGGCGTCATCAGCCCGTGGGAACGCGAGCATCTGTTGCTGAACGTGTGAACGTCACAAAACGCTGTTGTCAGGGTCATAATCCTGTTACGGTTTTTCCGAAAATGGTTTTCGGAAAGTCCGAAAAGGAGGCGCGCATGACCGGCAGACCCAACGTTCACGATGCCGAGCCGATTCCCCGGGCCGCGCGCGAGGAAATCGACCGGCTGCTCACCTCGGGCGATCTGTTTCGCTACACCGCGCCGGACGATGCCCCGGTTTCCCGGCTTGAGCAGGAATTTGCCGCCGCGCTGGGGGTGAAATACGCGCTCGCGGTCTCGTCGTGCTCCTCGGCCCTGTTTCTCGCGCTCAAGGCCCTCGACCTGCCGCGCGACACCAAGGTGCTGATCCCCGCCTTCACCTTTGCCGCGGTGCCCTCCTCGGTAGTCCATGCCGATTGCGTGCCGGTGCTTGTCGAGGTCGGTGAGAACTACCGCATCGACATGGAGGATTTCAAAGCCAAGCTTGCCGACGACATCGGCGCGGTGATCATCAGCCACATGCGCGGGCACACGTCTGACATGGACGCGATCATGGCCCTGTGCGAGGCACGCGGCATTCCGGTGGTGGAAGATGCCGCGCATAGCCTTGGCACGCTGTGGCATGGCCGCAAGATCGGCACAATCGGCAGGATCGGCGCGTTTTCGTTCCAGTCCTACAAGATGCTGAACGCCGGTGAAGGCGGCATTCTGGTCAGCGACGATGCGGAGCTGATCGCCCGGGCGGTGATCATGTCGGGCGCCTATGAACACAACTGGAAAAAGCACAAGGGGCCGCGCGGGCAGAATGACCCCGAGCTCGAAGAGGCCTTTGCGCGCTGGCAGAACAAGCTGCCGCTTTACAACACCCGGATGTCGAACCTCTCGGCGGCGGTGGTGCGCCCGCAAATTCCCGAACTCGGGCGCCGGGTGCGCGACGGTCTGGCCAATCACGACTACGTGGCCGCTCGGCTCAACGCGAGTGCTTGGATCGAGGTGCCGCCGCCGCTGCCGCCCGAAACCCGCGCGCCGGACTCGATCCAGTTCAACCTCGTCGGCATGAGCGACGAAGAGGTGGTGCGGTTTCAGCAGGAAGCCCGGGCGCGTGGCGTGAATATCCAGGTCTTCGGCATGTCGCAGGACAATGCACGCGCGTTCTGGAACTGGGCGTTTCTGCCCGAAGCCCCCGGCGCGCTGCCACGCACGCGCCAGATGCTCATGCGGGCCTGCGACACACGCCTTCCGGTGCGCCTGACGCGGCCCGAGCTTGATTTCATCGCCGACGCACTGGTTTCAGCGGCACATGACGTGAAGGTCGCGGCCCGCGCCTATGGCACGTGACGCGCCAGCTGGCGCTGGCGCGCGGCGTCGCGCGACGCCGCGTTGCGCGGTCATGAAAGCCCGCGCCAGCGGGCGCGTGCGCGCCCGCTCCCCGCTCAAACGGCTTTCAGCTTCGGTTTGCCCGCCCGCTTGGCCTTTTTCCTTGCGGCCTGTCGGGCATGGGTTCCGGCGTTCTGATCGATGAATTCGAGCACCAGCGGGCGGATATGATCGCGCCACGATTTGCCGGCGAAAATGCCGTAATGCCCGGCCCCGATCTCGATATAGCCCGCCTTCTTCTCCTCCGGCACGCCGGTGCAGAGCGGCAAGGCGGCGGCGCATTGGCCCGGCGCGGTGATGTCGTCCTTCGAGCCTTCGACCGTCTTGATCGCCACATCGGTGATCTTGCCGATGTCCACCCGGTGCCCATCGACGACGAATTCGTTCTTCGCGATCTCGCGGTTCTTGAAGATGCGCTCGACGGTGGAGAGGTAGAATTCCGCGGTCATGTCCATCACCGCGAGGTATTCGTCATAGAACTTGTTGTGCCGGTCGTGGTCGCCCGCCTCGCCCTTCATCACCTTGTTGATCTGGTTGCTGAAGGCCCCCGAGTGGGTTTCGCTGTTCATCGACATGAAACCGGCCAGCTGCAGGAGACCGGGATAAACCATCCGGCCAGCGCCGGGGTATTTGAAGCCGACCCGCTGGATGGCGAGCTCCTCGAGCTGGCCCATCGTCACCCGGCGCCCGAAATCGGTCACATCCGTCGCCGCCACGTCCGGGTCGATCGGCCCGCCGATCAGCGTCAGCGTCTGCGGTTGCGCCTCCGGATCGAGCTCGGCCAGATAGGCCGTCGCGGCCAAGGTCAG
>JANTFS010000076.1 GCA_024763335.1 Paracoccaceae bacterium | reverse complement strand
GATGTTTCCCATCGTGATGGCCGGGCTCGCCGGGGTTCTGGCGATCGCGGCCGGCAAGCCGGATGAGCCGAAATCACATTTTTAGGCGCCGCGCGGCCAGGCGATCGAGCGAGATCGGCCCGGCGCCTTTCAGGATCAGCGTCACCAGCAGCGTGAGCCAGAACAGCCGTTGATCGAGGATGACGCTGTCGGGGACGCGGTCGAACCAGGCGCCGATCGTGCTGGCGTCGGCATGGTGGCCGATGATGTCGGTGAGGGACTGGATCACCACGAAGCCGATCATGCCGAGGGCCGCGAGACGGGTTGCAAGCCCGAGAACGATCAGCGCGGGCAGGATGAATTCAGCCAACATGCCGGACGTGACCACCGCCCAGTGCCAAAACCCGAGCTGCGAGACATCGTAGCCCGCCGCCTCCATGGCGCGGGGGAAGATCTGGGCGTAGGCGCCGAGCGAGGGGCGGAACACCCCCAGCACGCCGTCACCCAGTTTGGTAACCGCCGAGGCCCAGAAATACCCGGCAAGCGAGGCGGCGAAGGTGAACCGGGCCAGCGTGGGCAGGGCCCAGTCTCCGGCGGCGTTCAGACGGGTGAGCAGGGTTTGGATCATGTGGGCACCTCGATGGCGGTGATGGATTTGGTGTCGAGCAGCAGCGTCAGAACCGCCGACAGATCGAGCGCGTCGCCTGCCGCCGCCAGTGCCGCCCCGAACGGCTGGCCGGCGGCGAGGGCGGCGATGAAACGCGCGACATCGGGGCTGACAGGGCGCGGCCACGGATCCCAGTCGGGCCGGGTGACAAGCACGGTTTCCGCCCCGCCGCGGGCCGGCGGGGCGCCCGCCTCGCTGTTGGCGCGCCAGATCGCGCAGATCGGGTAGGGCGAGGCCACGAGCCGGGTGGCCGGGGCAAGCCGGATACGCGCCTCCATCAGCCCGGGGTGGGTGAGCGCATCAGGTGCGATGGGTCTGGCATCGGCGGCGTGATAGGCTTCGCGCAAGGCAAGCTCCAGCCGGGCCACATCGGCCAGAAAGGGCAGGTGCGCGACCGGTTCGAACTGCTCCAGGAAGGCGGGCAGATCGGCGCCATACATGGTGAGCACCGGAGAGACCGGCGGGTGCGACCGGACGAAGACCCCGGCCATGGCGCGGAAAAACTCCGCCCCCACCAGTTTTTCGATCACCGGAAACCCGGTCTCCAGCGCCTCGGTCAGGCTGACGATCACGTTGTTGCGGTAGACGTCGAAGCGCCGCTTGGCCGAGCGGCCCCGCGCATCGCTGAGCCCCGCGGGCACGGCGGCGGCGGGGTCGAGCAGGGCCGGGGCAAACCGGTTCACGCCACGCCCTCCGCCAGAACGCGCGCCGCGCGTGTCGCCTCGGCTTCGAGCGTCGGCCAGTCGGGCACATCGTTGTCCCACTCGATCAGCGTGGCCATCGGGCCGGTGCGCCGCAGGGTATGGGCATAGAGGGCCCACACCGGGTCGATGACCTCCGTGCCATGGCTGTCGATCAGCAGCGGCGCGCCGTGCTCATCTTGTTGGGCGTCATGGCCGCCGAGGTGGATTTCTCCCACCGCCTCGATCGGGAAGGCGTCGATATAGCTGTAGGGGTCTTCGCCGCGGTTGGTGCAGGCCACGAAAACGTTGTTGACGTCAAGCAGCAGCCCGCAGTCGGTGCGCCGCACCAGTTGCGCGAAAAATTCGGTCTCCAGCCAGCTGGTCTCGTCGAAATCGAGGTAGGTGGAGGGGTTTTCGAGCAGCATCCGCCGCCCGAGCGCGTCCTGCACCTCGTTGATATGGTCGGCGACGCTCGCCAGCGTGGCATCGGTGTAGGGCAGGGGCAGGAGATCGTTGAAAAAGGCCCCGCCGTGGCTCGACCAGGCAAGATGCTCCGAAAAGCTCGTCGGCGCGAGCCAATCGATCAGGTGGCGCAGGCGGGCGAGATGGGCGCGGTCGAGCGGGTCCTCGCCGCCGATCGAGAGGCCGACACCGTGGACAGAGATCGGGAACCGGTCGGCGAGCGCGCGCAGCTGGGCGATGGGGCGCCCGCCGTCGCCCATGTAGTTCTCGGCGTGAACCTCGAGCCAGGTCACCGCGCCCGGGTCGACGAGGATGTCGCCGTAGTGCTGCGGTTTGAAACCAACCCCGGGGGACGGTGGCAGGCTTTTAGGCTGGGCATCGAACATGGCTGTCTCTCCTGTGCCCCCGGGCCGCTAAGCCCGGGGGAATGGTCGCTTGGGCTTACGCCGGAACGTCGCGGTCGAGCGCTTCCAGCGAGCCGTCGCGGCCACCGGGAATGATCTTCTCCCAAGCCACGCCCTCGCAGGTGCCAGCCGGCACCAGCATCCAGGAATTGCCTTGGTAGTCGACGCTCGCGGTGCCGGCACAGGTCGTGCCCGGACCCGCGGCGCAGTCATTCTGACCGGCCAGAGCGATGCCGTAGCACTTTTCGTTGGCGCCCTCGTGGCTTTCGGCCTGCGCGGCGTGCGCAGCCAGCGCGGTGGCGACGGCACTGGCGACGGCAAGTGTCTTGATCGGTTTGGTCATGGGAACCTCCTTGTTTGAACCAAATACTGATCGCTCGGTTTGGCGATGGGAAAGTGCTAGCCGCCCGGGGCCGTCACGCACCACTCACAGGGCCGTGCAGCACCGGGGCGTGACGGGTTGAAACATACGAAAGCGTGACTTGACGCATGGGAAAGGCGGCCCGAGGGCCGCCTTTGTGATTGATTTTCCGGGGTAAATTTTTGCGTGATCTAGCGCAGGTCCGGCGGCAGCGCTTCTGCCGCGAGATCGGCCACGATTTCGTCGAGTGCAACAACCTTGGTGTGCTTGTCGCCAAGGCGACGCAGCGAAACGGTGCGCTCGGCCACCTCTTTCATCCCGATTGCAAGGATCACCGGCACCTTGCCGACGGAGTGTTCGCGGACCTTGTAGTTGATCTTCTCGTTGCGAATGTCGGCTTCGGCGCGCACCCCGGCGGCTTTCAGCGCCTCGACAACCTCAAGCACGTAGTCGTCGGCATCCGACACGATCGAGGCCACCACCACCTGCCGCGGCGCGATCCAGAACGGCAATTTGCCGGCGTGTTCCTCGATCAGGATGCCGATGAAGCGCTCGAACGAGCCCAGCGTTGCGCGGTGCAGCATCACCGGGCGATGCTTGGCGCCGTCTTCGCCGATGTAGTTGGCATCGAGCCGCTCGGGCAGGACGAAATCGACCTGCAAGGTGCCAAGCTGCCAGTCGCGCCCGATCGCGTCGGTGAGCACGAACTCCAGCTTCGGCCCGTAAAAGGCGCCCTCGCCGGGGTTGACGGTGAATTCGTAGCCCGCGTGTTCGGTCGCCTGTGCCAGCGCGTGCTCGGCCTTGTCCCAGACCGCATCGGAGCCGGCGCGCTTGTCGGGCCGGTCGGAGAACTTCACCGTCCAGTCGTCGAAGCCGAGATCGGCATAGATCTTGGCGAGGAAGTCGATGAACTTCTTGGTCTCGCTCTCGATCTGCTCTTCGGTGCAGAAAATATGCGCATCGTCCTGCACGAAGCCGCGCACCCGCATGATGCCGTGCAGAGCGCCGGAGGGCTCGTAGCGGTTGCACGAGCCGAACTCGGCGATACGCAGAGGCAGGTCGCGGTAGGACTTGAGCCCCTGGTTGAAGATCTGCACGTGGCCCGGGCAGTTCATCGGCTTGAGCGCGTTCACCGTCTTCTCGCGGGCGTGCTCCTCGTCGACCTCGACGATGAACATGTTGTCCTGGTATTTCTCCCAGTGCCCCGACTGCTCCCAGAGCTTGCGGTCGATCACCTGCGGGGTGTTGACCTCGACATAGCCGCCCTTTTCCTGCTGGCGGCGCATGTAATCCTGCAAGGTGGTGTAGATGCGCCAGCCGTTGGGGTGCCAGAAGATCTGGCCCGGCGCCTCTTCCTGCAGATGGAACAGGTCCATCTCGCGGCCGAGGCGGCGATGATCGCGCTTTTCGGCTTCTTCGAGGAAGTTGAGGTATTTCTTGAGCCCGTCGCGGTTGAGGAAGCCCACGCCGTAGATGCGCTGGAGCATCGGGTTGTTCGAGTCACCCCGCCAATAGGCCCCGGCCACCTTCATCAGCTTGAAGGCATCGGCGGGCACCTGCCCGGTGTGCTGAAGGTGGGGGCCGCGGCACAGGTCTTGCCAGTGCCCGTGCCAATACATCCGGATCGGTTCGCCCTCGGGGATCGCCTCGACGAGTTCGACCTTGTAGGGCTCGTTGTTGGCCTCGTAGAACTTGATCGCGCGGTCGCGGTCCCAGACCTCGGTGGTCACGGGGTCGCGGCGATTGATGATCTCCTTCATCTTCGCCTCGATCAGGCCGAGATCCTCGGGCGTGAAGGGCTCTTCGCGGTCGAAGTCGTAATACCAGCCGTTCTCGATCACCGGGCCGATGGTGACCTTCACGTCGGGCCAGATCTCCTGCACCGCGCGCGCCATGATATGGGCCGCGTCATGGCGGATCAGCTCGAGCGCCTCGGCCTCGTCCTTCATCGTGTGAATGGCGATGGTGGCGTCTTCGGTGATCGGCCATTGCAGATCGTAGTGCCGGCCGTTGACGGTGGCCGAGATCGCCTTCTTGGCCAGCGAGTTGGAAATGCCTGCGGCAACTTCGGCCGGGGTGATGCCGGCCTCGACCTGTTTCGAATTGCCATCGGGGAAGGTCAGGGAAATCTGGGCCATCTGGCTCTGCTCCTCGTCGGTCTGGCGCCCACGGAACGCCCGGTTGCGGGTTTGGTTGCTGCCCGTTTGCCCCCCGGGCGCGGGGAAGTCAACGCAAGCGGCCCGGCCTGCGGCGATTTTTGTCTTTCCGGCCACGCGCGGGCCGTTAGGGTGGCGCCATGATCGAAGCCGCATTTACCAAGATCGCCGGCAAGCCCGAGATCGAGCACGAAGCCGGGAACGGGCTGCGCCACGTTGCGGCGCTGACGATGATCAAGCTCGCCGACGGGCTGATCGACGCTAAGCTGGTGCTGGCATGGCTGTTGAACGCGCTGGGCGTGCCGGCCCCCTTCGTCGCCGCGCTGGTGCCGATCCGCGAGGCCGGGGCGCTGCTGCCGCAGGTGTTTCTCGCAAGCCTGCTGGGCCGGATGCGCGCGCGGCGCTGGATGTGGGTCTGGGGCACGTTGGTTCAGGGGCTCGCCGCCGGGCTCATCGCCTTCGCCGCGATCAGGCTGACGGGCGTGGCCGCGGGCTGGGCCTTCGTCGTGGCGCTGGCGGCGCTGTCACTGGCGCGCGCGGCGTCGAGCGTGTCCTACAAGGAGGTGCTGGGCAAGACGGTGGGCCGGTCGCGCCGGGGCGCGGTCACGGGCTTTGCCGGTTCGCTCGCCTCGGCCGGCGTCGTGGTCTTCGCGCTTTTGCTGGTTACCGGCGTCTTGCAGGGCAAGGCGGCGCTTGCCGGGGCGGTGGCGCTCGCGGCGGTGCTGTTTCTTGGCGCGGCGGCGCTGTTTGCCGGCCTCAGGGAAGCGCCCAGCATACCCGATGGCGCTGGCGGCGGGCTGGAGCTGTTTCGCTATTTCCGCGAGGATCCGAACTTTACCCGCTTCGTGGTGGCGCGGGGTTTTCTGACCGCGACGGCGCTCTCGCCGCCCTATATCGTGCTGCTCACCGGCGATGCCGACGGTGCGCTGGCCCAACTCGGCGCGCTGGTCATCGCCTCGGCGCTGGCCTCGTTCCTGTCGTCGTGGTTCTGGGGCCGGGCCGCCGACCGCTCGGCGCGCAAGGTTCTGATCGCCGCCGGACTCATTGGTGCGGTGGCCATGCTGATGGCCGTTGGGTTCGGAGCGCTCGGCCTCTTCTGGGCTCTGCCGGGGGCGCTCTTCGTGCTCATGATCGCCCACCACGGGGTGCGCAACGGGCGCGCCACCTATCTCGTCGATATCGCGCCGGAGGGCGCACGCGCGGGCTACGCCGCGGCCTCTAACACCGCGATTGGCGTGCTCTTGCTGATCTCGGGCGCTTTCGGCGGCGCGCTCTCGCTGATCGGCCCGACGGCCGCGCTGATCGGGTTTGCCGTCATGGCCAGCATCGGCGCGAGCGTCGCGTTGGGCCTGCGCGAGGTGGAATGAGGCTTCCCAAGCCGGGGCGGTTGGGGCAGACTTTGGCGAAACGAAGAGGCAGGGCATGAGCTCCCCAAGCACGTTCGACACCCCCACCGGCCGGCGGATCGCCTATCACAAGATCGAGGGTGCGACCCCCGGCGTGGTTTTCCTCGGCGGCTTCATGTCCGATATGGAGGGCACCAAGGCCCTGGCGCTCGACGCCTGGGCGCGGCGCACCGGGCGGGCGTTCCTGCGGTTTGATTATTCCGGCCATGGCCAAAGCTCGGGGGCATTCACCGATGGCTGCATCGGCGACTGGGCGCAGGATGCCCGGGCGGTGATCGAGGGGGTGACGGAGGGGCCGCAGGTCTTGGTCGGGTCAAGCATGGGAGGTTGGATTTCTTCAATCCTGATTGGCGAAATCCCCGAAAAAGTTGCCGGTTTTGTTGGAATTGCCGCAGCACCGGACTTCACCGAAGACAGTATGTGGCGCGATTTCACACCCGAGCAGCGCGCTGAGCTCGAAACCGAAGGGCTCGTGCTCCTGCCCTCGGACTATGGCGATCCCTACCCGATCACCCGCCGCCTGATCGAAGACGGGCGGAACAATCTGGTGTTGCGCGCGCCGCTGCGCATGCCCTTCCGCGTCCGGCTTCTGCAAGGCACCGCCGATCGGGATGTGGAGCGGCAGGTGGCGCTCGCGCTGCTTGACCATATCGAGGGCAGCGATGTGCGGCTGACCTTTGTGAAGGGGGCGGATCATCGGTTCTCGACACCCGAATGCCTCGCGCTGGTGGAACGCTCTGTCGAAGAGGTGTTGGGATGAACGAGCCGATCCTGCTGGTTCCGGGGATGATGAGCGACGCCCGGATCTTCGGGCCGCAGATCGATGACCTGTCGCGCGATCATGCCCTGCACATCGCCCGGGTCACCCATGCCGAAACGATCCGCGAGATGGCCGCGGAGGCGATTCACCACGCCCCGTCGCGGTTTGCGCTGGCGGGGATCTCGATGGGCGGGGTCGTGGCGATGGAAATCCTGCGCCGGGTGCCCGAGCGGGTCACCCGCATCGCCCTGATCTCGACAACCCCGCTGCCGGAAACGCCCGAACAGGCGGCATGGCGCGAGCCGCAGATCGTCAAGGCGCAATCGGGCAATCTGACCGACGCCCTGCGCGCGGCGCTCGCGCCCGACAATTTCGCGCCGGGCGAAAGCCGGACGCGCACGCTGGCGGTGCTCGACGCAATGGCCGCCGACATCGGCCCCGAGGCGTTCGTGCGCCAGTCGCGCGCCTTGCAGCGCCGCCCCGATGCCCAGAAAGTGCTGCGGATGACGCGCGCCCCCGCGCTCGTGCTCTGCGGCGCCCACGACAAGATAACCCCGGTGAAGCGTCATACGTTCATGGCCGAGCTGATCCCCTATGCCGAACTGGCGATCATCGATGATGCCGGCCACCTGCCGACGCTCGAAACGCCGGAAAAGGTCAACCTCGCGCTGCGCGCCTGGATGGAGCTGCCGATGGTGCTGCGCTGAGGCTCACCGCAGGCGGAGCTTGCCCGCGAGGAAGGGATACCGCGCCAACGCCGGTTCGACGATCAATTCCGAGAGCAGCGGCTTCAGCCGCAGGGCCACGGCCTCGGGCATGTTGCCGAGCACGCCGGCGCGGGCCGAAAGCGAGATCTGGCGCGACAGCGGCGCGAAGGGCAGGGGCGTGATGTCGATCTGGTCGACGAAACGCTGCGCGCGCAGCACGCCAAGCGGGGTCAGGATCGTCCAGCCGGCCCCGGCCGCGACCATCGCAAGGATGGCGTGGTAACTGTCGAGTTCGAAGCGATGCGCGAGGTTCAGACGCTGGCGGGCGAGGTGTTCGGAAATCTGGCGCCCCATGTGATGGCGCGCGGTATACTGGATGAGCGGAAGCGCGGCGAGCGCCTCGGGGCCGGGATCGGCGCCGCGCGGCAGGGCGGCGACGAAGGGTTCCTCCAGCAGCGGATGAACCTCCATCCAGTCGGCCGGGGCGCCCATGTCGGCGGCCACGATCACATCGAGGGCGCGCGCATCGAGCTGGTCTGTCAGCCGGTGCGATGCCCCGGTCTCGAGCAGGAAGCGGGTGCCCGACAGCTCCTGCGCCATCTCGGTGAGAAGGCGCGGGGTGACGTCGGCGTCGAAGTCCTCGATCATGCCGAGGCGAAACCGGGTGAGCTGCGCCATGTCTTCGCGGGCCAGTTCGGCCTGTGCCTGTTCGGCCTCGTCGCGGATCACCTGCGCGCGCCGGCGAAAGAGCTCGCCGGCCGGGGTCAGCCGAAGCGGGCGCGAGGAGCGGTCAACCAGTCCGACGCCAAGCGCGGTTTCGAGGTTGGTCAACTGCTGGCTCACCGATGAGGGGCTGGCCCCGAGCCGGCGCGCGGCGATCGAGATCGAGCGCTCTTCGCCGATGGCAAGAAACACCTCGATGCCCCACAGCGTGACCCGTCCCGCCTTTTCGACCATGCGCCCCGGGCCCCTCACGCTACGCCGCCAAGCGGCTCTGTTACATCCCGGCGAGTTTTGCCTGAAGCTCTGCGAGCTGCTTCTTGATCGCGTCGAGCTCGGCATCCGTGCTCTGCGCCGTGTCCCCGTCTCCGGCTTCGTCTTCGGGCCCGCTGGCGGCGCCCCAGCCCTGCATCATCGCCTTGAGAAAGGCCTGTTGCTGCGCCTGCATCGCCTCGAAGCCGGGCATGCCGGCCATCGGGTTGGGGATATGGCCGAGGTTTTCCATCACCTTCGACTGGCCCTCGCGGAGCATCTCGAACGAGGCGGCAAGGAACTGCGGCACCACGCTTTGCGCCTGTGTCGTGTAGGACCGCACCAGATCGGTCAACACGTCGACCGGCAGCACGTTCTCGCCCCGGCTTTCATGTTCGGCAATGATTTGCAGCAGGTATTGCCGGGTCAGGTCGTCGCCCGTCTTGAGATCGATGATCTGGACCTCGCGGCCGTCGCGGATGAACCCGGCAATGTCATCGAGGGTCACGTAGTCCGACGTCTCGGTATTGTAGAGCCTGCGGCTGGCATAGCGCTTGATCAGAAGTGGATCGTTCTCGTTGGCCACGCGGTGTCCTCCCTCGTTGATCCGGGCATTTTGCCGTTGCAGAAATTACCCTACGTTACCGATGAAACGAAAAGCAAGCGTTCCCTCGCCGCCGCGCCGGGCAGACAAAACGGGGCGAGCCCGTAGGCCCGCCCCGTTCGATTTGCCAATTCGGTTCGACGGAAGGTTTACTTCGACGTCGCTTTCTTGGTCGCCTTGGTCATCTCGTCAGAGGCCTTCTGCATCGCGGCAGAGGCTTCGGCGCCCATGTCCTTGCCGGCGGCGAGCATCAGGTCCACCGTGTCCATCTGCACCTTCTTCGCCACTTCGGCGAAGGCGGCGAGGTTCTCGGCGGCCATCTCGGCCTGAGCCGAGGCGAAGTCGGTCATCGCTTTCGAGTAATCGGCGGCGTCGGCCTTTGCGGTGGTCATGTCGCCCATCTTGCCGAGCGTGTCCTTCGTCCATTTGGTCGAGATCTCGATCGACTGGCTCGCCGCGTCGAGCGCGACCTTGGAAAATTTCTCGCCGAGCGCGGCTTGCGATTTGAACGCCTCTTCCATCCCCGACATATCCATCGGGAAAGCGCCCATCATGTCTTTGAACATCTTGGTGTAGTCGTTGGTCTTGGCCATGGTGATCTCCAATTGTCATCTCCCGGCGCGGCCCGGGTCATTCTGCATCTGCACGGAATATGAATGCTGCAGTGCAGAAAGTCAAGGATTTTCTGCACTGCAGCATCTGGCGGGCGACGCCGAACGCCGCCTTTATCAGTCGTCGGGGATCTGGGTGACGTAGCGGCCCGGTGCCGGTGCCAGAACCGGGTGATCCGCGTCGCCGGGCGGGCGGGCCGGAACCTGGCCGCCCGACCGGGCCGCGAGCCAGTCTCCCCAGCGAAACCACCAGGTGCCCGCATGCGCCTCGGCGCCGGCTTTCCAGTCGTCGGGGGATTGAGGCCAGGTCGGATTGGTGAAATGGCCGTATTTCATCTTTGACGGCGGGTTGACGATGCCGGCGATGTGGCCCGACTCGGAGAGGATGAAGGTCTTGTCCAGCGCCCCCATCTTGCGGATACCCCGGTAGCTCGAGCGCCACGGGGCGATGTGATCGCTTTCGCAGGCGACGGCACAAAGCGGGACCGTCACATCCTCGATCCGGAGCCGCTCCCCCAGCAGCGCAAACCCTTCCTTGCCCGGCCCGGCAAAGGCATCCTGCTGGCACAGGCCGCGCAGGTATTCCACGGCCATCTTGCCGGGAAGGTTGGTGCCGTCGCCATTCCAGTAGAGCAGATCGAAGGCCGGCGGCGGATTGCCGAGCATGTAGGCGCGGATCGCCGGTTGGTAGATCAGATCGTTCGCGCGCAGGTAGGAAAACGTCCGGCTCATGTAGAGCGATGACATCAGGCCGGTTTCGCGCGCCTCTTCCTCGATCCCGTCGACGAAATCGTCATCGAGGAAAAATCCGACTTCGCCCTGATCGGAGAAATCGGTGAGCGTCGTCAGGAAGGTCGCGGCATTGATGCTGGTGTCGCCGCGCCGCTTCATCAGCGCGAGCGTCAGCGCCAGCGTGGTGCCGGCGATGCAATAGCCGACGACGTTGATCTTGTCCTGCCGGGTGATCTTCCTGACTTCGCCGATCGCGGTGAGGAACCCTTCCTCGACATAGGTCTCCATTCCAACGTCGGCATAGGACGCATCGGGGTTGATCCACGAGACGACGAAAAGCGTGAACCCCTGCTCGGTGATCCAGCGGATCAGGCTGTTTTCCGGTTTCAGATCGAGGATGTAGAACTTGTTGATCCACGGCGGAAAGATCAGGAGCGGGATCTCGTGCACCTGTTCGGTGCGCGGCGCATACTGGATCAGTTCGAACATCCGGTTGCGAAACACCACCGCGCCCTCGGTGGTGCCGAGGTTCCCGCCGACCCGGAAGGCCTCCGGATCCGACAGGGTGACGATCAGTTCGCCCTCGTTCTTCTCGAGGTCGCGGATCATGTTCTCGAGCCCGTCGACGAGCGATTGGCCTTCCGTTTCAACCGCCTTTTCCAACGCGTCGGGATTGCTGGCGAGAAAGTTGGTGGGCGCCATCATGTCGATAATCTGGCGGGTGAAATAGCGCAACCGATAGCGCTCGTGCTCATCCAGCCCCTCGATCTCGTCGACCGCCTTCTCGATCGCCTCGGCGCCGATGAAATACTGCTGCTTGAGGTAGTTGAAATAGGGATGGGTCTTCCACAGCGGGTTGGAAAACCGCCGGTCATAGGGCGTGTGGTCCTCGGGCACGAGGCTGTCGTCGCCATCGAGCAGGGCCTGTTGCGCTTCGATCGCGTGGCCGAGCGTCTTGCCCCAGTATTCGAGTTGCTGTTGCCAGACCTTTTCCGGATGCGTCATCATCTCGGCCCAGTAGGCGCCGAAGGCCTTGCCGACGAACTCGGGCCCCGGCGCCTGAAGCGAGGGGCGGATCGGCGCCTTGCGCGACATCGCAGCGATCAGGCGCGCGGTGAGTTCTTCGATCCTCGCGAGGTTCTTTTTCAGCGTGTCGCTCATCTCGGGCGGCGAGACCTCTGTTGTTGTCATGTTCAGGATTCCGCCCTATCTTCTTTGCAGCTGCAGCATTCCGCCGCGACGCCGTCTCCTTGGGGAAGGCTAGCTGGAACTGCGCCGGCAAGGCAACAGGGAGGGCGCCTCATGCGATACATGGCCACCTACGATCTGATGGAAACGCTGCGCAACACAAACCAGTGGTTGGGGGCGACGGCGGCCGCCTTCGGCTCCTATCCGGCGATGGCGGCAATGCCCAACCCCTTCGTGCAGTGGCTTGCGGCATGGGGCGAAGTCACCGAACGGACCTTTGCGCGCATGGTGGCAAAACCCGACTGGGGCATTCACAGCGTCGTCGGGGCTGATGGGCGCGACCACGTGGTTTCGGTCGAAAAGCTCGTCGAACGCCCCTTCGGCGATCTCATCCATTTCAAGGTGCAGGGTCGTCCGGAAAAGGCCCGGCGGGTGTTTCTGGTCGCCCCGATGTCGGGCCATTACGCCACGCTGCTGCGCTCCACCGTGGCCTCGCTTCTGCCCGATGCCGAGGTCTACATCACCGACTGGCACAATGCGCGCGACATTGCCGTCAGCGCCGGCAAGTTCGATGTGGAAACCTACACGCTCTACCTTGTCGAGTTCATGCGGGCCCTCGGGCCGGATATCAACGTCATCGCGGTCTGCCAGCCCGCGCCCCTGACCTTGGCCGCGACGGCCTATCTGGCCGAGCTCGATCCGGAGGCGCAACCGCAGACGCTGACGCTGATCGGCGGGCCGATCGACCCGGACGTGG
>JANTFS010000075.1 GCA_024763335.1 Paracoccaceae bacterium | reverse complement strand
GGGTTTGGCTTGTTGAACCGAGGCGCCCATGTCAGCTGTCCAGCTGGCGGCTGAGGATCGTGGCGAACTCGTCGGCAAAGGCCTCCCAGCCGGCGACGATCGCATCACTGTCGGCGGTGAGCTTGTTGTAGAAGATCAGCGCCGGGATGGCCGCGAGCAGGCCGAGGCCGGTGGCGAACAGCGCCTCGGCGATGCCGGGCGCCACCACCGCGAGGTTGGTGTTTTGCTGGTGGGCGATTTCGATGAAGGAATTCATGATCCCCCAGACCGTGCCAAAGAGGCCCACGAAAGGGGCCGATGAGGCCACCGTGGCGAGGAACGAGAGCCCCTTGTTCAGCTCCTCGGCCTCCTTCGCGATCGCCACGTCCATCGACCGGTCGATCCGGCTCTGTGCCCCGGCGATCAACCCGCCATCGGCCCGGTGCGAGCGGTGCCACTCCGTCATCCCGGCGGCAAACACCCGTTCCGACGCCCCTTCCGGCGTCGGCCCGAGCGCGTCGAAGAGCTCGTCGAGCGGTTCTCCCGACCAGAATGACCGGTCGAACGCGGCCGCCGCGCGCCGCGCCCGCCGATATTGGATGAACTTGGTGACGATGATCGCCCAGGAATAAAACGACGCCGCCAGAAGCAGCAGCATCACCAGCTTGACGATGAGCGTTGCGCGAAGAAAGAGCGCGAAGAAGGAAAAATCCACCTCCTGCGCCAAAGCAAGTGTTTGCGTGTCCA
Source organism: Paracoccaceae bacterium (assembly GCA_024763335.1). GTDB lineage: Bacteria > Pseudomonadota > Alphaproteobacteria > Rhodobacterales > Rhodobacteraceae > Sinisalibacter. Next base: position 11,779 of record JANTFS010000075.1, on the reverse strand, counting down.
TGATCCCGATCTGCCTGCCTCGTGGGTGCCGCCTCTTTCGGGCCGCTATTGCACCCAGAATTACCGCAATTGAACGGGGAAAGCCAATGAAACGACGTCATCGGCGGGTTTCGGGGCAGATTCAGAGCAGCGACAGGCGAATATTCGCCGGCAGGCGCGTCGGCTGACCGGTCTTGGTGAGGGTCACAAGCGTAACCTTTGCGCGAAACAGCACCACGCCATCGCGCCGGACATCTTGGTTCAGCACGATGCGTGCCCCGGTGATCGCCTCAACCGTGGTCTCCACCACCAACTCGTCGTCGAACTTCGCCGGGGCAAGGTAGTCGGCCTCGAGATGGCGCACGGCGAAAACAATGCCGTCGGACTCGCGAAGCGCCACCTGATCGATGCCACGTTCCCGCACGAATTCGGTGCGGGCACGTTCGATGAACTTCAGATAATTGGCATAGTAGACGATCCCGGCAAGATCGGTGTCTTCGTAGTAGACGCGGAGCGGGAAGGCATGGGTCATCGTCCGCTTCTAGCCCGTCAACCGAAACTGCGCCAGCGGGTCGTGCACCGCACCGGCCTCGCGCAGGTGCGAGCGGTAGAGGGTCACCGTGTCGGCCCGCTCGGCGGGCAAGGAAAACGCCCCGTTGAGGGCGAGGAACTCGCCCAGGCGCGCCTGGTCTTTCGCCGTGATGTCCCGCCCGAAGCGCGCGAGGGTCACGTGCGGGCGAAAGCGCGTGCGCGGCAGCTCGACACCGGCGGCGCGCACCGCGTGAAGCACCTTGTCGTGCAGCGGTGCGAGCCCCGGCCCATGCGCCGACACGAACAAGACGTTCGGCCGCCGGCCGCCAAACAGATCAAGCCCCCGCAACGTCAGCGCAACCGCCGGCTGGGCCGGCGCGGCCAGCGCCTCCGCCAGCGCCTCGGCCACCGCCCACGCCTGCGGCTCGCCGATCTCGCCGAGAAAGGCGAGGGTGAGATGGAGATTGTCCTCGGGCACGATCCGGCCCACCGTCAGGCCAGCTTGCAGCCGGGTGATCGGGGCGACAAGCGGCTCGGGCAGTTCGAGTGCGACGAAGACCCTCATGCCTGCTGGGCCCGGGCATACAGCCGCAGCGCGTGGGCCGGATCGGACGCCGCCGGCGGGAGCACCGGATCGTAGCCCGCCCGGATCAGCCGGGCGATGTCGGGGCGCAGGATCGTCGCGCCGCTTTCGGGATGCAGGGCGAGCGGTGAGGTCGCCGCGAAGGCGGCGTCGCCCCAGGTCAGGATCGCCTGCACCGCCTGGGTCAGCGCGATTTCCTCCGCCGGGCGTGCTTCCATCCCGCCGGCCATCCGCACGAAGGCAAAACAGGCCTTGATCGCCCCTTGCGTATCGAACCGGAAGGCGCGGTACTGCGTCGCCTGCGCGGCGTCCAGCCGGGCCACGGTCCGCGCCAGATCGGGGATCATCTCGTCGAGATTGGGCACCTCCAGCAGCTCGGCCCAGTCACGGAAGAAAAACAGCATGAGATTGGCGCCGAGTTCCGGGTCGGTCTCCTCCACGCTGTGGCCTGCGAGGGCGGCAACCGCCTCGAAGGCCCCCTTGATCGTGGCGAGGGTTTCATCCTCGACGCCGAACACAACCGGCACGATCGGCCGCCCCCAGCGCGCGAAGGCATAGCCGTCGCCGCGGGCAAACAGGGATTGCACCTCTTGCGGGGTCACCGCCACCTCCTCGCGTTCAAGACCCGTTGCCGGCTGGCATAGAACCTCGCGACGCCGGCGGCAAGCGCGGGGCCCGCGCTATTGCCGGGCGAGCAGATCGACAATCGACGCGGGCAGAGGCCCGCCGGGATTGCCGAAAAGCTGCGCGCCAAGGGCCGGGCTGCGCAAGGCGACGACGATCCGCCCGTCGTCACGGGCAAGCGCGATCACCGCGCGGTCGCTGTCGCATGCCGCCTTCACGCAGCCCGCGCCCACGATCCATGCGCCCTCGGCCTCGAACGGAGAGGCCAGCTCCATCACCCGCGCCAACTCAGCGCGGGCGGTATCGTCCATGGCCGCGGCAATCCGGTCCTGGTAATCCGCCGCGGCGAGCAGGTCGAAGGGGTAAAGATCGATCCAGTATTCAGCCCCCTGCCCCGGGGCCGCGCCCGAGACCGGGCGCGCGGCGTCTTCCTCGCGCAACTGCCGCCCATCCCACAGGTAGGTGACCGGCGGCGCCCCCGCGCTCGCCCGCGGCATCGTCACCGCAAGCGTCCCATCGGCGCGCCGGGACACTTCCGCAGCCTCTGCGCAGGTGCCGAAATCGGGCGAAAACCCCAGCTCCCCCGGCACGGCGTGGAACCACAGGTAGCGACCATTGCAGGCGTTGCCACCTTGCGAGACGAGGATCAGCACCCAATCGTCAAACTGCGCTTCGAGGAAGGCGAGCGAAGGCTCGGTCGGCAGGACATAGGCCTTGCTGCCCACCCGCAGATGTTTCTGGCCATTGCCGTCTTCGACGATCTCAAGCGGTCCGGCCTTGGTGTCAAATCCCCATGCCGGGGCGGCGAAAAGACATGCTATCAGAATGAATATGCGGCGCATCCGGCGTCCTCGAAATGACTTCAGTTGAACAGGGCTCCCTGGCCGTTGGGGCGGGGCGGCGCGAGGCCGAGGTGTGTCCAGGCCTTTTCGCCCAGCATTCGACCGCGCGGCGTGCGCTGGATCAAGCCCTGTTGCAGGAGGAAGGGCTCGATGACCTCCTCCAGCGCATCGCGGCTTTCGCTCAGTGCCGCCGAGAGGGTTTCGATCCCCACCGGACCGCCCTGGTAATGCTCGGCGATCAGGTCGAGATAACGCCGGTCGGCACCGTCGAGACCAAGGTGGTCGACCCCGAGACGGGTCAGCGCATTGTCGGCGATTGCGCGGGTAATCCGACCCTCGCCCTCGACCACGGCGAAATCGAGCACGCGGCGCAGGAGACGGCCGGCAATCCGCGGCGTGCCGCGGGCGCGGCGGGCAATCTCGCGCGCGCCCTCGGTGTCGGCAGGCGCGCCGAGTTTCTCGGCGTTGCGGGTGACGATCTCGTGCAATTCCTCGACGGTGTAGAATTGCAGCCGGGTCGGGATGCCGAAGCGGTCGCGCAGCGGCGTCGTCAGCAGGCCGAGCCGGGTCGTGGCGCCCACCAGCGTGAAGGGTTGGAGTTCGATGCGCACGGTGCGCGCGGCCGGGCCTTCGCCGATCACCAGATCAAGCTCGAAATCTTCCATCGCCGGGTAGAGCACTTCCTCCACCACCGGGTTGAGCCGGTGAATCTCGTCGATGAAGAGCACGTCGTTGCGCTCAAGGTTGGTGAGGATCGCGGCCAGATCGCCGGCCTTGGCGAGCACCGGGCCGCTTGTCATGCGGAAATTGACCCCAAGCTCGCGGGCCATGATCTGCGCAAGCGTGGTCTTGCCAAGCCCGGGGGGCCCGTGAAACAGCGCGTGATCCATCGCCTCGCCGCGCTGGCGGGCGCTCTCGATAAACACGGCCAGGTTGGCCCGCGCCTCCGCCTGCCCGATGAATTCGGCAAGCCGCTGCGGCCGCAGGGCGCGGTCGGCGTCTTCGGGGCGCGGATCCGGGCGCAGGGTGGGATCGGGTTCGGTCATCCGTTCGCTCACCTCACAAGCCTTCCACCCGCGCCGCGCGCCACCCCATGACGCAAAACCCGAGCATCGCCAAGTTGGCGATGAAGTCGATCGCCATGCCCGCCGAGAACAGCGGCACCACGAAGACGAACCAGTAGTTGAAGACGAAGAACGGCAGAAGCGCGATCCCGTAGGCGAGGAAGGTCCAGCGCGAAAACCGGCTGGTCAGCGCGAAGAGCCCGGCGAGCACCGCCTGCGCCCCGAAGGCGCCAATGGTGAGGTTGAGGATCGGCGCGTCGAGCCGCACCTCGGGTCGGAAGGCTACGAGTTGCACCGTCGCGGGCGAGAGCAGCGCCCAGGCGCCGAGCACGAGGAAGGGCAGCGCGATCAGGGTTTGCCAACTGCGAGCGGTGCGGGGCATCGATAGTCCTCCGGATGTGGGCGGATGCGCTTGCCATCCTCCCTACCCCTTCGGCGCCAGAAGTCGCAAGGCGGCGCGGATCAGCGCAGGCGTATCGGCGCCCGGGTCTTCGCCCAGAACGGTGGCCACGGCCGAGGCCGCCTCACCCGGCGCGTAACCCAGATTGGCGAGCGCCGACAGCGCCTCGGATTGCGCCGCGGCATTGCCCGGCGGTGGCGCGGTCGGTGTGGGGGCCACGGGCGCATCGGGCTCCACGAGCGGCGCATCGCCCGAAGGCGCCCCCTGTGGGGACGGTGCCATCGCCATCACGCCCGCGGCCTTGTCCTTGAGCTCGTTCACCACCCGCTGCGCCGTCTTCGGCCCGATCCCCTTGGCCGCCTTGATCGCGTTCCAGTCGCCCAGCGCGATCGCCCGGCTCACGCCATCGGCCCCGAGCGCGCCGAGAATGGCCATCGAGGCCTTGGCGCCGATGCCCTGCACGCTCATCAGCAGCCGGTGCCATTCCTTCTCGGCCAGCGAGGTGAAGCCGAAGAGTTGCAGCAGATCCTCGCGCACCAGAAGATCGGTGTAGAGCGCCACCGCCTCGCCTGCGCCCGGCAAGGCCGCGAGGGTGCGCTCGGAGACATGCACCACGTAGCCCACCCCGCGCACGTCGATCAGCACGTGGTCCGGGCCGCGATAGTCGATCCGGCCGGAGATCCGCCCGATCATGCGCTGGCCCTCCGGAGCGCCGCATCCAGCCGCCCGGCGGCGCGGGCAAAATGCGCATGGGTCAAGGCGATCGCCAGGGCATCGGCGGCATCGGGCCCGGCGATCTCGACACCGGGCAATTGCAGCCGCACCATGTGTTCGATCTGGCTCTTGTCCGCATGGCCGACGCCGACCACGGTTTTCTTCACCTGGTTGGGGGCGTATTCGCCCACCGGCAGCCCCGCGCGCGCCGGCACCAGCATCGCGACACCGCGCGCCTGGCCAAGTTTCAGCGTGCCGGCCCCGTCGCGGTTGACGAACGTCTGCTCCACCGCTGCCGTATCCGGCGCATGCGTGTCGATCACCTGCGTCAGCCCGTCGAACAGCGCCAGCAGGCGAGATGCAAGATCCCGCCCGGCGCCGGTGATCACCCCGTTGGCGACATGGCCAATCCGGGATCCTTCGGCTTCGATCACGCCCCAGCCGAGGTTGCGAAGCCCCGGATCAATCCCGATCACCCGCATGTGTTGTCCTGCCCCTGTTTCGTTTCCCCCCGACTAGCACGAAACGCGAACATCTGCCAGAACAAATGCCGGGTGGGCGCAGGGCCAGGCCCGCCGGACCCATGCGGGAAACGCATGCGGGCATTGCGAAAGCGTCGGTTGTGCAGGTGCAGAAACGGGAACATATCCCCGCCGTCGCCATCCGCCGCGACCCGCAACAATGCAGACCCAGAGGCATATCATGACCATCATCGACCAGACCACCTTGCGCAGCCACGGCTTCGCCTTCGCGCCCCGGATCACGCGCGCACTTGAGACCCTTGCCGCCCGCGCCGCCGAGCGGCGTGACCGGCGCGCCACCCGCCGGGAGCTGGAGAAACTGTCCGACCGCGAATTGCAGGACATCGGCCTGACGCGCGGCGACATCTACAGCAACTTCTGAAGCGCAAAAAAGTTCCGAACCCAACGAAAAGGGCCGCTCTTCGGAGCGGCCCTTTCCAGTCATTGTTTCGGCGGCAGAAGCCGCTGCCGTCAATTCGCGACCGACAGGGCCACGAACCGCGGATCGCCGTCGCGCCGGATCAGCAGCAAGATGGACTGCCGTCCGCCATCGCGTGCCGCCGCGATACGGTCTTCGAACTCGGCAACCGTGGTCACCCGGTTCTGCCCGGCCTCCACGATGACGTCACCCGGCCGCAGCCCCTTCTCCCAGGCCTCGCTGGCCTGATCGATATCCGTCACCACGAGCCCCGTGGCGTTGGCGTCGAGACCGAGGTCCGTACGCAGTTCATCGGTCAGCTCCGACAGATCCATCCCGAGCACGGTTTTCTCGACCGGTGCCTGCGGAACGGTGGGCTGCGTCTGGGTGTCCGCGGCCACCGCGTCTTCACGCCGACCGAGGGTCACCTTCATCGTCTGGGTGGCGCCGTCGCGCAGGACGACAACCCGAACCGTCTTGCCAACCTCGGCGTCGCCGACGATCCGCACCAGTTCGCGCGTATCGGCCACGTCCTGGCCATCGAAGCTGATGATCAGGTCGCCAGCCTGGATGCCGGCATCTTTCGCCGGGCCGTCGGGCACGTCCGTCACCAGGGCGCCGGCGGTGCTGTCGAGCCCCATGGCATTGGCCATGTCCTCGGTGACATCCTGAATCCGCACACCGAGCCAGCCGCGGCGGGTCTCGCCGAACTCCTTGAGCTGGGTCACGACCTTGTTGACCACGTTTGACGCCATCGAGAAGCCGATCCCGATCGAGCCGCCGGTGGGCGACAGGATCGCGGTGTTCACGCCGATCACCTCGCCGTCCATGTTGAACAGCGGGCCACCGGAGTTGCCCCGGTTGATCGCGGCATCGGTCTGGATGAAATCGTCATAGGTGCCCGAAAGCTCACGCCCGCGCGCCGAGATGATCCCGGCCGAAACCGAGAAGCCCTGCCCGAGCGGGTTGCCCACGGCGAGCACCCAGTCGCCCACGCGCATCAGGTCCGAATCCCCGAACGAGACGAACGGCAGCGGCTCGTCGGCCTCAACCTTGAGCAGGGCAATGTCGGTGTTGGGATCGGTGCCGACCACCGTCGCATCGAGAACCCCGATCCCGTCGTAGAACTCGATCTGGATCTCGTCGGCGCCCTCGATCACGTGGTTGTTCGTGACGATATAGCCGTCTTCGGAGATCACGAAGCCCGAGCCCAGAGCGCTCGACCGGCGCGTGCGCGGCTGGTCACCGCCGTTGCGGTCGAGGAAGTCGCGGAAGAACTCTTCGAACGGCGAGCCCTCGGGCACCATGGGATGCGGTCCGGTATCTTGCGCGATCAATGTCGAGGTGGTGATGTTCACCACCGCCGGGCTGACCTGCTCGGCGAGGTCGGCAAAACTCTCGGGAACGCCGCGGGCTTCGACCCGCAGTGCGCTGGAGAAAAATACCGATACGGCCACCAACAGCGCGATGAGCGCCTGCGCCCGCAACCTTGTCTGGGGAATTTGAATTGGAATTGAACGTGCCTGTGCAGTCACTGGATCCTCCTTCGAAACGCGTTGAGCGAGGTGAAAAAAAGCTCTTGCCTTTGAGACTTGTAGATAGTGCGGCACCTGCGCAACACAAAGGGACGCAATGCATTTCACGCATACGTGAAACGGCACCTTTTCGCCGATCGCCGGGGCGGGCGCGCTTTGCAGGGCGCAAAGCGAAACGTTTTCCGCGGCGGAATACGTGCCGGATTGCGCGGCGCAATCCGTGCCCGGGTCGGTTCAGACGCCGAGGCTTCGCCCCAACCACACCAGGCCGACGCCGATCGCAACCGCCGCCAAGCCGATCAGACGCCTCTGATCGGGGCTCAACTCGGCCATCAAAGCCACGATCTCGTCGAGACGCGAAGGGGCCAGTGCGAACACCAGCCCCTCAATCACCAGCACCAGGCCGAAGCCAAGCGCGATCCAGCCCATCACTGTCGCCCCGTATCCGACTTGAGGTAGTCGAAGAACTCGCTGTCGGGGGTGATCACCAGCGTCGAGTTGTTGCCTTTCAGGCTCTCCTCGTAGGCTCTGAGCGACCGGTAGAAGGCGAAGAACTCCGGGTCCCGCCCAAAGGCCTCGGCAAAGATCGCGTTGCGGCGGGCGTCGGCTTCACCGCGAACAATCTCGGCCTGTTTCTGCGCTTCCGAGGTGGTTTCAACCACCGTCCGGTCGGCCTGGGCGCGCACCCGCTGCGCCGCCTCGTTGCCGCGGGCGATCTCGTCGGCCGCTTCACGCTGGCGCTCGGCGCGCATCCGCTCGAAGGTGGCCGCGAGGTTCTGCTCGGGCAGATCGGCGCGTTTGATACGCACGTCGATCACTTCAACCCCAAGTGCCGCGGCCTCGTCGCGCGACTGGTCGCGGATCTTGTTCATCATCGCCGCCCGGTCGACCGAGAGCACCGCCCCGGAATCGACCTGACCGAGGACCTGCCGCAACTCGGCGTTCAGGATGCGTTCCAGCCGCTGCTTGGCCCCGGTTATCCCCGAGGCGCCGACGGCGCGGCGGAACTGCGTCGCGTCCGAAATCCGCCAGCGGGCAAAGGCGTCGACAACCAGCCGGCGGTCGTCGGCCGGGGTCACTTCCAGCGGCTGCGTATCGAGCGGCAGAATCCGGTCGTCATACTTGGCGATCTCATGCACCACCGGGACCTTGAAGTAGAGGCCGGGTTCGGTGATCTCCAGCGTCACCTCGCCGAACCAGAGCCGGAGCGCCTTTTCACGTTCATCCACGATGTAGAACGAATTGAGCGCGATAAGAACGGCGACGACGACGACGCCGATGAGAATCTGGGTGCGGCGCATCAGTTCGAGCCTCCTGTATTGGTCGTGCCCGTGTCGGAACGTCGTAACTCATTGAGCGGCAGATAGGGCACCACGCCTTGGGAGCCGCCGGCCCCGTCATCGATGATCACCTTGTCGACACCGGCGAGCACGCGTTGCAGGGTTTCGAGGTAGAGACGCTTGCGGGTCACCTCTTCAGCCTTGGCGTATTCATCATAGACCGCGATGAAGCGCGCCGCCTCGCCCTCGGCCTCGTTGACCACCTGGGCGCGATAAGCCTCCGCCTCTTCGAGCATTTGCGCGGCTTCACCACGCGCCCCGGCGATGACCCGGTTGGCATAGGCATCGGCCTGCTTTTCCAGGGTGTCACGGGTCTGCTCGGCGGCCTGCACCTCGCGGAAACTGTCGATCACTTCGCGCGGCGGGTCGGCGCGGTCGAAGTTCACCCGCACGATGTTCACCCCCGACTGGTAGCTGTCGAGCGTCGATTGAATGAGTTCCTCGAGTTCCTGAGCAATCGCGGCCCGGTCACGGTTGAGGATCGGTGCAAGGTTCGAACGGCCGATGATCTCGCGCATCGCCGATTCCGACACGGCGGTGATCGTGTCGACAGGCTCGGCCACGTTGAACACGAAGTTCTCGATATTGCCGATGTTCCAGACGACCTGAAAATCGATGTCCACGATATTCTCGTCTCCGGTCAGCATCAGCCCCGCGTCTAGCCCGGTGCCGATGTCGATCGTGTTCTCGCGGGTCACCGGGTAGATCTCCTTGGTCACCACCGGCCATGGTGCGAAGTTGAGACCCTCTTGGCCGACCTTGTAGCGCTTGCCGAACAACAGTTCGACCGACTGCTCGGAGGTATCGACCCGGTAGAAGCTTGCGAAAAGCCAGGCGGCAATCAGGGCCAGCACGCCAAGCGCGATACCGCCGCGACCGATCTTCGGCAGACCGCTGCCGCCATCGCCGCCACCGCCGCCGGACCGCCGCCGGGAATCGCCGCCGCCGCCCATGAGCACACGCAGCCGCTCCTGACCCTTTTTCATCAATTCGTCGATCTCGGGAATCTGCGGCCCGTCGGGGCCGTCGCCCGGCCGTCGGCCGCCGCCCCTGCCGTCATCGTTCCCACCTGAGCCACCGCGGTTCCCACCGCCGCCGCCCCAGGGGCCACCGTTGTCACTGGCCATGTGGTTCTGTCCTCTCTCGTCGTCGCAAGGGTTCGGGGCTGAAATGTGCCCCCCGCCCCGGGTTTTCAACCCGCCCGTCGCCTCAGTGGCTCCGCGTGGGTTGTTTCATCAACACAATTTCCTCGGCCATGGTCGGGTGCACCGCCACGGTGCGGTCGAAATCGGCCTTGGTCGCCCCCATCTTGACCGCCACGGCCGCCAGCTGGATCATTTCGCCGGCCCCGTCGGCCACGATATGACAGCCCAGAACCTTCTGGCTGGCCTTCGACACGATCAGCTTGAACAGCACGCGCTCCTTGCGGTCGATGAAGCTCTTCTGCATCGGGCGGAACGCGGCACAATAGACGTCGACCGGTTCCTGGTCGCGGGCCTGCTCCTCGGTCAGCCCCACCGCGCCGTATTCGGGCTGGGTAAACACCGCCGAGGGCACCAGCTCGTGGTCGGGCTTGGTCGGGTTTCCCTTGAACACGGTTTCGACGAAGGCCATGCCCTCGCGGATGGCCACGGGGGTGAGCTGGATGCGGTTGGTCACGTCGCCCACGGCGTAGATCGAGGGCACGCTGGTCTGGCCATAATCATCGACCACCACCTCGCCCCAGCGCCCGAGCTTGACCCCGGCCTCTTCCAGCCCGAGGCCTGCGGTGTTTGGGTGCCGGCCAGTGGCATAGAGCACCTGGTCGAACACGTCCTCGCGCCCATCGGTGCCCTTGACCCAGATCCGGCCGTCGCGCGCTTCCATGCGTTCGACCTCGAGGCCCACGTGCAGATCGACGCCGCGGCCGCGGATGATCTCGGCGAGATGCCCGCGCACCTCGTCATCGAAACCGCGCAGGATCTGCGCCCCGCGATACCATTGCGCCACATGAGACCCGAGGCCACGGAAGATGGTGGCAAATTCGCAGGCGATATAGCCGCCGCCGACAATCAGGAGCCGCTCGGGCAGGGTCTCAAGCCCGAAAATCTCGTTCGACGTGATCGCCAGCTCGGCGCCCGGCGTCGTCGGCACATAGGGCGCGCCACCGGTGGCGATCAGGATATGCTTGGCGGTGACCTCCTCGCCGGTCGAGAGCGCCACCGTGTGCGGGTCCTTGACCGTTGCGCGGGCCTCATAGAGCCTGCCGCCGGCTTTCTGGAAATTGGCGGCGTAGATGCCCTCGAGCCGGGTCAACTCGGTTTCCAGCATGGCGCGGAAATGCGGCCAGTTGAAGCTGGGCTCGCTGAAATCCCAACCATATTCACGCGCTTCCGGGATCGCCGCGCCGTAGCCCGAGGCAAACACCATGAGCTTCTTCGGCACGCAGCCGCGGATCACGCAGGTGCCGCCCATGCGGTATTCCTCGGCAAGCGCCACCTTGGCGCCGGTCTCGGCCGCCACCCGGCCGGCGCGCACCCCGCCGGAGCCTCCGCCAATGACGAAAAGATCGTAGTCGAATGTGGACATGGCGCGCGCCCTTTGTTGCTTCGTCGCCTAGCTACCGCAAAGGTCTTCGGTTGGAAAGCGCCACTGGCCGCCCGGGTGCGCGCGCGAATGTCCTCAGCGCTTGCGCGCGCCCAGGCTCGGCACGCGGTATTCGAGCTTCGGCAACCGCGCCTTCAGTGCCGCGATCAGGTCCTCGGCGGCCGCCGGACCCATGTCGCGCGTCGCGATCGGCAGCACCCGCACCCGGCCCGCGTTGCCGGCGCGCAGCACCAGCCCGCCGAGCCCGCGCGCCGGATCGATCGTGTGCGCCTCGATTTCGCCCCAACCCGCCTGCATCTCGCGGCCGGTCGGCAGGCAGACCGAAACCCCGGCAGCATCGACCTTCGCCACGTAGCGCATCCGCAGGAGCGACAGCACCTTGCCCACGGCCATGCCGAGCAGAAGCCCCGCCAACAGCCACCACCACCAGCCCTGTCCGGTTAGCGCGAGCCACGCGACCCCCGCGCCGACCACGCCGAACACCGCCGCCTGGATCGCCTTGAGGCGCTTGCGTGCCGGAAGCACCGGAAAGACCCGTTCGCTCATCGCGCGACCTTACAGATCGGAAAAGATGTTGTCGTCGTCGGCGAACTCGATCAGTTCCTCGTGGTGCGTGCCCTCGTTGACATCGATCACTTCCAC
>JANTFS010000074.1 GCA_024763335.1 Paracoccaceae bacterium | reverse complement strand
AAAGGCGAGGTCCTGACCGCACTGGAGACGAGCGCGCCGCGCTGGCGCGACGCGCGCAACGGCGCGCCGGGGGTGCGCCACGCGGTGGAGCGGCTGGGCCGGTTCCTCGTGCTCGTGGGGCTTGCCGGGCTCGCGGTTGGCGGCGTGGGCATCTCGGCGGCGGTGCGCGCCTATCTCGACGAAAAGACCGAAACGATCGCGACGTTGAAGGTGCTCGGCGCCGAGCGGCGCACGATCTTTGCCATCTACGCGCTGCAAATCGGGGCGCTGACGGCTCTGGGCATTGCCATCGGCGTGGCGATCGGCGCGGCGCTGCCGCTGGCCTTTGCGCCGCTGATCACCAGCGCATTGCCGGTGCCGGTGGAGATCGGGTTTGAGCCGGCGCCGCTGTTCGAGGCGGCGCTCTACGGGGCTCTGGCGGCGGCGTTGTTCACGCTCTGGCCGCTTGCCCGAACCGAGGACGTGCGCGCCGCGGCGCTCTATCGCGACGCCACCGCCGGGCAGGGCCGCTGGCCGCGCCCGCGCTACCTCGCGCTGACCGGTGGCCTCCTCGCGATGCTCGTCGGCACGGCCGCGTGGTTCTCGGGCACGGCCAAACTCACGCTCTGGGCCGCGGCCGGCGTCTTCGGCGCGTTTGTGCTGCTCGTGCTCGCTGGCCGCGGCGTGCGGCGGCTGACACGCTGGCTCGCCGGACGTCCGGGGCTGCGTGGGTGGCCGACGTTGAGAATGGCGCTGGCCTCGGTAGGCGGCCCGGGCAACGAGGCCAGCTCGGTTGTGCTTTCGCTGGGGCTGGGCCTTTCGGTGCTCGCCGCCGTGGGCCAGATCGACAACAACCTTCGCGGCGCGATTGCCCGCGACCTGCCCGACATCGCGCCGAGCTTCTTCGTGCTCGACATCCAGCCCGACCAGATCGACGCGCTCACCGAGCGGGTCAGCACCGACCCCGGTGTCAGCCGGATGGACCGGGCGCCGATGCTGCGGGGCCGGATCACCAAGATCAACGGCCGGCCGGCGGAGGAGGTCGTCGGCGATCATTGGGTGGTGCGCGGCGACCGGGGCGTGACCTACGCCGCGACCTTGCCTGACCGCACCACCCTGACCGAGGGCGAATGGTGGCCGCAAGACTACACCGGCGCGCCGCTGATCTCCTTCTCGGCCAACGAAGCGGCGGAGATCGGGCTGAAGCTGGGTGACGAGATGAGCATCAACATTCTCGGGCGCGAGATCACCGGCACGGTGGCGAGCTTGCGCGATGTCGATTTCACCACCGGGGGCATGGGGTTCACGATCGCGATGAACCCCTCGGCACTGGCGGGCGCGCCGCACAGCTGGATCGCGACGATCTATGCCGACCGGGCCTCCGAGGCGGCGTTGATGCGCGATCTTTCGCGGAGCTGGCCCAATATCACCGTGATCTCGGTGCGTGATGCGATCAGCGCGGTGACCGGGCTGATGGGCCAGGTCGCGGCCGCGATCACTTATGGCGCGCTGGTCACGCTGGCAACCGGCGCGGTGGTGCTTGTCGGGGCGGCGGCGGCCGGAGAACGGGCGCGGACCTATGAAGCGGCGGTGCTGAAAACGCTGGGCGCCGAACGCCGGCGGGTGCTGGCCAACTTCGCCCTGCGCTCGGCGATTCTCGGTGCGGCGGCAGGGGGCGTGGCGGTGGTGACCGGCGGTCTCGCCGGCTGGGCGATCTCGCATTTCGTGATGGAGACGACCTTCGCCTTCGATCTGCCCTCGGCACTCGGGATCGTCACCGGCGGCATCGCGGTCACCTTGCTCGCCGGTCTCGCCTTCGCCTGGCGGTCGCTGTCGGCGAGCCCGGCCCGGGTGCTGCGGGCGCGGGAGTAGGCCCAAAAGTTGCAACTTCGGCCCCCGTTGAAACGGCCGATTTGCAACTTTCGGCCCCCCGTTCGGGGCGGTTTTCAAACTTTTCGAGAGGGCGGAACCGGAGGGACAAACCCCGCCTGACGACAGGGCCACCCCCCTCGCGACCGCGCCGCGGATCAGACTTGCCGTTCGACCTGAAGCTTCTTGATCTCGGCAATGGCGCGGGCCGGGTTCAGCCCCTTGGGACAGGTCTGCGCGCAGTTCATGATCGTGTGGCAGCGATAGAGCTTGAACGGATCCTCAAGATCGTCGAGCCGCTCGCCGGTGGCCTCGTCGCGGCTGTCGATGATCCAGCGGTAGGCGTGCAGCAGGGTGGCCGGGCCGAGGTAGCGATCGGCGTTCCACCAGTAGCTCGGGCAGGAGGTCGAGCACGAGGCGCACATGACGCATTCATAGAGCCCGTCGAGCTTCTTGCGGTCTTCGATCGACTGCTTCCATTCCTTCGCCGGCGGGGCGGATTTCGTCTCCAGCCACGGCTTGATCGAGGCATGCTGGGCGTAGAAATGGGTGAGATCGGGGATCAGGTCTTTCACCACCGGCATATGCGGCAGCGGGTAGATCTTCACGTCGCCCTTGATCTCGTCGATGCCGTAGATGCAGGCGAGGTGGTTCTGGCCGTCGATGTTCATCGCGCAGGAGCCGCAGATGCCCTCGCGGCAGGAGCGGCGGAAGGTGAGCGTCGGGTCGATCTCATTCTTGATCTTGATCAGCGCGTCGAGAACCATCGGGCCGCACGTATCGAGATCGATGAAATAGGTATCGACCCGGGGGTTCTCGGCGTCGTCCGGGTTCCAGCGATAGATCTTGAAAGTCTTGAGCCGCTTGGCGCCCTCGGGCTTGGGCCAGGTCTTGCCCGTGCGGATCTTCGAGTTCTTCGGAAGGGTCAGTTGCACCATGTCGCTACCTTTCGATCCAGGGCACGGGCGGTCGCACCGCCGGGGCCGGTTCTCATCTGTTTCATTGCCCGGTCTCGTCGCCGGGGGCCTCCGACGCGAAGAGCGACGGATTGCCGATGACCAGGTTCATCACTTTCATGCGGGGCTTCGGACCGAAGCCGGCGGCGTTGACCAGACGCATGAACTCGAGCGCGCCGGGCCCGAGGCTCTGGTTCGACCGCCCCTTCAGCGGCGCCAGCGCGGCGATCTGGCCATCGTCGAGACCGGCGTAGCGCAGCAATTGCTGGCCCGGGCGTGTCGGGTCGGGCTCGTCTTCCAGCGCGAAGACGGCAACGCGGTCTTCCCCGAGCGCGGCCGTCATCCGGGCCGCGAGGCTGTCCCAGCTGCCGCAGGCCGCGGTCTCGGCCAGAAAATCGAGCAAGGTGCCGGTATAGCCATCGGTCTTGACCGCCTGATTGTAGACGCTCTTCTTCCAGGCGCCCATGTCGCGGGTGTAGAGCGCATAGCGCGGCCGGAACGGGGCAAGATGGGTTTCGTAAAGCGCGAGCAGGGTTTCGAGCATCGGGTAGAGCGTGGTGACGCCGGGATTGCCGAGCATCGCGCCGGGCAGGTTCTCGTGGCTGACCAGCGCCGGCAGGCGGCTCGCCGCGATCTCGTCGCGGACCGCTTCGATCTGCGCGATGAGATGGTCGCGGCGATCGCGGGACGGATCGAGCGTGAAATCGACGGCCGCGCGGCCCATGCGCTGGGCCGGCGTGCCGGGCTTGGGCGTGCGCACCAGAAGCCGGGGCGCGAGCGCCGCCTTGTTGAGCTGGAGCAGGTGGTGGAAAGCTGTCGAGGCGGTCTTCTGAACGCCGATGTGCAGCGTCACCTGCCGGGTGTCGGGGGCGGCCATGCTCACATCTCCCCGGACAGGACCCGGGCGGCGACCTGCGCGCCGTGGCCGTGGCCGTGCTGCCCCCATTGCGTCGGGTCGACGGCAAAATCGGCGGCAAGGAGATCGGCGATGGATTGCGGGTCGTCGGTTGTGATGTCGAACCGCAGGAAGCGTGGATTGCCCTCGAAATAGGCCCGGACTTCTGCGTCGTGGCGCAGGAAGAGCGCCCGCCAGTGGGCGACCACGTCGTCGATCGAGAGATCTCCGAGCCGCGCCATGCCGCGGGCGAAATCGCCCTTGGAATGGCCGAGCCGCGAGGTGATCCAATCCTCCACCGGGCGGGTGTTGAGGATGAAATAGGCATCCGGGTAGGCCGTGTGCAGCTCGCGGAAGAACCGCGCGCCCTCGATCGCGATCTGGCGGCCGAGGAAGTTGAGATCGGAAAAGGCCCGCATCGGACCGAACCCGTCCAGCGGCGCCCGCCCGAGCGCCATGTTGGTGATCATCGCGCGGGCGATGTTGCGGTTGTCGTCCTGCCGGCGCCAGTGCAGCGAGGGGATGTCGGAGCCGAGGAACAGCTTGTGCAGCGAGTGCGTGCCACAGCGGTTCAGGCCGATCACCAGAATCTTGGGATCGGTCGTGCCCCGGTCTTTCGGGCCAAACGCTGTGGCAGCCCCGGCCATGGCTCAGAACGTCCGCTCTTTCGGGGCGATCTTTTCGAGCTGGATGCCGCCCTCGGCTTCGGTGGTCAGCGGCTCGAGCACCACCGGGCGATAGGAGAGATCGACCTTGTTGCCGGTGACGCGGGCGATGGTGTGGACGCGCCAGTTCTCGTCGTCGCGGTTGGGGAAATCCTCGTGCGCATGGGCACCGCGGCTCTCGTGACGGGCCTCGGCGCCGGTGATGGTGGCGAGCGCGTTGGGCATGAGGTTGGTCAGCTCCAGCGTTTCCATCAGGTCGGAGTTCCAGATCAGCGAGCGGTCCGTGACATGAAGGTCGGCGAGCTTGGCGGCAATCTCCGTCATCCGCTCGACACCGGCTTTCAGCGTCTCGGAGGTGCGGAACACGGCCGCATCCGCCTGCATCGTCTTTTGCATCTCGAGGCGCAGCTCGGCGGTGGGCGTGCCGCCGGAGGCATGGCGCAGCCCGTCGAACCGGTCGAACGCCTTGTCGATCGAGGCCTGGTTGAGGGGGGCGTTGGCCTTGCCGGGGTCGAGGATCTGGCCGGCGCGGATCGCCGCGGCGCGGCCGAAGACGACAAGGTCGATGAGGCTGTTGGAGCCGAGACGGTTGGCGCCGTGGACGCTGGCGCAGCCCGCCTCGCCGACGGCCATCAGCCCGGGCACGACGGCGTTGGGATCGTCGGCGGTCGGGTTGAGGGCTTCGCCCCAGTGGTTCGTCGGGATGCCGCCCATGTTGTAGTGCACGGTGGGCAGGACGGGGATCGGCTCCTTGGTAACATCGACGCCGGCGAAGATCTTGGCGCTCTCGGAGATGCCGGGCAGGCGCTCGGCGAGCGCCTCGGGGGGCAGGTGCGAGAGGTTGAGGTGGATGTGGTCCTTGTCGGGGCCAACCCCGCGCCCCTCGCGGATTTCCAGCGTCATGCAGCGCGAGACGTAGTCGCGCGGGGCGAGGTCCTTGTAGTGCGGCGCGTAGCGTTCCATGAAGCGCTCGCCCTCGGAATTGGTCAGGTAGCCGCCCTCGCCGCGGGCGCCTTCGGTGATCAGGCAGCCGGCGCCGTAGATGCCGGTGGGGTGGAACTGGACGAACTCCATGTCCTGCAACGGCAGCCCGGCGCGCGCCACCATGCCGCCGCCGTCGCCGGTGCAGGTGTGGGCCGAGGTGGCCGAGAAAAAGGCCCGGCCATAGCCGCCGGTGGCGAGCACCACCGTCTTGGCGGAGAAGACATGGAACGTCCCGTCATCGAGCTTCCATGTCAGCACCCCCTGCACCGCGCCGTCGTCCGACATGATCAGGTCGATGGCGAAATACTCGATGTAGAACTCGGCATTGTGCTTGAGCGACTGGCCGTAGAGCGTGTGCAGGATGGCGTGGCCGGTGCGGTCGGCGGCGGCGCAGGTGCGTTGCACCGGCGGGCCGTCGCCGAACTCGGTGGTGTGGCCCCCGAAGGGGCGTTGGTAGATCTTGCCTTCCTCGGTGCGGCTGAACGGCACGCCGTAATGCTCGAGCTCGTAGACCGCCTTGGGCGCCTCGCGGGCGAGGTATTCCATCGCGTCGGTGTCGCCGAGCCAGTCGGAGCCCTTCACGGTGTCATACATGTGCCACTGCCAGCTGTCGGGGCCCATGTTGCCCAGGCTGGCGGCGATGCCGCCCTGCGCGGCGACGGTGTGCGAGCGGGTGGGGAAGACCTTGGTCACGTTCGCGGTGCGCAGGCCCTGTTCGGCCATGCCCAGCGTGGCGCGCAGGCCCGCGCCGCCGGCGCCGACGACCACGACGTCGTATTCGTGGGTCTCGTATTCGTATGCAGCCATGTCTGTGTCCTCAGGCGCCGAAGAAGATTTTCAGGATCGCGAGCGAGCCGATCAGCGCGAAGGCCGCGCTCAAAAGCCGGGTGGTGATGATCAGCACAAGCTCCCAGCGGCCATGCACGTAGTCTTCGATCACCACCTGGATGCCCTGGAAGAAATGCAGGAAGGCGGTGATCATGAAGGCGACGGCGACGATGGCATTCACCGGGTTGCCATAGGCCGCGCGCACGGCCTCGTAGCTGTCGCCCATGTTGTAGGCGAGCGGGAAGATGAAAAGCGGCGTCAGCACCACGAGGGCGATGGCGCTCACCCGCTGTTCCCAGAAATGGCCGGTGCCGGAGCGGGCCGAGCCAAGGCCGGTGGCGCGTTTGCGGTCGGTCAGGTAGCGCATGGTGTTCTCCCTCAGACCGATGCGGCGACCCAGATGGTCACCAGCGTGAGAATGGCCGAGGCCAGGAGGCCGAGGATGGCGGTGCGCTGCACCCGTCGCTGGCCGAAGGAGGAGCCGGTATCCCAGACCAGATGGCGAAGGCCGTTGGCGAAATGGAACCACGCCGAGGCGGCGCCGCCGAGCAGGACAAGCCAGCCGAGCCAGGAGGTCATGAGACCGTTTACCAGCGCGAAGGCCTCGGGCGACCACGCCAGCGCGAGAAACCAGATCGCGACGAGCGCCGTGACCCCGCCAAGCGCGACACCGGTCATCCGATGCAGGATCGACATGCCCATGTTGAGCGGCCATTTGTAGACTTGCAGGTGCGGCGAAAGCGGGCGGTTGCCCCGTTCGACATCGGCCATGACATGCCCTTTCGAAACTGTTGGCAGTTCTGCACATGCATAATCAAAATCGCCGCCGTGTCACGCCAAAGATCGGGGCACACCGGCCATGTGAGCGGAAACGGCCGTGGATTTTTTGCAATTGTGATCACTTTTTTGTTCACTGTGATCACACAATCTGACCGCTGCGAGAAAATCGGTTTTCCGGAAAACCGGAAAACCAGAAATCCGGATATTTGAATGTGTTGCCCGCAGGCCCCACCGCCGGCGCGTGGCGGCGCCGGTCAGCCGGTCGGTCGCCCGGTCCCTCGGTCCCCGGGCCGGGCGAGGTCAGGGCGCCAGTTCGGCGAGGTAGTCGACGTATTCGCTGCACATCGTGATCGCGGTCGTGTCCGGATCATAAAACGCGTTCGGTTCGCCGCACGGCAGCATCTGGATCGTCAGATCGGCGCTGAGGGCGAAATCCTCGTTGAGCAGCCCGACCTCGTCGCGGATCAGGTCCGCCGCCGCCGGGAACTCCGGATCGAGATCGCCCAGTCGGAACGTATCGCCGGGCGCCTGCGCCGAGATCTCGTCGAGAATGGCACCCCAGGCGGCGTTGGCCTGATCGAACTCGTCGGGGCAGTAATCGGCGCGTTCCTCCGGCAGGCCGAGATCGGCGGCAACGTCATCGCGTTCCTCCGGGTCAGCGCCGTAGAACAGGCACACGA
Organism: Paracoccaceae bacterium; assembly: GCA_024763335.1. Lineage (GTDB taxonomy): Bacteria > Pseudomonadota > Alphaproteobacteria > Rhodobacterales > Rhodobacteraceae > Sinisalibacter. The sequence continues at coordinate 4,919 of JANTFS010000074.1, read as the reverse complement.
GGTTGTAGTAGCGTTGCTCGTCGGGGCCATGCACGTCCCAATAGGCCGGCGCCAGCCCTTCGGCGCGGCTGCGCTCGGCTTCGCCCAGAAACCCGAACGCCGTGTCATAGGCAAGCGCGACGGCGTCCTCTTCCTCGTAGAAGGCGTCGATCAGCAGGATCGAAAGCACGTCGGCGGCGTCTTCCTCCTGCCCGTAGATCGGCACCCCTTCGATGTCGATCAGGGCGTGGCCGAGCTCGTGGTAGAGCGTGGCCAGCAGGTTGGCCTCGACGAAGTGCGCCGTCGCATCCTGCGCCACGCCGATGCCGGGCGAGAGCGCAAGCGCCAGCGTTGCCGATGCGAGGCGGCGCCTGACCGCCGCAAGTGCCGCCGGCCGCGTCATTCGGCCAGCTCCGCGAGATGGTCGCCCAGCTCGGTGCAGATCAGCATCTCGGGCAGGTTGGGATCGTAATAGGCGTTGATCTCCTCGCAGGGGATCACGCTGACAGCGGTTTCCTTCGGCAGCGCCATGAGGCTGTTGAGCCGGTCGACCTCGGCCCGCACGAAGCGGGCGAGCGGGCTTTCGGCATCCAGCATCCAGTCCATCTGCAACGAGGTTCCGGGGGCATTTTCGGCAACGCGATCCAGCACCTCGCCCCATGCCCGCGCGGTGAGCGCATATTCCTCCTCGCAGGTTTCCTTGCGTTCGTCGGGCAGACCCAGCTCGTCGGCGACGTCTTCGCGCGCCTCGGGGTTGGCCCCATACATCATGCAGACGAAATTGTAGTAGCGCTGCCGGTCGGTGCCATGCACGCCCCACATCGCCGGACCGGCGCCGTAGTCGTTTTCCTTGAGCGCCCCGGCATCGTAGGCCGCGGCCACGTCATAGGTCATCGCAATGGCCGCGTCTTCGTCGAACAGGCGGTTGATCATCACCGTCGCGAAGAGATCGGCGGCAAATTCCTGCGGGCCGAACACCGGCAGATCGAGCTGGTCGATCAGCAGGTGGGCCAGCTCGTGGTAGATCGTCTCGCGGATGTTGGAGGCGACAAAGCGGGGCAGGCCGAATTCGGCAAGGTCGGTCTGGCCGCCGGTCTCGGGCGTGACGATGGCGCCGCGCCGCGCGGTGTAGTCGCCCTTGGTGCCGCCGGCCAGGGCGGGGGCGGGCAGGGCAAGGGCCGCGAGAAGGAAGATCGAACCGAACCGCATGGCCCGATCACATCGGCATCAGCGCCCAATAGTCAAGATCAAGCAGCACCTCTGGCCGGTATTTTCCATCCTCGCCCCGCAGCGCGAAGGCGGGGGCGCCGTGCTTGACCGCGACGAGGCGCAGGCGAATGGCCCCGACGCCGGGGTGGGAGGTGTCGGCCTTGTCGAGCACTTCGGACCAGGCGCGCACGGTGTCGCCGGCGAAGCAGGGGTTGGCATGGGCGCCGCCGTTCAGCCCGACGATCATCTGCGCGTTTGCCAGCCCGTTGAAGCTGAGCGCACGGGCCAGCGAGATCACGTGGCCGCCGTAGATCAGCTGCTTGCCGTCATCGCGGTTGGTGGCGTCGAAATGGACCTTGGCGGTGTTCTGCCAAAGCCGGGTGGCGAGCATGTGTTCGGCCTCGGCGATGGTGACGCCGTCGACATGGTCGATCTTCTCGCCGATCTCGTAGTCGCCCAGAGCGTGGCGCTCGCCGGCGAGGGTGAAATCGTAGCGGGCGAAATCGAGCCCCTCGGGGATCACCAGATCCGCCGCCGCCAGCGCGGGCTTGAGATCGGGGATCAGCGTGTCGGGGGCCGGCGCATCGACATCGCGTTTGCGGACCATGACCCAGCGGATGTAGTCGAGCACCGCCTCGTCGTCCTGATTGTAGCCCCGCGTGCGGACCCAGACCACGCCGGACGTGCCGCTGGAGTTCTGCTTGAGCCCGATCACCTGGCTTTCGGCGCGCAGCGTGTCGCCGGGCCAGACCGGCCTCAGCCAGCGGCCCTCGGCATAGCCCAAATTGGCCACGGCGTTGAGCGACACGTCCGGCACCGTCTTGCCGAAGACGAGGTGGAAGGCCGCGAGATCGTCGATCGGCGCCGCGTCGAGGCCGCAGTCGCGGGCGAACTCGTCGGAGGAATAGAGCGCGTGGCGCGCCGGGTAGAGCGCGTGGTAGAGCGCCCGCTCGCCGCCCGAGACGGTGCGCGGCACGGCGTGCGAAATCACCTCGCCGATGCGGTAATCCTCGAAAAAGCGGCCCGGGTTGGTTTTGGCCATGTCTGTTGGTCTCCCAGTCTCGAAGGACGCAGTGGTCAGGAATAGGTGCCGAGAAACGGGTTGTGGCCCAGCCAGATGTGGATGCCCGCGATGATCGCGTAGAGCACCACGGCACCAACGGCGGCCTTCACATCCGTGAGGATCGGCCCGCGCGCCGGGCGCTCCCACGGCACGGCGCGGCTGATCAGCACCATCGACAGGAGGGAATAGAGCGCCATGGACCCGAACAGGATGATCGAGGCCAGATCGCCGTTCACCAGAAGGTGCGCCAGCGCCCAGATCAGCATTCCGGTGAGCATGTTGTGGCGCACGATGGTGTTGGTCACCCCCGGCTTCATGCCCGCCATTGCGAAGAAGAACAGCGAGATCAACATCAACAGGTTGTTAAGATGGCCCATGCCGGGCAGGGGGGTGTAGACGGGGATGGTGTCCATCCCGCGGTAGCCGATCACCATCAGCACGATCCCGGCAAGCGCCATGATGGCCATCAAGGCCTTGCCGCGCGGGTCGCCGAGGCTTGCGCGCGGCCCCGGCGCGATGCGTTTCATGGTGTGGGACAAGACCCACAGGAGAATGCCGATAGTGAGGAGGGTCATGATCTATCCTTCGAGCTCTGCAATGGCGTCGGCCTTGGCGATCAGGGCCTTGGCTGTCACGATATGCAGATTTTCGACGATCTTGCCATCGACAACCGCCACGCCCTCGCCGGCGGCCTCGGCCTCTTCGAAGGCGGCGATCTGGCGGCGGGCAAGGTCGAGCTCGGCCTCGGAGGGGGCAAACACCTTGTTGGCAATGTCGAGCTGGGCGGGGTGGATCAGGGTCTTGCCGTCGAAGCCGAGGCGGCGGCCCTGCTCGCATTCGTTCCAAAGCCCCTCGTCGTCCTGAAAGGCGTTGTAGACGCCATCGACGATCGGCACGCCATCGGCGCGCGCGGCGATCAGGCTCATTTGCAGCGCCGTCTGGATCTCGGCACGATCAGGGCCGGGGCGGGCGCCCAGCTCCTTCACCAGATCGTTGGTGCCCATGACGATGCCGGCGAGGCGGGGATGGGCGGCGATCTCCTTGGCGTTCAGCACGCCCGAGGCGGTTTCCATCATCGCCCAGATCGGCACATCCGAGATCATCTCGGCAAGCGTTTCGATGTCGAGCGCGGAGTTGACCTTGGGCAGCAGGATGCCGTCGATCTCCGCCCCGCGAAAGGCGACGATGTCGGCATTGCCCCAAGGGCTGTCAAACCCGTTGATCCGCACCAGCCTGGCGCGTTTGCCGTAGCCGCCCTTGTCGAGCTCGGCGCGCAGGGTGGCGCGGGCCTCGTCCTTGGCGTCGGGCGCCACGGCGTCTTCGAGATCGAAGATGATCGCATCGGCGGGCAGGCCGCGGGCCTTGTCGAGCGCGCGGTCTTTCGAGCCCGGGATGTAGAGCACCGAGCGGTAGGGGCGCATCGACTGGGTCATGATTCTCTCCAAGCGGCAATTTTGTTGCGCAACCGATCACACCCGCGCACGATTGCGCAAGCCCAAAAATGCCGCGATGCAGCGCGTGGCGGCTGCGCGCGCGCGATTAACGCGGCCTTACCGGCGGCCCCGCAGGCTGTGAGCTTCCCAGTCGGAAAGGACCGCCCATGAAACGCGAGATCATCACCTTCGGCCTTGGCCTCGGCGCCATTCTCCTTACCGCGCAGGCCCTGCGCGCGCAGGAGAGCGGATGCACGGACCGGGCGAGGATGGTGGAGCGGCTGGCGCGGGACTATGGCGAGAGCCGCCAGTCGATCGGGCTGGCGGGCGGGCGGCAGGTGGTCGAGGTGTTCGCCTCGCTGGAAACGGGCAGCTGGACGATCCTTGTGACCACCGCCACCGGCATCGCCTGCATGGTGGCCGCGGGCGAACATTTCGAGCGGCTCGACCCGCCCCCGCCCGGCGATCCGGCCTGACGGGCTCAGCCGGTGATCCCGTCCCAGACCAGTTTCAGCGACAGGACGAACAAGAGGCTGTAGATCAGCCCGAAATAGACCCGCTCGGGCAGGACGCGCACCAGCCACACGCCGACAAACACCGCCATGGCGGCCGGGATCGCCAGAATCGCGGCGATTCGCAGGTTTTCGAGGCTGAGCTGGCCGAGGAAGAAATAGGGCAGCAGTTTTGCCGCGTTGATATAGGCGAATGACACCGTGGTGGTGCCGGCAAACATCGTGCGGCTCATCTTCAGCGGCAGGGTATAGACCTGGTAGGGCGGCCCGCCGGAATGGCTGACGAAGCTGGTGAACCCGGTGATCGTGCCCCAGAACAGCCCCGGCAGAAGCCGTGCCGGCTGCGGCTCTTTCGGGGTGCGGTGGCGGACCAGCCGGTTGACCACGAAAGCGAGCCCGATCAGGCCGACGATGAGCGTGACCCAGCGGTCGTCGACCCAGGCCGCCGTGGCCCAGCCGGCGCCGATGCCGAACGTGGCGCTGAGGGCGATGATCGCGAAGACCCGCCGGTTGAATTCCCTGCGGTAGGCATAGAGGCCGAACATGTCGGAGACGACGTAGACGGGCAGCAACAGCCCCGCGGCGGCGACCGGGCTGATCACCAGCGCGAGGAGCGGCACCGCGATGGCGCCCGCCATCGGCAACCCGCCCTTGCTCATGCCCACGGCGATGGCTGCGACAATCGCCAGACTCCAGAATGTGGTGCCGTCCATCATGCCCTCC
>JANTFS010000073.1 GCA_024763335.1 Paracoccaceae bacterium | reverse complement strand
GTTGGCAAGACCGAGATCTCGCGCCGGCTTGCCCGGCTGGCGAAAGCGCCTTTCATCAAGGTCGAGGCCACCAAGTTCACCGAGGTTGGCTACGTTGGCCGCGACGTCGAGCAGATCGTGCGCGATCTTGTCGATGCCGCGATCATCCAGACCAGAGCGCAGATGCGCGAGAACGTTAAGGCGACGGCCGAACGCAACGCCGAGGACCGTGTGATCGAGGCGATCGCCGGCAAGGACGCCCGCGGCCAAACCCGCGAGATGTTTCGCAAGAAGCTCTTGTCCGGCGAACTGGACGATCGCGAGATCGAACTGGATGTTCAGGAAACTTCGGGCGGCGGCATGCCGATGTTTGACGTGCCCGGGCAAGCCGGAATGGGCATGGGGATGATGTCTCTGGGCGACATTTTCGGCAAGGCCTTTGGTGGCCGCACGGTGCGCCGCAAGATGACGGTCGCCGACAGCCACGAGTTCCTGATCAATGAAGAGGCCGACAAACTGCTCGATGATGAGGCTGTCAACCGATCGGCGCTTGAGGCCGTGGAGCAGAACGGCATCGTGTTTCTCGATGAGATCGACAAGGTTTGTGCCCGCGCCGATGCGCGCGGCGCCGATGTCAGCCGCGAAGGGGTGCAGCGAGACCTGTTGCCACTGATCGAGGGGACGACGGTCAGCACCAAGTACGGACCGGTGAAGACAGATCACATCCTGTTCATTGCCTCGGGTGCATTTCACACCGCCAAACCCTCGGATTTGCTGCCGGAGTTGCAGGGCAGACTGCCCATTCGGGTGGAGCTGGACGCGCTCACCGAAGGCGATTTCGTGCGCATCCTCACCGAGACGGACAATGCGTTGACCTTGCAATACTCGGCCTTGATGGAAACCGAGACCGTCACCGTGGAATTCACGGATGAGGGCATTGCAGCCCTCGCCGCGATTGCCGCCGAGGTCAATCGAAGCGTCGAGAACATCGGGGCGCGGCGGCTCTACACGGTGATGGAGCGGGTGTTCGAAGAGCTCGGGTTTTCGGCGCCAGACCGGGCGGGTGAAAAGGTTGTCGTCGACAAGGCGTTCGTTGAAAGCAATCTCGGCGAATTGATGCGCAGCGCCGACGTTAGCCGCTATATGCTCTAGGCGCCGACGGATTTTCAGCGTAGCGGTGCGGCAATCAATCAGGAAACCTCTGCGATGAATCGTCGGTCCTTCGGCCTTGCCCTCTCCTCAACCTTGGCGCTTTCGGCCTGCGCCGGCGGCGCGCGCATGGTGTCGCTGGAAGACGTCAATGCAGCCGGCGGTTCCGTGGTTCCGATCCTCGTGGTTTCGAGCCGCAACCTGAAGGCAGATGGCTCTCTCGGCAAAGGTCGCGGCGAAACCCTCGCCTTCGGCCGCTATGATGTTTCGGTTCCGCCGAACCGGCGGGCAGGAACCCTGTCGCTTCCCTCTTTCTGGTCGACGAACCCGCGCATTCATTTCACCACGCTCAACAACGAGATCTTTGCCTCCGAATCGCTGTTTCGCAGCCAATTGAAAGCACAACTTCTGAGCCGTCCGGCGGGACGACGCACGGCGGTGATTTTCGTGCACGGCTACAATACCGGCTATGAAGACGGCCTTTTTCGTTTCGCGCAGTTCTACACAGATGTCGGGCTCGATGATGTGCCGCTGCATTATTCCTGGCCCAGTGCAGAGAACCTTCTGCGCTACGGATATGACCGTGATTCGATGCTCTACGCGCGCGATGGGTTCAAGGCGACGATCCGGACCGCGCTTGCCGCCGGGGCGGAGCGGGTCTTGATCATTGGCCATTCGATGGGCTCGATGTTGATCATGGAAACCCTGCGGGATTTCGCAATCGCCAGCGACAGCGAGACGCGAAAAAAGATCGGTGGCGTCATTCTCGTGTCGCCCGACATCGACATCGACGTGTTCCGCGCACAGGTGCGCCGGATCGGGAAACTGCCGCAGCCCTTCGTGGTGTTTTCATCGAAACGGGATCGGGTCCTCGAATTCGCGGCGTCGGAAATCTATGGCAACGCGCGGGTCGGCGCCTTGAAGCTCGACGGCGCCTTGTCGGATCTCGATGTGACGTTGATCGACGTGACCGAGTATTCAAACGGCCTTCTCAATCACGATACAGCGATCACGTCACCTGCCTTCCTCAAGATCATCGGAAACATGAAGGCCTTCACCGGCAGTTTCGGCCAAGGCATGACGAGCGCTCTGAGCGGGAAGCCGGATTCGCTCATGGCGGTGGAAGACGCAGATACCATCCAGGTTGGTGCTGTGCCGTTCTAACGTGCGCGGCGCAGGTAGACGTAATAGGCCCCATGCCCGCCGTGCTTGGCATGCGCTTCCGCGACTTGCAGCACGTGCGCTTTCAGGGGCGGTGCATGCAGCCAATGGGGCACATTGTGCCGCAGCGCGCCGTGCCGCTCCGGGATTGGGCCGTGATCGGGCCTTGATTTGCCCTTGCCGGTGATGACCAGCACGAGTCGGCGCCCGTCGCTCGCTGCATCGAGAATGAACCGCACAAGGGCCGGTTGCGCCTGCGCGAGGGTCAACCCATGCAGATCGATACGGGCCTCGGGTGACAGGCGCCCTCTTTTCATCTGCAAAAAGCGATTTCGGTCCATCACCACCGGCGACTGCCTGATCTGGTCTGAAAGCCCAGGTGACAGGTCATGCGATGTCGACACCGGCTTCGCGGCTTCGCCAAGCCGGAAACGGCGCGGTGCCGGTTGGGTCTTTTTCGGCTGGATCAGGGTCTGTTCCGGCGCCTTTGCCGGGCGGGTCTGGTGAAGCGGGGTGGCCTTTTCGACGACCTTGGCCCAAAGGTCGATCTCGTCTTTGCGCAGATCACGGGGTTTACGCCGCCGCATTGCTCAGCCCTCCGGCTTCAGCGCATAGGCGCGCTGAATGGGCAAAAGAACAACGAGGCGTCCGGGATCGCGCACCCGCCCGGCTTGCCGGCCCGCCTCATCGCCGGTACCGAAAAAGATATCGGCCCGTTGCGCGCCCTTGATCCGTGACCCGGTGTCTTGGGCGATCATCAGGCGATTGAACGGGTCTTCGCCCCCCTTCTCCACCCACACGGGCGCGCCGAGCGGCGTGAATCGCGGATCGACTGCAAGGGTACGAAGCGCGGTGATGGATCGGTTCATGGCGCCGATCGGGCCACGGTTGGCAGGCAGTTGGGCAATTTCCCGGAAGAAGACATAGGACGGGTTGTGGTGTAATAGAGCCTCTCCCTGCACCGGATTGCGCCGCACCCAGGCACGGATGACCGAGGCAGACACCTGGTGAACCGTGTAAACACCCTGGCGCACCAATTCGTCTCCCAGCGAACGGTAGGGATGGCCGTTGTTGCCGGCATAGCCAACACGGATCGAAGATCCATCGGGCAGACGGATCCGCCCGGAGCCCTGAATTTGCAGAAACTGAAGCTCGACGGGATCTTCGACCCAGGCAATCTCGAGCCCGCGCCCCTCGAGAATCCCATCCCGTTCGATCGCTTCGCGGCTATACCATTTCGTGCCCGACCGCAGCTCGGGAGGCTTTCGGTAGATCGGATAGCGATACCGCGGGGTTTTCGAGCGTGCGCCCCGGATTTCCGGTTCGTAGTAGCCGGTGAAAAGGCCCGGGCTGCCGTTTTCGATGAGAACCGGGCGGAAGAACACTTCGAAGAAGCTCTTCGCGGGCCCGTCGTGCGCCCTTGCGAGCTCGCAGATCGGGCGCCATTGCGGATCATCAAGAAGCGAACAAGTCTCCTTGAAGACCGAAAGCGCCGCCTCGTGGTTATCGTCCGCCCACCCTGCCAGATCGGAAAATGGCAGGATGGTAATCTCGGCCTCGTCCAGCTCGGCCCCGAAAGCGCCAATGGCGGCAAAGCCAACCGCCAGCGCCAATCCGAGACGCCGAAACATGTTACCCGCCCGTGGCGACAAGCTGCCAATTCGGGTTATCGGAGCCCATGACGCGTGCGAAGGTCCAGGTGTCTTTCTGGCGCTTCACTTCCTTCGGGTTGCCTTCGACGATTTCGCCCGCCTTGTCGCGCACAACCGAGGTCAGCTCACCGATGAAACGCACGGTAACTTCACCCTCGCGCGTCTCGGGGTCAAAATCGGCATCGACCAGCTTCATCTCGCGCAAACCGACGAAATCCGCCTCGATGGTCAGCCCCTTTTCGGCCCGCGTCTCGACCACGCTGGCGAAGGTCTCGTAGACGTCATCGGACAGGAACGGCTTGATCTTGGCCAGATCGCCCGCCTCGAACGCCATCAGGATCATCTCGTAGGCACCCCGGGCCCCGGAAAGGAACTCGCCCACGTTGAAGCTGGGCTCGGCCGCTTTCATCGCCGCGAGCGCGCGGGCGGCCTTGGTGTCTTCGCCGACATGATCGGTAATGTCGGGATCGGGGCCGCCTTCGATGACCTTGAGGTTGCCGCGCATTTCATCGCGATCTTCGGTCTTTCGGGTGACGGCAGGTTTTTCGAATCCTTCACGCGTGCCGAGAACATCGCGCAGGCGCAGGATGAGAAAAATCGCAATGGCGGCCAGCACCAGAAGCTGGATCACGGGGGATGACATGAGCACCTCGTTTCAGGGCGCGGCTGGAAAACCTGCGCGGACGGCACATATGTAGGCAAGCGGCGGGGTCAAGTCCACCACGCCGATCACGCTTGAGAGGATGCCATGCTTCTGTTGTTCCTGTTCATCGTCATTCCGCTGATCGAAATCGCGTTGTTCATCCAGGTCGGCGGTGCCATCGGCTTGGGCTGGACGCTGGCGATCGTCGTCGGCACGGCCGTTCTGGGTTCGTGGCTCGTGCGGCAGCAAGGGGCGACAGCGCTCAACGATTTGCGGCGCTCCTTCGAAGCGTTGAGCGATCCGACCGAACCGCTCGCACATGGCGCGATGATCCTGTTTTCGGGCGCGTTGCTGCTTACGCCGGGCTTCTTTACCGACGCGCTGGGCTTTGCGCTGTTGCTCCCGCCGGTGCGCCGTTGGGTTTTCAGGAAACTGCGGCAGGGTATCCGGGTTCAGAGCTTCACGATGGGGCAAGAGGTCCGCCACGACGCATACCGGTATGACAGCCGTGACGCCGGAAACGTCATCGATGGCGAATACGAGGACGTCTCTGCCCCGAAACAGCCGACGCACACCGCATCGAAGGGCCCGTCGGGCTGGACGAAACACTGACAGGCGCGGCGTTGTTCGCGTTTGCGCTTCCTGTTATGGAAGCCGCGATCTGTTGAACTCAGGAGTTTGTCATGGCCGAAGAAGCCGCCACCCCGGACACCGCGCAGGAACAGCAAGCCGCTGTCAAAATGCAAGTCCTCGCGCAATACATCCGCGATATGTCGTTTGAAAATATCCTCGCGCAGAAGGGCGCCAAGGGTGAGATGAAGCCTGAGGTGAAGGTAGAAGTCGCGCTCGATGCCAAGAAGCGCACCGTCGAAAACCAGTATGAGGTGATCACCAAATACAAGGTCGCTTCGACGAATCAAGGGGGCGGCGAGCCGTTGTTCCTGCTCGAGATCGACTACGCCGGTGTTTTCCACATCGAGAACGTGCCCGAATCGCAGATGCACCCGTTCCTTTTGATCGAATGCCCGCGGATGCTGTTTCCGTTCGTCCGGCGCATCGTTTCCGACGTGACGCGCGATGGCGGGTTCCCGCCGGTGAACCTCGACATGGTCGATTTTCTGGCCCTCTACCGGCAGGAAATCGCGCGCCGGTCCACCGCCGAAGCTGCGGCGGCCCCGACTAACTGACCGTCATCTTCTTCCAAAGAGCACCGTCGCCCATCGCCTCGACAAAGTCGGCATGGGCGGCGGCTTCCTCGGCTGAAACTCTCGACGGCAACGGTTTCGGGCGTGGACGCGGGCGCCAATCGGGCTCGCCTCCGGTGGCTGCGCGCCCTGCTGTCTCGCCGGAGCCGAGCACCAGCCCCGGTTGCCGTCCTCCGATCAGCTCAAGGTAGACCTCTGCGAGGATCTCGCTGTCGAGCAACGCGCCATGCAGGGTGCGATGCGAATTATCGATTCCGAAGCGGCGGCACAGGGCATCGAGCGAAGCTGGCGACCCGGGAAATTTCTTGCGCGCGATTTCGAGCGTGTCGATGGCCTGCTCGAACGAGATGGTGCGCATGTTGCACCAGCCAAGTTCGGCATTGAGGAAAGGCACATCGAATTTCGCGTTGTGGATTATCAGCTTCGAGTCCCCGATGAATTCCAGGAAGGCGCCGGCGATGTCCCGAAACACCGGAAAGTCGCGCAGAAATTCCGCCGAGAGGCCGTGAACCTCGAACGCCGATTGTGGCATGTCGCGCTCGGGGTTGATGTATTGGTGATAGGTGTTTCCTGTGGGCATGTGGTTGATCAGCTCAACCGCGCCGATCTCGACCATGCGGTCGCCGGTTTTCGGGTCAAACCCGGTGGTTTCGGTATCAAGCACGATCTCACGCACGCAGCTTCTCCCGGATATCAGCAATGACAGATTGCACCCCGGCCCGGGCCGCTTCAAGGGACGTGGTTTCGATCACATAATCGGCGCGCTTGCGCTTCTCGGCATCGGGAAGCTGTTTCGCCAGGATAGTGGCGAAGGTGTCGGGGTCCATTTCCGCGCGGTTCAAGACCCGGCGCCGCTGTTCCTCGGCCGGTGCGGATACCACGACGACCGCATCCACGGACGTTTCCATCCCGGTTTCAAACAACAGCGGCACGTCAATAACCGCGATGTCGCTGTCGCAGGTCGCGAGAAACCGGGCCCGGTCTGCGGCGACAAGCGGATGCACCACGCGTTCGATTTTTTCGAGCGCCGTGGGATCCTGCGCGATCCAGGCCTTCAGCTCGGCGCGATCGACGGCATTGTTGCGGATCGCCTCGGGCCGGATTTCGCCGATCGCAGGCACCCCGGCGCCGCCCTCGGCATAGAGCCGGTGCACGGCCTCGTCGGCATCCCAGACCGGAAGACCAGCATCGGCGAACATCCGGGCAGTCGTCGATTTGCCCATGCCGATGGATCCGGTGAGGCCGATGACGAACGGCCTGGTCATTCGGAAAAGGCGGCGATCACGGCGTCGCGGGCGCGTTCATCCACCTCGGGGCGTTTGCCAAACCAGCGCTCAAACGCCGGGGCCGCCTGATGCAAGAGCATCCCGACGCCGTCCACCGGATGACATCCGTTTTGCATCGCGATGCGCAAAAGCCGGGTCACAGTCGGCGATACGACGAGATCGGTCACCACCGACCCCGGCCTCAAAGCATCGAGCGGAACCCGGAATTCCGGCTTGTCGCGCGAGCCCAACGGCGTGGCGTTCACAACAGTCGTCGCGCCATCGAGCATGTTGCCGGCTTTCACCCAATCGTAGACGACGATCCGCAACCCGAATTCCGCGCGCAAAGCTTCCGCCTTGGGCCGGGTGCGGTTCGCTACCCGGATTTCATCAACCCCGACCTCAAGCAGGGCGGTAATGACCTCGCGCGCGGTGCGCCCGGCCCCGAATACGGCGGCCGGCCCGGATTTCGGATTCCAACCCGGTGCGTTCTGGCGGATGTTCTCGATGAAGCCATAGCCGTCGGTGTTATCGGCATGGATCTTGCCATCCCGGCGGAAAATGATCGTGTTGGCGCCCGACATCAGCGCGGCCCGGTCCGTGATGATATCTGCGTGTTCGAGGATCACGTGCTGGTAGGGCGGCGTGATGTTCAGACCGACAAAGCCCGCCTTGGGCAGCATCCGGATCACCTCAGCCAGATCTTCCAACGCAACCGTCAGGGGCACGTATTTGCCCGGAAGCTTCATCTCCGAAAGCCAATATTCATAAACGCCGGTGACGGCGCTGGGCTCGGTCGCGGTCTGGAGCACGCCGGCAAGGGGGATCGGTCCGAGTGTCATGCCTCCACTTCGCCCGTGTCGATCAGGAATGACAAGAGCTCAATGAGCGGCAGGCCGAGCACATGGAAAAAATCACCCTCGACGCGGGAAAAAAACCGAACGCCCTCCTCTTCCAGTTTATAGCCGCCGACGGAGTGGCGAATGCTGTGCCAGTTTCGGGCCACGTAGTCTTCGATGTAGGATTGGGAAAGCTTGCGCATGGTCAGCGTCACAACGCCGACATGGCGCCATTTCGGGTCACCGGCCTGATAGAGCACGGCCGCTGAAAGAAGGCGGTGCTGTCGGCCCGCAAGCGTGGTGATCTGGGCTATGGCGTCTTGCGGCGTTTCGGGCTTGGCAAGGATCTGGCCGTCGGCCTCCGCGATCTGATCACACCCCAGAACAAGCGCTTCGGGATTGGCGCCAGACACGCGCATCGCCTTGTATTCCGCTAACGTGTCAGCCACATCGCGTGGTCTGGCCTGCTCCGCTTCCAGCGCCGCGCGGATCGAAACCTCATCGACCCGAGCTGGTCGTGTCTCGATTTCAATCCCTGCGTTTCGCAGCAACTGTGCCCGGATTTCAGAAGATGACGCGAGGATGAAGCGGTGTCGCATTGGGATGGAACTGTGGATAAGAGCTGTGTCGGTCTGGGGTTCGCCTGCGGACATCTACCGCATTCCGCCACAGGCGGGGAAGTCCAAGATTCCACGCGCGCTTTATGCGAGAACTGCACACAGCGGGATTTGTTTCCGTCATCGTTGTGGATGCCGGGTTATCATAAATCTGTCCCTCGTTTTATCCTCGGGGAAATCATTGTAATACATTGAAAAACATGTATAATTACAGTTTTCCCCTGCTCGGGAGAGCTTCTTTCGCGATTTGTCCACGGGGATGGATTGGGGAACCGACGTGTAATCCACACGGTCAACAGGGCCTATAGAATCTACATCTTTTTTCTTTACTTCTTTATTTATTTAGAAAGGATCAGACGTTTCAGACGGGGAACTCGGAAATGACAGAATTGCTCGCGGATATTTATGTCTGGTCCAAGGCTTTGCACATCATTGCCGTGATCACCTGGATGGCGGGGATCTTCTATTTGCCCCGGCTCTATGTCTATCACGTGGAACAGGTTGAGCCCGGATCGAAGACAGACGAGATGTTTCAGACAATGGAGCGGCGGCTTCTGAAGGGGATCATGAACCCGTCGCTGGTGGCGGTCTGGCTGTTCGGTCTGATGCTCGTGTTCACGCCGGGCATCGTGGATTGGACTTCGGTGTGGCCTTACACGAAGGGTGCGTCGGTCATGCTGATGACCTGGTTTCACATGTGGCTTGCAGCGCGGCGCAAGGATTTCATGGCGGGCACCAACACCCTTTCGGGCCGGCGGTATCGGATGATGAACGAATTTCCCACCGTGCTGATGCTGATTATCGTCTTCTCGGTCATCTTCAAGTTCTGAGCCAGATTGACTCGGCGCAATCGGGGCCTTAAGTAGCGCGGCAACGGGCCGTCCGGCCCGGCTGTTTCCCAAATCCAGATCAGACCGCGCTCAGGGCGCCGTCGACGGGTGCAATCATGACCGAACGTTTGAATCTCTCCGATCTCAAGGCCAAGAGCCCGAAAGATCTGCTCGCCATGGCCGAGGAGCTCGAAATCGAGAACGCCTCGACGATGCGCAAGGGCGAAATGATGTTTTCCATCCTCAAGGAACGGGCCGAGGAAGGATGGGATATCGGTGGTGAGGGCGTTCTCGAGGTGCTTCAGGACGGGTTCGGGTTCCTGCGTTCGCCGGAGGCGAACTACCTGCCCGGCCCTGATGATATCTACATGTCGCCCGAAATGATCCGCAAATTTTCGCTGCGCACCGGAGATACCGTGGGAGGTGTCATTTCGGCGCCGGGCGAGAACGAGAATTATTTCGCGATCACCAAGGTCGAGAAGATCAACTTCACCGATCCGGAAACCGCCAAGCACAAGGTCGCGTTTGATAACCTGACGCCGCTGCACCCGGATGAGCGGCTGAAGATGGAAATCGACGATCCGACGATCAAGGACCGGTCGGGACGGATCATCGACCTGGTCGCCCCGATCGGGAAAGGCCAGCGGTCGCTGATCGTGGCGCCACCGCGGACGGGTAAGACGGTTCTGTTGCAGAACATCGCGCATTCGATCTCGGTCAATCATCCCGAGTGCTACCTGATCGTCCTCCTGATCGACGAACGGCCCGAAGAAGTCACCGACATGAAACGCTCGGTGAAGGGTGAGGTGGTGTCGTCGACCTTTGACGAACCGGCCACGCGTCACGTTGCCGTGGCCGAGATGGTGATCGAGAAGGCCAAGCGCCTAGTGGAACACAAGCGCGACGTGGTGATCTTGCTGGATTCGATCACGCGGCTTGGGCGCGCCTACAACACGGTGGTGCCGTCGTCGGGCAAGGTTCTGACGGGCGGCGTTGACGCAAACGCGCTGCAGCGGCCGAAGCGGTTTTTCGGGGCGGCGCGGAATATCGAGGAAGGCGGGTCTTTGACGATCATCGCGACCGCACTGATCGATACCGGCTCGCGCATGGACGAGGTGATCTTCGAAGAATTCAAGGGCACCGGCAACAGCGAGCTGGTTCTGGATCGGAAGGTCTCGGACAAACGGATCTTCCCGGCGATCGATATTCTCAAGTCCGGCACGCGGAAGGAAGAACTTTTGGTGGATCCGAAAGATCTGCAGAAGACCTATGTGTTGCGCCGGATTTTGAACCCGATGGGCACCACGGACGCGATCGAATTCCTGATTTCCAAGCTGAAGCAGACGAAGACGAACGCCGAGTTCTTCGATTCGATGAACACGTAAACCGCTCCAGTGGGTTGGCGCGATGGATACGATCTTTGCCCTTGCCAGCGCCCGGGGGAAAGCGGGAGTAGCCGTGATCCGGGTTTCCGGGTCGGCGGCCTTTCGCGTTGGTGAAGCTCTGTGCGGCGATCTTCCGGCGGAACGCGGGGTTCGCCTGATCCGTAACGCGGCGGGACAGCCGTTGGATCAAGCGCTTGTGCTGAGGTTTCGGGACGGACACAGCTTCACCGGAGAGCCAGTGGTGGAATTCCAGGTTCACGGGTCGGTGGCGGTGATCCATGCGGTGTTGGGGCGGTTGGGCGAATTCGAGGGTGTCCGGATTGCCGAGCCCGGGGAATTCACCCGGCGTGCGCTTGAAAACAACCGGCTCGATCTTGCACAGGTTGAAGGACTGGCCGATCTCATTGAAGCCGAGACGGAAGCGCAGAGAGCGCAGTCGTTTCGGGTTCTGTCAGGGGCCTTGGGCAAAAAGGCCGAAGGCTGGCGCAAAGATTTGATCCGCGCGGCGGCGTTGCTCGAGGCGACCATCGACTTTGCCGATGAAGATGTGCCGGAGGACGTGGCCCCGGAGGTTCTGCAGCTGATTGACAAGGTCAGGGCATCGCTTGAAGAGGAACGCGTCGGGGCAGGCATCGCGGAACGGATTCGCGAAGGCTTCGAGGTGGCGATCGTGGGTCCGCCGAACGCGGGCAAGTCGACCTTGCTCAATGCGTTGGCAGGGCGGGATGCGGCGATTACCTCTGAAATCGCCGGAACAACCCGTGACGTGATCGAGGTGCGGATGGATTTGGGCGGCTTACCTGTTACCGTTCTGGATACCGCCGGGCTTCGGGAAGCGGAAGACAAGGTCGAGGAGATCGGGATCGAGCGGGCCGTGGCGAGAGCGGAACAGGCGGATCTCCGGGTTTTTCTGACGGCGGATGGGAGTCGCGGTGTTGGGCTGGAGCCGCAGCCAGAGGATATCGTGGTTGCAGGGAAAGCGGATCTTGGGGCGGACGGGTTTGCAATCTCGGGAAAAACCGGCGCTGGGCTGGAAGAGCTGGTGCAAAGGGTGCAGTCGGTTCTGGAACGGCGGGCCGCGCGGGCGGGCACGGCGATCCGGGCGCGGCACGCGTTGGCGATTCGGCGTGCCAGCGAGGCCTTGGCGCGGGGGCGGGCGGAGGTTGAACTTGGCGCCGACAGATCAGAAATTGCGGCGGAGGAGCTTCGAGCGGCGATCCGAGCGCTTGATTCTTTGGTCGGACGTGTCGATGTGGAGATGATCCTCGACGAGATTTTCGCGAGTTTCTGTCTCGGGAAATGAGCGCAACGAAGGAGTGTTTCACGTGAAACATCCCAACTTTGATGTCATCGTGATTGGCGGCGGCCATGCGGGCGCCGATGCCGCGCTCGCGTCTGCCCGGCTGGGAGCGCAGACCGCCCTTGTTACGCTGAGGCGGACCGATCTGGGCGTGATGTCTTGCAATCCTGCAATTGGAGGTCTCGGCAAGGGGCACCTCGTTCGGGAGATCGACGCGCTTGATGGGGCGATGGGCCGGGTGGCCGACAAGGCGGGAATTCAGTTTCGGCTGCTGAACCGCAGCAAGGGGCCGGCGGTGCAGGGCCCTCGGGCGCAAGCCGACAGGAAACTCTACCGTGCGGCGATGACGGCGGAAATCGAGGCCGCAGAAAAGTTGCAACTGATCGAGGGTGAGGCCATCGGGCTTGTCATGCAGGATGGCGCGGTTTCGGGCATCGAAATGGCCGATGGCACCGAGGTGTTCGCCCGTGCCGTGGTGTTGACGACCGGCACATTCCTGCGCGGCATCATTCACATTGGCGACAATCAAAGCGCTGG
>JANTFS010000072.1 GCA_024763335.1 Paracoccaceae bacterium | reverse complement strand
GTTTTTTGTGCCAAATGAAATCATGTCTCGCTCCACCGCCACCTTGATCGGGTTCACCGCAGTGCTACTCTGGGCGCTGTTGGCGTTCTTCACGGTGGCAACCGCGCCGGTGCCGCCGTTTCAGCTGAACGCCCTTTGCTTCGCTCTGGGCGGCGTCATCGGCCTGATCTGGGTCGCGGTCAGCGGCGGTTTCCGGCAGCTCGGCCGGGTGCCATTGCGGGTCTATGTCTTTGGAACGTTGGGGCTTTTTGGCTATCACACGCTCTATTTCGCCGCCTTGCGCCTTGCGCCTCCGGCCGAGGCGGGGCTGATTGCCTACCTATGGCCGCTGTTGATCGTGCTGTTTTCTGGCCTTCTGCCCGGCGAACACCTCCGGCGCGGGCACGTGATCGGGGCAATCATCGCCTTCGCCGGGGCAAGCCTGATCCTGGCCGGCGGTATCACCGGCGGGATGGAGGGCACCCTCGCGGGCTACGGGTTCGCCCTTGCCTGCGCGCTGACCTGGTCGGGCTACTCGGTTTTGTCGCGCCGGCTCGGGGCAACGCCCACCGCCTCGGTCGCGGTGTTTTGCCTGGCGACGGCCGGGCTGTCTGCGGTGGCGCACTTGGCGTTTGAAGAGACGGTCTGGCCGGCCGCGCCGTTGGGGTGGGCGGCCATTCTCGGGCTCGGGCTCGGCCCCGTCGGCCTGGCTTTCTACACATGGGATGTCGGCGTCAAACGCGGCGATATCCAGCTTCTCGGCACCGCCTCCTACGCCGCGCCGCTGTTGTCTACGCTGGTGCTGATTGTCGCGGGCATGTCGGAAGCCCGCCGCGAGATCCTGATCGCCGCGGTGCTGATCACCACAGGCGCCGCGCTCGCCGCCCGGGCCGGGCGACGGGCACAGATTTCATCTTGAGGATTTTCTGGTTGGCTACCCGTGGGTCAGGCGTTCGATCTCTTCTTTGATCCTGAGCTTTTCTTTCTTCATCGCCACAATGTCGAGATCATCGGTCGACAGGCTCTGCTGCATCTTTTCCACTTGCTCCGAGAGGGCTTCATGCTTTTTGCGAAGTTCGACGAGATGCGAGTCGACGCTCATTGCGTTCTCCTTCTTTTACCTGTTTCCACCGTGCATCCAGTGCACCACAGATTCCGAGTCGTGTCACGAAATCGTTGCATTCCGAAGCCGCCCGTGCGGTGCCCGGAGTCCCTATTGCGTGGCCGGCGCGCCGAGCGGCAACGGCACCGCGTCGCGCAGGATCGCCGACACGTCGCTGCGGTAGCTCTCGCGGTCGTCAAGATGCCTTGCTCCGTCATGCAGCACCAGCGGACTGGCGAGATGAAAGGGTCCGCGCGCGCCCTTGCGGGCCTGCACCAGAACCAGCACAGCGGGGCGGCCGTCACGTGGGGCGAGCGGCCGCGCCAGCACCGAGCCGAGGCGATCATCCATGGCGCACAGGATCTGCGGCAGGCGCTCGGCCTTCTGGATGATCGTCAGATAGCCGCGCGGCTTGAGGCGTTTCGTTGCGGTGTCGATCCAGGTTGCCAATGGGGTGTCTTCGAACAACGCCGCCCCGCGCCCTGGATCGGACGATGTGGTTGAGCGTGCCGGCAGGTGGTAGGGCGGGTTCATCATAACATGATCGAAACTTTCGGCCTTCAGCGCGGCCGGAAGCGTGGCAAGATCGGCGTTCACCACTTCCATGTCGATCGCATTGACCGAGGCATTCCTGCGCGCCAGTTCGGCATAGTCCGCCTGCCGCTCCACCCCGACGAGACGCAGCCCGGCAATCCGCGCGCCCAGGCACAGAGATGCCGCGCCGACCCCACATCCCAAGTCGAGAACGCTCTCACCGGGGCGCGCGGTGATCGACGCGGCGAGGAAGACGGGATCCACCCCGGCGCGATAGCCCTTGCGAGGCTGCAAGAGCTTTACCCGTCCGCCAAGGAACTTGTCCTCAGTCAGATCGGTCACGGCAAACCCCATGTTCAACCCTTCCCGGTTTCAATCCCGTTGTCGCGCAGCACCCGCACGGCGCGGTCCCACTCATCGGGGTGAACCAACAGCCGCCGCGGCAAAACGCCGATGGATCCTTCAAGCGTGCTCATATGGACGTCGACAGCAAAGGCCGCTATACCTTCGCCGTCCAAAAGCGCCGTGGCGAAGGCGATGATCGTCGGGTCGGTGGTGCGAAGAAGCTCTTTCATCCCCAAGGGTTTACCGGCAATGGGCCGGTGAAGTCGAGAGAGGCGGCAATGGGAACACGGAACGTTGACGATGCGCGATGAAACAGTGCACCAGCCGCACCAGAGGCTGGCAGACCACCTCAGCGAGGATCTGCAGGGAGTGAACGCGTTGATTCGGGCGCGCATGGCCTCAAAACATGCGCCGCGGATTCCCGAGATCTCAGCGCATCTGATCGAGGCCGGCGGCAAGCGTCTGCGCCCGATGCTGACCCTCGCGGGCGCGCGGCTGATGGGTTATGACGGCGACCATCACCTCAATCTCGCGGCGGCCGTGGAATTCATTCACACCGCCACGCTGCTGCATGATGACGTGGTCGATGGGTCCGAAAAGCGCCGCGGGCGCCCTACCGCCAACCTCCTGTGGGACAACAAATCTTCGGTGCTGGTTGGAGATTTTCTGTTTGCGCGCTCGTTCCAGTTGATGACCGAGACGGGCGAGATCGAGACCTTGCGGATTCTCTCGGATGCCTCCGCCACCATTTCCGAAGGCGAGGTTTTGCAGCTGTCCGCAGCCACCGACCTCGGCACCGACGAAGACATCTATCTGCAAATCGTGCGCGGCAAGACGGCGGCGCTGTTCGCGGCGGCCTGCGAGGTTGGCGGGGTGATCGCCGGGGCCGACGATAGCGAGGTGGCGGCGTTGCACAATTATGGCGACGCGATGGGGATTGCCTTCCAGATCGCCGACGATCTGCTTGATTATTGGGGCCACGCGATCGGCAAGAACACCGGCGACGATTTTCGCGACCGCAAGCTCACTCTGCCCGTGATCAAGGCCATTGCCCGGGCCGATGCCGAAGAACGGGCGTTCTGGACACGGACGATCGGCCAGGGCCAGCAGGAGGAGGGCGATCTTGAGCACGCGCTTGGCTTGATGGAGAAGCACGGAACGCTGGAGGAAACCCGCGACATCGCGCTCGATTGGTCGGCGCGGGCCAAGGCAACGCTGGCCAACCTGCCGGATGATCCGATCCGCGACATGCTTTCCGACATTGCCGATTACGTCGTCGCGCGGCTGAACTAGGCGCTTTCATTTCCGCGCGCGGCTCCCATATGTGAGCCATGCAATTCGTGTTTCTCATCGTTGTCGGCGCCGCTGCGGGCTTTATTGCCACGCGGTTGATGAAGATCGAGGCCGATCTGCTCACCACCGTGGGCGTCGGCATTCTCGGGGCGATCATCGGCGGCCTCGTGTTGCGGTTTCTCCTTGTTCTCACCGGCCTCGCGGCGGGATTCGTGGGGGCCATTCTGGGGGCCCTGTTGCTGATCTGGCTCTGGCAGGTCTATTTCAAGTAAGACCGCAAAGCACAAGAATCACTTTGTGATTGAGCTATATCGTCGCATCATGCCTTCCGCGGACAGGACCAATCCGCAGGGAGGACCACATGACACTCATCCTGATTTCACTCGTCATCGGCTTTGCCGTTGGCTGTTTCGTGAATTACGCAATCACCTTCCGGACGGGGCAGGGGCGCAATTTCGGTTTTTGCATCGGGGGTGCAATTCTGGGCGGTGCCATCATTCCGGCGCTTCTGTCGATGTCATCGGTCACGGCCGCGATCATCGGGTCGGTGATCGGTATCGCGATCGTGCTCTACGTGGCGTTCCGGGTCAGCCTGACAGCCTGATCGCGATCAGGCCTTGAATGGCTCCATGCCGGCGCGCGCGAGTTCGTCGGCGCGTTCGTTCTCGTCATGCCCGGCATGGCCCTTGATCCATGTCCAGTGAACGTCGTGGCGTGCTTGCGCCGCGTCAAGCCGTTGCCAGAGATCGACGTTCTTCACTGGCTTCCTGTTTGCGGTTTTCCAGCCGTTCTTCTTCCAGCCGTGGATCCAG
This sequence comes from Paracoccaceae bacterium, assembly GCA_024763335.1. Classification (GTDB taxonomy): domain Bacteria; phylum Pseudomonadota; class Alphaproteobacteria; order Rhodobacterales; family Rhodobacteraceae; genus Sinisalibacter. The sequence goes on along the minus strand of JANTFS010000072.1, from coordinate 8,535 downwards.
CTTGTGACCCCGTTTTTCACGTAGGTCGAGTCGGTCACGATCGTGATCGTCGCCGGCCGGTCGAGGGCTTCCAGCGCCATGATCGCGGCTGTCAATTCCATCCGATTATTGGTCGTCTCCGCCGCGCCGCCCTTGAGCTCGCGGGTCTTGATCACTTTCCCGTCCTGCCTGGCTTCCAGCAATACGCCCCAGCCGCCGGGGCCGGGGTTGCCGGAGCAGGCGCCGTCGGTATGAGCGACGAGCTCAACCATTCGCGTGCATCCAGATACCGTCATAAGCGGTGCCGTCGAATCCGGTATCGCGGCTGATATGGCGGATCGTCGGGGTGAACCTGGCGTTTTCGAGCAGGTGCACCAGTTCGTCTTCGGTGTAGTAAACGTAGAGCCGCCCGAGCGCGTCGCGCATTTCTCCGGTGCCGAGTTTCATGCCGATATGCAGCCGTCCGCCGGGTTTCAGCGCATGGTGCAGACGGGCGAGGGTGCCGGGCATGTCGCCGCGCGGTGCGTGCAGAAGGGAGTAACTCGCCCAGATGCCATCGTAGAGGTCATGGCCACCAATCTCGTCGAAGGTCGCCTGCCGTGCCGGCACACCCAGTTCGCGCGCCCGCGTGACCATTGCCGGAGTTGCGTCGACGGCATCGACGACGAATCCCGCCTTGAGAAAGCGATGCGCGCTGTCGCCCGGTCCGCAGCCAAGATCGAGCACGTGCCCGCCCTCGGGAAGCCCGGCAATGAACTCGGCAAGCCCCGGTTCGGCCTTGCACCCGGTGCGCGCGGCATAGGCCCGCGAGCGGGTTTCATAGACCGCGATGGTTTCGTCGTCGGCGCTCACACCGGTTCCCTCAGCACCCGCGGCACCTTGAACTCGACATGTTCCTTCGCCGTTTCGATCGTCTGGGCCGTGACCTCGAAACGTTCGCGGAAGGCGGCCACCACCTCGTCGACCAGCACTTCCGGCGCCGAGGCCCCGGCCGTCACGGCGACAGAACGCACGCCGTCCAGTTCCGGCCAATCGATTTCGCGCGCCCGTCCCACGAGCCGCGCGTTGTCGCAGCCGGCCGCGCGCGCCACCTCGACCAGGCGCCGGGAATTTGATGAATTCGGGGCACCGATCACCAGCAGCGCCTCGACCTTCGGTGCGATCGCCTTGACGGCTTCCTGCCGGTTGGTGGTGGCGTAGCAGATGTCTTCCTTGTGCGGCCCGATAATGGCGGGAAATCGCGCCCGTAGGGCCGCGATGATGTCTTTCGTATCATCGATGGACAGCGTGGTCTGGGTGATGAAGGCAAGCTGTTCCGGGTCACGCGGAACGAGCGATGCAACGTCGGCCACCGTTTCCACCAGCAAGACTTCGCCCTCGGGCAACTGCCCCATGGTGCCGATCGTTTCGGGGTGGCCGGCATGGCCGATCATCACCATTTGCAGACCGTTCTCGTGGTGACGCTCGGCCTCGATATGAACTTTCGAGACGAGCGGGCAGGTGGCGTCGACATAGATCATCTGGCGCCGGGCGGCCTCGGCCGGCACCGCCTTCGGCACGCCGTGCGCGGAGAAGATCACCGGGCGGTCGGTCGGGCACTCATCGAGCTCCTCGACGAACACGGCGCCCTTCTCACGAAGCCCGTCGACAACGAACTTGTTGTGAACGATCTCGTGGCGGACATAGACCGGTGCGCCCCATTTCTCGATCGCCAGCTCGACGATCTTGATGGCGCGGTCGACACCGGCGCAAAACCCGCGCGGCGCGGCGAGAAAGAGGGTGAGCGGGGGCTTTGTCATCGCGTCTCTCCTGTTCGCCCAATGGGTAGTCGTTCGCGCAGGCGAGGTCTAGGCTGCGATGCTCACCTCGGCGCACGAAAAAGCCCCGGCCGCATGGCGCGCCGGGGCTTTGTTTGCTTGTTGCGCTGATCAGGCGTCGATGTCTTCGGCGCTGTCGTTGGCGTCTTCGCGCAGGTCGCGGGGCTCACGCGGCGGGCGGCCAATGACATCGCGCAGCTCTTCGAGCTCGATGAAATTGTCGGCCTGACGTCGCAGCTCATCGGCAATCATCGGTGGCTGGCTGCGGATCGTCGAAACAACCGAAACCCGCACCCCGCGGCGCTGAAGCGATTCAACGAGCGGACGGAAATCGCCGTCGCCCGAGAACAGCACGATGTGGTCGACATGCGGAGCGATCTCCATGGCATCAACAGCAAGTTCGATATCCATGTTGCCCTTGACCTTGCGGCGCCCCATCGAGTCGGTGAACTCCTTGGCCGGCTTCGTGACCATCGTGAAGCCGTTGTATTGCAGCCAGTCGACCAGCGGACGAATCGGCGAGTAGTCGTCGTTTTCCAGGAGTGCCGTGTAGTAGAACGCGCGCAGGAGTTTCCCCCGTCGCATGAACTCCTGCCGCAGGAGCTTGTAGTCGATGTCGAAACCGAGGGCCTTTGCCGCGGCATAGAGGTTTGACCCGTCGATGAACAGCGCCAGTCGCTCGTCTCTGTAAAACATGATGGATCCTTCCGAATTTCAATCGCCGGGCCTGTGTGTGAGTGGTATTGCGTAAATTGCTTGTGCCGGCGCAAGTGATCGGAAAATAGGGATTGGGCGCGGTGACGCAACCTGTCAAAAGACCAAATCTGGGCGAAAAGGCGCTCGTTGCCCTTGGCAGCAACGCCAAGTCGCGGCACGGATCGCCGCGTGGGACGCTCGAAAGGGCCTTGGCAGCGCTCGACGAGGGTCCGGTGCGCGTGGCGAAGGCGAGCCGATTCTTTCTCACGCCGTTTGTGCCGGCCGGGGAGGCGCCCGACGTGGTAAACGCCGTGGCGCTGGTGGTGACCGAGTTGGAACCGGTCGAACTTCTTGCGCATCTGCACCGGATCGAAACGGACTTTGACCGGGCGCGCGGCGCTCGCTGGACCAGCCGCAGCCTCGATCTCGATCTGCTGGCGATGGGCGAGCGCATCCTGCCGGACCGGGCCGGCCTCGAAACCTGGATGACCATGCCGTTCCGAGAGCAAAAGCACCGCACGCCCGAAACGCTGATCCTGCCACATCCGCGCCTGCAGGATCGCGCGTTCGTGATCGTCCCGGCCGCCGAGGTCGCACCTGACTGGCGCCACCCGTTGAGCGGGCAAACGATCGCGCAGATGTGCGCGCAATTGCCGGATGAGGAGCTTGAGGCGGTTCGGCCGCTCGATCCGTGATAGGCCCCAAAAGGGGGAGTGGACATTCCGCCTGCCTACCCCCATCTAGCGCGGATGAACTTTGCCGCCCCCCTTGTGCCCGCCACGCTCTTGCGCCGTTACAAGCGCTTTCTTGCGGATTGTCAGCTCGCTGATGGAACCGAAGTCACGGCCCATTGTGCCAACCCCGGCTCGATGATCGGCCTGGCCAACCCGGGCACGCGGGTGTGGCTCGAACCCAACGACGACCCGAAGAAAAAGCTCAAGTACGGCTGGCGACTGGTCGAACATTCGGACGGGCATTTCACCGGGGTCGATACGGCCGTGCCCAACCGGATGCTCAAGGCCGCACTCGAGGCACGCGAGGTTCCGGCGCTGGCCGAATATGATCAGGTGCGCGCCGAGGTGAACTACGGCGAGAAAAGCCGGATCGATTTCCTGCTCTCGGCCGAGGGGCAGCGTGATGCCTATGTCGAGGTGAAATCGGTCACCCTTTGCCGGCGCCCCGGGATCGCGGAATTTCCCGATGCCAAGACGGAACGTGGCGCGCGGCACATGCTGGAGCTTGCCCTGATGGCGAAGCAGGGCCACCGCGCGGCGGTGTTTTTCCTGGTTCAGCGGACCGATGCCAGCGAGGTTCGGCTCGCCGAAGACATCGACCCGAGATATGTCGACGCGTTCATGAAGGCCTACAGTGTCGGTGTCGAGGTCATCGCCCATTCCGCCAATATTTCCCCCGGCGGGGTGACTCTCGGCCCTCAGCTCCCATTCAATCTGCCGTTGCTCTGATCCGGGACAGTCGCGCGGCGACCGGCGCTAGTCGCCGGGCCGGGTGACGGAGATGGCGTCGTCGTAGATGACGGTTGTAACCTTGACCGCCGGGTTCGGCTCGGGCGCCCAGCTTGCGACGCTCTCGGTTTCCTCAAGGCGCACAAGCCGGCCGGTGTCGGGGTCGATCCAGGCCGTGAACAGCCCTCCGAACCAGCTGCCGAACTCGTTGGGATTGGTCTTGGTCCGGTAGACGAATTGCAACGCCGCGCCGTCACCGAGGGTCTGTGACCCGTTGCAATGCGCCTCAGTGATATTTGCGCCAAGGTCGTCGGCGATCTGGCGAACGAAGGCCTCCGGATCGCTCGGCGCTTGCGTCGGCGCCGGGGTCCATGGCCCGTCAAAGCTGTCGCCAAGCCACATCTCGCCGTCGATGGCCATCGCACAGCCGCTGGCATAACAGTTGATCGATCGCGTCGGCCCGTCCCACAGCACGTCCGACACCGGCGTTTCGCTGCCGTCGGGCGCGATCGAAATCGTGGTTTCGCGCCGGTTGGGCCGCTCGAACGGATCGAATGGCCCGCCGGAGAACATCGCGGCGATCTCGGTGGTGCAGTCGGCCACGGCCGGATGGCCGGCCAGGGCAAGGGCAAAGGTCGATATGAAAATGAGGCGCATGGCAATTCCAACAGGGGACAAGAATGCCCCAAGCCTAGCCAGACAGCCCCTCTCGCCGCAAGTGTCAGCGGCGTGCGGTGGGCATACTGGTCCTCAACTCCGATCTGCCCTATGTAATGGCCGAAGGAAACGGGGAAGGCACATGGACACACGTGGTCGCATGACGAAGGATGGTATTCGCATCTACGAAGACGCGGATTTCGAAGGGATGCGCAAGGCGGGCCGGTTGGCAGCGGAGATACTCGACAGGATCATTCCCTACGTGCAGCCCGGCGTCACCACCGGTGAGCTCGACAAGCGCGTCGAAGACATGGTCAACGAGGCCGGGGCAACCTCGGCCACCATTGGCTACAAGGGCTACAAGCACGCCACCTGCATCTCGATCAACCACGTGGTCTGCCACGGCATTCCGTCCGACAAGCGGTTGCATGACGGCGATATTCTCAACATCGACGTCACCGTGATCGTCGATGGCTGGTTCGGCGATACCAGCCGGATGTATGTTGCCGGCCATTTGCCGCGCAAGGCCGAACGGCTCATCGATGTGACCCACGAGGCCTTGATGCGCGGGATCGAGGCGGTGAAGCCGGGCAACACTTTCGGCGATATCGGCCACGCGATCCAGAGCTTCGTCGAGAAGAACCGCATGAGCGTCGTGCGCGATTTCTGCGGTCATGGGCTCGGCCGGGTTTTCCATGCTCCGCCCAACGTGCTGCACTACGGGCGTGCAGGCACGGGGCCGGTTCTCGAGGAAGGCATGTTTTTCACCATCGAGCCGATGGTCAACATCGGCCGGCCCGAGACGAAAGTGCTCGCCGACGACTGGACGGCGGTGACGCGCGACAAGTCGCTCTCGGCACAGTTCGAACATTCCATCGGGGTGACGGCCACGGGGGCCGAGATCTTTACCCTCAGCCCGGCCGGGAAGTTCTACCCGACCTGGGATTGAGCAGTCTCGCCAACAGCAGCGATGCCTGCTCCGGACCGCGCTGTCGCGCTGGCGGGGGGGATGGGAAAATCGGCTTCATTTTCCCCTTACGGCCGAAGATTCGGAAACGAAAACAATATTTTGTGTTTTGGGCCGCCAACTGCAACCAGCCCTTGTTGGCGGCGTTCGGTTGAAGGCCCGACGCCACTTGCATAGCTACGGGCTATCCTGGCCGCACCAAGCAGGTGGGCGACAGAAAAGGAGGGTGCTTTGATGAAGACCCTGATGAAATCGGCGGCTCTGGCCGCGATCACCGGCCTCGCGGCGTCGGCCGCATCTGCGCAGGAGGTCACGCTGCGCTTCGAACATTTCGTGTCGCCGGCATCGGCGAATCCGAAGCATTTCATGGAGCCATGGGCGCGCAAGATCGAGGCCGAGTCGGACGGGCGGATCAAGATCGAGATCTATCCCTTCATGCAGCTCGGCGGCGCCGCCCCGGAGATGTATGACCAGATCGCCGACGGTATCGTCGATGGCGGTTGGGTGATCCCCGGTTATCAGCCCGGTCGCTTCCCCGAGGTCGAGGCGATGGAATTGCCCTTCATGGTGACCAAGTCTGCCGAGGAAGCCTCGCGCGCGGCGTGGGTCTATACGCAAGAGCACCTGATGGACGATTTTTCCGATGTCCATGTGATCGCGGTGCACATGCACGGGCGCGGGCTTGTCTACAAGAAGGGCGCCCCAATCCATGCGCTTGCCGATTTCGCCGGCCTCAAACTGCGCGGCCCCTCGCGGCCGGCAACGCTGCTGCTTGAAAAGCTCGGCGCCACGCCGATCGGCATGCCCGTGCCGCAGTTTCCCGAAAGCCTTGCGCTGGGCGTCGTCGATGGCGGGGTCATCACCTATGAGCAGGCTCCCTCGCTCAAGCTCGACGAGCTGACCGACAGCCATACCGACGTGGCCGGCGACAAGTCGCTCTACAACCTCTTCTTCATCTGGGCGATGAACAAGGACAGCTACGACCGCCTGCCCGACGATCTCAAGGCGGTCATCGATGCCAATTCCGGCGAGATGGCTTCGGCCTGGGCCGGGCGCGCGCATGACATCGGCGATGCCGAGGGCCGCGAGGTTCTGCTTGCCGCCGGTCATCAGGAGGCCGTTCTGAGCGAAGAGGTGACGGACGAAATCCGCGCGTTGGGCGATGAGGTGATCGCCGAATGGATCGCCGATATGGATGCCAAGGGCTTTGACGGCGCCGCGCTCGTTGCCGATGCCCGCGCTGCCGTCGAGGCGACGCGCGCGAAATGACCCGCTCCGCCCGAGCACCGGGCGCCCACCCGCGAAGGCCGGCCCGTCGTGGCCGGCCTACACCGCCTCCAACAGGCGAATGATCGTGTCGCCATAGCGGCGTTCGTCGATGAACGAAAAGCCCTCGGGCGGCGTGACGGCGGTGTTTTCCTCCCACACCACCAGCGCCCCCGGCGCGATCCAGCCGCCGGCCCGGGCCGCGGCGAGGGCCTTCTCGCCCAGACCCTTGCCATAGGGCGGGTCGCAAAAGATCAGCGTGAAGGGCGTATCTGGATTTGGGCCGAGGCGGGTGGCATCGCGCGTGATGAGGGTGGTCTCGTCTCCCGCGCCACATCGGGCAATGTTGTCGCCGATGAGCCGGGACGCCGGGCGCCCTGAATCGACGAAGCAAGCCACTTCCGCCCCGCGCGAAAGCGCCTCAAGCCCCAGCGCGCCGGTGCCGGCGAAAAGATCGAGCACCCGCGCGCCGGTGATCGGATCACCAAAGCGCCCGCCGGCGAGCATCGAGAACAGGCTTTCGCGCACCCGGTCGGTGGTGGGGCGCAGGTGCCCCGCCTTGTCGCCCTTGCCGACGGCGGCCAGCGCCCGGCCGCGAAACCGCCCCGCGATGATCCTCACGCGCGCAGAAGCTCCTTGAGGTCGGTGCCCGGGTCGGCGACGGCGGCCTTGTCGGGGCTCTTGCCGGCCTCGATGAGGCGTTTGCCGACCATGTAGGCGCGCGGATCGTTCATCGCATCGAGGGCGATGAGACGGTCGCCCGCGAAATACCAGAAGCTCACCGCCGCGCCGCCGCGCCGCTCCAAGATCTCGTCGTAACCCGTGCCGAGCCCGGCGATTTGCAGCTTGACGTCATACTGGTCAGACCAGAACCACGGCTTGGGTTGGTAGGAAATGCCCTGGCCCATGATATTGGCCGCCACAAGCTCGCCCATGTCGATCGCATTGCCGACGCTTTCGAGCCGCAACCGCCCCTCCCCATGGGGGAAGGAGGCGCAATCGCCCGCCGCCCAGATGGACGGATCGGAGCTGCGCCCCTCGGCATCGACGGCAATGCCGTTGTCGACCGCGAGCCCGGCAAGCTCGGCCAGCCGCGTATCGGGCCGCACACCAACGCCGACAATGACGAAATCGACGTCCAGCGCCGTGCCGTCGGAAAGCTCGGCGCCGCTGACCCGGCCTTGCCCGCCCACGAGCCGCTCCAGACCGCAACCCTCGCGGATATCGACGCCATGCGCCTTGTGCAGATCGCGGAAATAGTCCGACGTCTGCGGTGCGGCCACGCGCTGCAGGATGCGCTCGGCCATCTCCACGAGCGTGACCTTGAGCCCCTTCTTCGCCGCCACAGCGGCCGCTTCCAGCCCGATGTAGCCGCCCCCGACGATGAGCACCCGCGCGCCCTTGCGGAACTCCGGCGCCATGGCATCGACATCGGCCAGCGTGCGCACCGTGAAGACGCCCTCGAGATCGCCGCCGATCGCATTGGGCAGCCGGTTGGGCACCGCGCCGGTGGTGAGGGCGAGCATGTCGTAGGCCATTGTCTCGTCATTCTCGAGCCGCAACAGCTTGGCCGCGCGGTCGATCGCGTCAACACGCCGGCCCGTCATCAGGCGGATGTCATGCTCGGCATAGAAGCTCTCGGGCCGGAGAAAGAGCCGGTCGAGCTCCATCTCGCCCAGAAGGTAGGCTT
>JANTFS010000071.1 GCA_024763335.1 Paracoccaceae bacterium | reverse complement strand
GCCGATTGCGTCGGGTCCGGCAGCGAAAGCCGCCGGGTCAGCGTGCGAAAATCGCTGCGTTTGAGCTTGAGCGTCACGACCCGCCCCGCGACCCCCTTGGCCTTGGCCCGGTCGGCCACCTTCTCCGACAGCCGCCAGATATGGCCATCGAGCAGGTCGGGGTCGCCGGTATCTTCGAAAAATGTCGTCTCGTTCGAGATCGACTTCATCGGATGATGCGCCGAGATGCGGCGTTTGTCTTCACCGCGCGCGAGGTGCCATAGCCGCGTGCCCATCGAGCCGAAACGCGCGGTGAGGTCATCCTTCTCCCACCGCAGCAGGTCGGCGAAAGTACGGATGCCGGCCCGCTCAAGGCTCGCCTTCGTCGCGGCACCAACGCCCCAGATCAGGCTCACCGGCTTTTCGCGCAGGAAATCCGCCGTCTCCGCCACGCCGATCACCGAAAAGCCGCGCGGCTTGTCGAGATCTGAGGCGACCTTGGCGAGAAACTTGTTGTGGCTGAGGCCGATCGAACCGGAAAGCCCAAGCTCGTCTTCCATGCGTTTGACAAGGCGCGCGAGCATCACCGCGGGCGGGTGGTGGTGCAGCTTGGCGGTGCCGGTCATGTCAAGAAACGCCTCGTCAAGCGAGAGCGGCTCGACGGCTGGCGTGAGTTCATCCATCAAGGCGCGGATCTGCTTCGACACGGCGGCGTAATGCGAGCCGCGCGGGCGGATCACCACCGCCTCGGGGCAAAGCTTCAGCGCCTGAAACATCGGCATCGCCGAATGCACACCGCGAATGCGGGCGACGTAACAGGCTGTCGACACCACCCCGCGTTTGCCGCCGCCGATGATGATGGGCTTGTCGGCCAGATCGGGATTGTCGCGCTTCTCAACGGAGGCGTAAAAGGCGTCGCAATCCATATGCGCGATCGAGAGATCGAACAGCTCAGGGTGCGACAGAACCCGCGGGCTGCGGCAGGACGGGCAGCGGGCGCCATCGTCGAACGTGGCAAGGCAATCGCGGCACAAGGCGGGCATGGCGCGAGGATACCACCATGCGGCGCCGGCGGCGAGATGTGCTATCCTGAGCGAGCAAAACCGTGGAGGCAGCGATGAGCGACAAGGTGGCGTGCCGAACCCCGACCAAGGGGCGCGACGGGGTAACGAACATCCCGCGCTGGAAATACGACATCCTGCGCCTGGCGATCCTCGAATCCGTCGACGCGGCCGGTCCGGCCGGATTGCGCTTCGCCGACCTTGCGCACGAAGTCGGCGCTCGGCTCGAGGATGAGCTGCGCGGACGGCTCGGTTCGATCGGCTGGCACACGACAACCGTCAAGCTTGAGATGGAAGTGCGCGGCGAGTTGCGCCGGCTGCCCGGTTCCGGCGCGCAACGTCTGGTATTGGCTTGAGCGCGCGGCGGGGGCCGATCATACTCAACGACATATATTGATTGTTTGGGAGCAGGATCATGGGCACCGAAAATCCATTTGGACAATTCCTCGGCACGAACCTCGTTTTGCTGCTTCTGGCGGCCTTCATCATTCTCGCGATCTTTCTCGGCGTGCGGATCGTGCCGCAGAGCCAGAAATTCGTGGTCGAACGCTTCGGGCGGCTGCAAGCGGTGCTGGGGCCGGGGATCAACTTCATCGTTCCATTTCTCGATCGGGTGCGGCATCGGGTGTCGATCCTCGAACGCCAGCTACCGAATGCCAGCCAGGATGCGATCACCCGCGATAACGTTCTGGTGCAGATCGACACCTCGGTGTTCTACCGGATCCTCGAGCCGGAAAAGACGGTCTACCGCATTCGCGATGTCGACGCGGCCATTGCCACAACGGTGGCCGGGATCGTGCGTGCCGAGATCGGCAAGATGGATCTCGACGAGGTACAGTCGAACCGTCAGCAGCTGATTTCGCGGATCAAGGAAAGCGTCGAGGACGCGGTGGATGCCTGGGGGATCGAGGTGACGCGGGCCGAGATTCTCGATGTGAACCTCGACCAGGCAACGCGGGACGCGATGCTTCAGCAGCTTAACGCCGAGCGGGCCCGCCGGGCGCAGGTGACCGAGGCCGAGGGCCAGAAGCGAGCTGTCGAATTGCAGGCCGATGCCGAGCTCTACGCCGCCGAGCAGGCCGCGAAGGCGCGCCGCATACAGGCCGACGCGGAGGCCTATGCAACCGAGGTGGTGGCCAAGGCGATCGCACAGAACGGGCTTGAGGCCGCGCAATACCAAGTGGCGCTGAAACAGGTCGAGGCGTTGACAAAACTGGGCGAGGGCGATGGCAAGCAGACGGTGGTCCTGCCCGCCAACGCGCTTGATGCGTTTGCCGATGCCTTCACCATGCTGAAGGGAAATGGCAAATGATGTGGGGTGCGCCGGTTTGGGAGATCTGGTGGGCCTGGGTTGCCTTCGGGCTTGTGCTGGCAATCCTCGAGGTGCTTGTGTCAGGGTTCATCTTCCTCGGTTTCGCAATTGGCGCGGTGATCGTGGGGGTGCTCGTGGCGCTGGTTGTGGTCTTTTCCCTGCCTTGGGCGCTGGTGGTGTTCTCGATCGTGTCGCTGGTCGCCTGGATCGCGCTGCGCCAGGTGTTCGGAATCCGCCACGGCCAGCGCAAGACTTTCGATCGCGACATCAACGAGGACTGAGCGCCGGGTTTTCAAAAATTGTGCGCCTGCGGCGCGCTCGTTTTGTTTTTTGGGGGGGCGCTGCCCCCCACGCCGAAATCGGAGATTTCGACGGTCCCCCCGAGGTATTTCCGGACCAAAGAAGAGGTTGTGTCAGCGCAGCTCGGCCAGCACCGCCTGGGTGGCGCCGCGTGGATCGTCGGAGCGGATGATCGGGCGGCCGACGACGATGTGATCCGCGCCCGCGCGGATGGCGTCGCCGGGCGTCATCACCCGTTTCTGATCGCCAAGCGCGGCCCCGGCGGGGCGCACGCCCGGGGTGACGATAAGTTTGCCTTTCGCTTCGGGCAGGGCGCGGATCAACGCGGCCTCCCGAGGCGAGGCGATCACCCCGTCGGCGCCGGCTTGCATCGCGCGCCGGGCGCGTTCGACGACGAGGTCCTGCACATCTCCGGGCTGGATCAAGGCGGCGTCGAGATCGGCGCGGTCGAGCGAGGTGAGGACGGTGACGGCGAGGATCTTGAGATCCGACCCGGCTTTCCCCTCGGCCGCGGCACGGACCACGTAGGGATCACCATGCACGGTGAGAAAGTCGAGCCCGTAATGCGCGAGGCCGCGCACTGCCGCTTCGATCGTGTTGCCGATGTCGAAGAGCTTCAGGTCGAGGAACACGCGCTTGTCCATCTCGTCGATCAGTTCGCGGGCCAGCGCAAGCCCGCCGCCAGTGAGCATGCCGAGGCCGATCTTGTAGAAGTGGCAGGCATCACCGATCGTCTGGGCCAGTTTCAGGCCTTCCAGCGCGTTGGGCACATCAAGGGCAACGATCAGGCGGTCATCGGTCATGGCGGGCTCCCTGGGTCGCCTGCTTCTTCACCCCTGCCGCGCGGCTGTCAACCCGGCCTCGCCGTAGAGCCGGCGCATGTCGGGGCCCTCGGTGGTATACATGTGGACCCAGATATAGGCGTGCTGAAACAGCGCCAGAACGAGGGCGTTCCACGAGCCGAACAGCAGCGCGAGGCCCCACAGGCCGAGGAACACGACGCCATACATGCCGTTGTCGGTGTAGTCGAAGACGCCGCCGCTCACCTTGGGCAGGGCGCGGATCTCTTCACGGAAATGGTCGCCGCCCAGGGCGCGGGGCAGGGTGAAATGCACCAGCGTCGACTGCATGCCCCAGGCGGCCACGGCGAGTAGCGCGGCGCCGACTGGGATTTCGAGCCAGCGCAATCCGGTGATCGGGGTGTCATCGGCCCAGCCTGTCATGATCATGGTGAGCGGGCGGGCGGCAAGGAGCGGCAGGAAGATCGCGGCCCAGATCGTCATGTCGCGGTCGCCAAACAGGCGGGTGAGCAGGTTGCGATGCAATTGCAGCCGGAACACGAGGGCGACGACCACCTGGTGGATTATGGCCAGCGCGATGCCGAGCTTCGCCCAGCCCACCGCGGAGAGGCCGAGGAGGCGGTTGTCCGGGCCATTGCTCAGAAGAGATAGGGCGCCGAGTGTCAGCAGGATGAGAATCATCAGGTGTTGTGGCTGGCCTTCGAGGATCTGCCGCCAATTCGATTTCCGCCGGATGTCGTCGAGTGTGGCCATCTGCGCACCCCTGCCGTTTCGGCGAGGATAGCGCATTTTCCCGCAATCGGGCGAGAAGATCACGTCTCGCGCGCAGGCTCAGGTGCCGGTCAGGCGCTGGTGCGCTTCCCTGGCCACCGCATCGGCGAGTTCGATCACCCGTTCTCCGCGCCGGTAACCCGGCATCCGGTGGGCCTGCCGCAGGGCATCCTCAACCAGATCACGAGTCACCAGTGTCGATGGGCTTTCGTGGTCCCGTGCAGAATGGCAGAGGAAATGCACCAGCATCGGAGCGTCGTCGCGCACCGGCTCGATCTCGAGGGTGACGTATGCTTCATGGTGCGACAGCGCCTGGTCGAAGTGCAGGCCGGTGATGTCGATACTTGTCACTTTCATTGGAGCTACAACCCCACACAAAGACCAGGTGCCGGACCAGATTGACACAGGTCGGTAAAAACATCGCTAAACCCAGAAATCGGACCGGGGCGAAATCGAAAAGGGGAGATCTTGCAGATTTTCCCCGGTCTTCCCATCTGTTAGCCGAGGCCCAAAAGGGTGTGCCGCCAAGCGGGCATCCGGGGATTGGGCGCTTAGAGAAGGAGACAGACATGAACTTGGAGAAGTTCACCGAGCGGTCGCGCGGCTTTATTCAGGCTGCCCAGACGATCGCGTTGCGCGAGAGCCACCAGCAACTTGCGCCCGAGCATCTGCTCAAGGCCCTGATGGATGATGAAGAAGGCATGGCCGCCAACCTGATCCGAAAGGCAGGCGGCGAGCCCAAACGTGTGGTCGAGGCGGTTGATGCCGCCGTGGCGCGGATTCCGAAAGTGTCGGGCGACGCGGGGCAGATCTATCTTTCCAACGAGACCGGCCGGGTTCTCGATGAAGCCGAGAAACTGGCGAAGAAGGCGGGCGATTCGTTCGTTCCGGTCGAGCGGCTGTTGACCGCGCTGGCGCTGGTCAAATCGAAGGCCAAGGAGGCGCTCGAAGCGGGCGCGGTGACGGCACAGAACCTCAACGCGGCGATCAACGACGTGCGAAAGGGCCGCACGGCTGATTCCGCTTCGGCCGAAGACAACTACGAGGCGCTGAAGAAATATGCGCGCGACCTCACCGAAGCCGCTGCCGAGGGCAAGATCGACCCGATCATTGGCCGCGACGAGGAAATCCGTCGCACGATGCAGGTGCTCAGCCGCCGGACCAAGAACAACCCGGTTCTGATCGGTGAACCCGGCACTGGTAAAACCGCGATCGCCGAGGGTCTGGCCCTGCGGATTGTCAATGGCGACGTCCCGGAATCGCTCAAGGACAAGAAACTGCTCGCGCTCGACATGGGCGCGCTGATTGCCGGCGCGAAATACCGTGGCGAGTTTGAAGAACGGCTGAAAGCGGTGCTGAACGAAGTTACGGCCGCGGCGGGCGAGATCATCCTGTTCATCGACGAGATGCACACGCTCGTGGGTGCCGGCAAATCTGACGGCGCAATGGACGCGGCCAACCTCATCAAGCCGGCGCTTGCGCGCGGTGAGCTGCACTGCGTTGGTGCCACCACGCTTGATGAATACCGCAAGTATGTCGAGAAAGACGCGGCCCTTGCCCGCCGGTTCCAGCCGGTGATGGTGGAAGAGCCGTCGGTGGAAGACACGATCTCGATCCTGCGCGGCATCAAGGAGAAGTATGAGCTGCACCACGGCGTGCGGATTTCCGACTCGGCGCTGGTGGCGGCGGCGACGCTCTCGCATCGCTACATCACCGACCGCTTCCTGCCCGACAAGGCGATCGACCTCGTTGACGAGGCCGCCTCGCGGCTGCGCATGGAGGTGGATTCGAAGCCCGAGGAGCTTGACCAACTCGACCGGCAGATTCTGCAAATGCAGATCGAGGCCGAGGCGCTCAAGAAGGAAGACGACAAGGCGTCGAAAGACCGGCTCGCCAAGCTCGAGGAAGAGTTGGCCGAGTTGCAGGAGAAATCGGCAAGTCTGACCGCCAAGTGGCAGGCCGAGCGCGACAAGCTGGAAGGTGCCCGCGAGCTCAAAGAGCAGTTGGACCGCGCCCGCGCCGAGCTTGATGCCGCCAAGCGCGAGGGCGACCTTGGGCGCGCCGGGGAGCTGTCCTACGGGATCATCCCGGAACTTGAGAAGAAGCTGTCCGAAGCCGAGAACCGCGAAGATGACGTGATGGTCGAAGAGGCCGTGCGGCCCGAGCAGATCGCCGCCGTTGTCGAGCGCTGGACGGGCATTCCGACCTCGAAGATGCTCGAAGGCGAGCGCGAGAAGCTCCTGCGCATGGAAGAGGAGATCGGCAAACGGGTGATCGGCCAGAAACAGGCCGTGACCGCCGTGGCCAACGCCGTGCGGCGAGCTCGCGCAGGCCTCAATGACGAGAACCGGCCGCTTGGCTCGTTCCTGTTCCTTGGGCCGACCGGCGTGGGTAAGACCGAGCTGACCAAGGCCGTGGCCGAGTATCTGTTTGATGATGACAACGCGATGGTGCGCATCGACATGTCGGAGTTCATGGAGAAGCACTCGGTCGCCCGCCTGATCGGCGCACCGCCGGGCTACGTGGGTTATGACGAGGGCGGCGTGCTCACCGAAGCTGTCCGCCGCCGGCCCTATCAGGTGGTGCTGTTCGACGAGGTCGAGAAGGCGCACCCGGATGTCTTCAACGTGCTCCTGCAGGTGCTCGATGATGGCGTGCTGACCGACGGACAAGGCCGCACTGTCGACTTCAAGCAAACGCTGATTGTGCTGACCTCGAACCTTGGTAGCCAAGCGTTGAGCCAGCTTCCCGAGGGGGCCGATGCCTCCGAGGCAAAGCGCGATGTCATGGATGCGGTTCGGGCTCACTTCCGGCCCGAGTTCCTGAACCGGCTCGACGAGGTGATCATTTTCGATCGCTTGACGCGTGCCGATATGGACGGGATCGTCGATATCCAGCTCGGGCGTCTGGCCAAGCGTCTTGCCAAGCGCAACATCACGCTCACGCTGGACGAGGACGCCAAGACGTGGCTGGCCGATCAGGGCTACGATCCGGTCTATGGCGCGCGGCCGCTCAAGCGGGTGATCCAGCGCTCGTTGCAGGATCCGTTGGCCGAGCGTCTGCTTGCCGGCGACATCATGGATGGTGAGACGGTGCCGGTCACGGCCGGAGCCGATGGGCTCATCATCGGAGAAAAGGTCGGTGGGTCGAACCGTCCGACACCGGATGATGCCGTCGTCCACTGAGGCCTTTAGACAGAGTGTGAAAGGGCGGAGGTTTCTCCGCCCTTTCTTTTCGTGGTGACCTTGCCGGAAGGCCCGCAGCTTTGGCTTCCCGCGGGCCCCGGGTTCTGCCTATGATCGGGCCAACCGGGAGGCACGCGCATGGGTACAACTGTCTGGGTTCTTGAGCTTCTGGCGCTCGTCTTCGTCTTCCTTGTCGGAACAGGGCTCGCCGCGGCCATACTGATGTATGCGATCGACCGGACCCAGACGGCCGACGCGGTGCGGCGCAACTACCCGGTGATCGGGCGCTTCCGCCGGGTGTTTACCGAGCTGGGCGAGTTCTTCCGGCAATATTTCTTTGCCATGGACCGCGAGGAGATGCCGTTCAACCGGGCACAGCGCGATTGGATCTACCGGGCCGCAGATGGGCAAGACAACACCGTGGCCTTCGGCTCGACCCGCAACATCTCGCAGCCCGGCACGCCGATCTTCATGAACGCGGCCTTCCCGCCGCTGGGCGACCAATATGCCAAGTCCGAATCCCTCGTGATTGGCCCGAATGCGCGCGAGCCCTACGTCGCGCCTTCGTTCTTCAACATTTCCGGCATGAGCTATGGCGCGCTGTCGCGACCGGCGGTGCGATCGTTGTCGATAGGCGCGCGCAAGGCTGGCGTCTGGCTCAATACCGGCGAGGGTGGGGTCTCGCCGTTTCATCTCGAGGGTGGGGCCGATGTCGTGTTTCAGATCGGCACCGCAAAGTATGGTGTGCGCGGGCCGGATGGCGGGCTGTCGGATGACAAGCTGCGCGAGGTGGCGGCGCACCCGCAGGTGAAGATGTTTGAGCTCAAGCTCGCGCAGGGTGCCAAGCCCGGGAAGGGGGGTATCCTGCCCGCCGCCAAGGTGAATGCCGAGATCGCGGCGATCCGGGGCATCCCCGAAGGTCAGCCCAGCGAGAGCCCGAACCGGCACAAGGAGATCGACGATTGGGGCGATCTGCTCGACATGGTCGGCCACATAAGAGAGGTGACCGGCAAGCCGGTGGGGATCAAGACGGTGGTGGGTCGGGTGGACCCCTTCGCCGAGCTGTTCGATCTCATCCTGCATCGCGGCGCCGATAGCGCACCGGACTTCATCACCATCGATGGCGGCGAGGGCGGCACCGGGGCGGCGCCGATGCCGCTGATCGATCTCGTCGGCATGCCGATCCGCGAGGCGCTGCCGCGGATTTGCGATTTGCGCGACCAGCGCGGCCTGCACGATCGCATTCGCCTTGTTGCCAGCGGCAAGCTCGTCAACCCGGGGGATGTGGCTTGGGCGATTTGCGCCGGCGCCGATTTCGTGACCAGCGCGCGCGGCTTCATGTTCTCGCTCGGCTGCATCCAGGCGCTGAAATGCAATCGCAATACCTGCCCGACCGGCATCACCACCCATGACAAGCGGCTCCAGAAGGGCCTTGTGCCGGAAGACAAGGCCGAGAAGGTCGCGCATTTTGCCACCAGCGTGATCAAGGAGGTCGAGACCATCGCGCATTCCGTCGGTGTGGCCGAGCCGCGGCAGATGCGCCGGCGGCACGTGCGGATCGTGCAAAACGATGGCCGTTCGATCCCGATGAACGAGATCTATCCAAGTTACAGCACACACGCGGCAACGTGATCGATCTTGTTTTGGCGCTTGCCCGCACGTGGGCTAGGTGAAGGGCAGACAAACAAGAGGCACGAAATGGGTTTCAAGAACAAGCTGGGCTGGGCGGACGTGACGCCGAAAGAGGCCTATCTCAATCGGCGCGAAATCATCGCGGGCGCCGCCGGGTTGGGCCTTGGCTCGATCGCGGGGCCCGTGGCGGCGGAGGTGCCGATCGAGCGGGAGCCAACGAAATTCGAGCACATCACGGGCTACAACAATTTCTACGAATTCGGCACCGGCAAGGACGACCCGGCCACCTATGCGCAGAAGATGACGATTGACCCGTGGAGCGTGAAGATCGATGGGCTTGTGGACCGGCCAGGCACCTATGACCTTGCCGACGTGCTCAAGGGCATGGATATCGAGGAGCGGATCTACCGTTTCCGCTGCGTCGAGGCCTGGTCGATGGTGATCCCGTGGAACGGCTTCGAGCTGCGCGCGCTTCTGGAACGCGTCGGCGTGCAGCCCTCGGCAAAATATGTGGCCTTTGAGACGCTCCTTCGGCGCAAGGAAATGCGTGGCACCCGCTTCCGCGTGCTCGACTGGCCCTATGTCGAGGGGTTACGCCTCGACGAGGCGATGCATCCGCTTACCCTGCTGGCCACGGGCCTTTATGGCGAGGACCTTCTCAAACAGAATGGCGCCCCGCTCAGATTGGTGGTGCCGTGGAAGTATGGCTTCAAGTCGATCAAGTCGATCGTGCGGATCAGCCTCACCGACACCCAGCCGCCGACGAGCTGGAACAAGGCCGGCCCCGACGAATACGGCTTCTATGCCAATGTGAACCCGCAGGTGGACCATCCCCGGTGGAGCCAAGCCGCCGAGCGCGAAATCGGTGCCGGGTTCTTTTCGCCCCGGATCGACACGCTGATGTTCAACGGCTACGAGGAAGAGGTGGCCGATCTCTATGCCGGGATGGATCTCGCGAAGAATTTCTGATGGTGGCTCTCGTCGATCTGATCAACGCGCGGCTTCGCCGGGTGCCGATCTGGCCGCTCTATGTGGCCGGGCTGCTGCCGCCGTTCTGGTATCTCTACCTCGGAGTCACGGGCGGGCTCGGCGCTGAACCGATCTCGGCGCTCGAGCACCGGCTCGGGCTGCTCGGTCTGCAATTCCTGCTGCTCGGGCTCGCCATCACGCCCTTGCGCCGATTCACCGGGATCAGCCTGATCCGCTTTCGCCGCGCGATCGGCCTTCTGGCGTTCTACTATGTAGGAATGCACCTGCTGGTGTGGCTCGCGCTTGATATCCGCGATCCCTCGCGGATCTGGGCCGACCTTCTCAAGCGCCCCTACATTACCATCGGCATGGTTGGGTTTGCCATCCTGGTGCCCCTCGCCGTCACCTCCAACAATGCGTCGGTGCGCAAGCTCGGACCGCGCTGGCGCAGGTTGCACTGGCTGGTCTACCCCGCGGTGATGCTGGGGGCTGCCCATTTCGTCATGCTGCGCAAAGGCTGGCAGATCGAGCCTCTCATCTATTTGGCGCTTGCGCTCGGCCTTCTTCTGCTGCGCTTGAAACTGCCGCGGCGCTCTGGACAACGCACGGTTCGGATATAGTCTGCTTCCAGTCCACAGGAGGCAAACATGAAATCCCGAAAGCTCGGCAAGACAGGTCTCACAGTTTCCGAGATCGGCATGGGGTGCTGGCAACTCGGGGGCGATTTCGGCCCGATCGAAGACGCCACCTCTCAGGCAGCTCTCAAGGCGGCGCATGACGCCGGGATCACCTTTTTCGACACCGCCGATGTCTACGGCGCGGGGCGCAGCGAGACCCAGGTGGGGATGTTCCTGAAAGGGCCGGGGAAGGGCTCGGTGGTGGCCACCAAGGTGGGCCGCACCGAGGCGCTCTATCCCGACAAGTATGAGAAAAGCGCGATCCGCGATCACCTGAAAGCCTCAGCGGCGCGGCTGGGGGTCGATAGCCTCGATCTGATCCAGCTCCACTGCGTGCCGCCGACCGTGCTCGAAGACGGCGCAATTTTCGGCATCATGGAAGAGATGAAGGCCGAGGGTCTTGCGAAGAACTGGGGCGCCAGCGTCGAGACGCTCGCCGAAGCCCGGACCTGCATGGCCCAGCCCGGGCTTGCCACGCTCCAGATCATTTTCAATCTCTACCGGCAGGATGCGGCCTGGGAGATTTTCGATGAGGCGAAGGAAAAAGACGTCGGGATCATTGTGCGCCTGCCGCTGGCCTCGGGTGTGCTCACGGGCAAATATGAGAAGGGGCACAAGTTCCCCCAGACTGACCATCGCAATTACAACGCCGATGGCGCGGCGTTTTCCGTGGGCGAGACCTTCGCGGGGATCGAGATGGACAAGGCCATCGACGCGCTCGATCTGATCCGCCCGCATGTGCCCGAAGGAATGAGCCTCGCCGACTTCGCGTTACGTTGGATTCTCGACCATGACGCGGTGAGCTCGGTGATCGCCGGGGTGTCGCGCCCCGAGCAGGCCCAACGCAACGCGCGGGTTTCCGATCTGCCCCGACTGAGCGAGTCGGTCCACGTGGCGCTGCGCGAGGCGTATGAAGCGCGAATCCGCCCTCTGGTGCGCTGTCCGATCTGATTTTCGAGGCGAAACGCCCGAAATATGGGCGAGTCGCGGATGAATCGGTGCGCCGAGTCGCGAGTCGGGGGGGCTGGACGGGTGAATCGGCTCCGATTCCGGCCCAAATTTTGAAAAATGCGGCCCCCGACCCCATATGAGTCTGTGGATAGGCTGGGAATGTGAGGGTTTTCGGGCCGAATGGCGGTGGCTTTGACGGCTGACAAATGGCAATAGTGAGGTGATTGGTTTCGTAACTCATTGTTTTTTGGGAAAAAAACATGGATTGGCGAAAAAATGTCATCTTTCTGAAAAAAACCCCTTGCACCCCCCGGCACCGAGCCGTAAATACCCCCTCACCGACGCAGCGGACACGCTGCAACGGGGCGCCGGACGGGCCACACGGTCACCAAGGCGGAGAAAAACAGAGGACGGATCGGGCGGGCGGCGCCATAAAGGAAATGGCGCGCTGGTTTGGTTTTGTGCTCTACGCTCTTTGAAATTGCTGGTTTCTGAAGAGATATGTGGGCGGTTTGGTTCATTCGATGGATCAACACCTGCATATCAAACTACCTAGGGCTTCGGCCCGATAATGGATAGTCAGCTTCACTGTTTGTACGGCTTTCGGTTTCTGATGAAACCTGAAGCACAACAAACAGAGACGGTCCCGATCTTAGCCGATCGGGATTGATGTGCAGAGGTTCGAACGTCAAGGATAAGCTGGTAACAGCTTTTCAACTTGAGAGTTTGATCCTGGCTCAGAACGAACGCTGGCGGCAGGCCTAACACATGCAAGTCGAACGAAGCCTTCGGGCTTAGTGGCGGACGGGTTAGTAACGCGTGGGAACGTGCCTCTCTCTACGGAACAGTCCCGGGAAACTGGGTTTAATACCGTATACGCCCTTCGGGGGAAAGATTTATCGGAGAGAGATCGGCCCGCGTTAGATTAGGTAGTTGGTGGGGTAATGGCCTACCAAGCCTACGATCTATAG